>JBHIWP010000015.1:0-40199 GCA_041987425.1 Promineifilaceae bacterium (SeqCode) | reverse complement strand
CAACAAGCCCAGAGTTCGACTCAGGGTAATTTCCTCATTGCCCGCTTGAGTGTGCAAAATCCGCCTCCTCCTTACGCGGAGAACAAGAGCTCTTCAGAAATCGCTTCAATCTAAAAGCACTTTTGTTTTCCTGAGCGTAAACAATCTTCAACCTATTTGTTTCTAAAATACCTTCATGGTTCAAGTTAGTCTAGTAAAATTAAACCCAAAGTCGCAAATAGCTTCTGGCGCCGTGGCCCTATTATTGGCGCTCTATTCACCATCAACTATAATCCGATTAATGCCGAACTATCAAATTCAGAACTTTCTGTTCTATGTAATCGGCAAAAAGTTTTTGCAGAAAAACGATAGGCATTTGGGCCGATTACTATTATTGGATGGAGCACAAAGAGACCTTAAGAACAGGTTCAACGTTAATAAGCTTCACTTTTCCTGACCCTAAACCACCATTAGCCTTTTGACTTATCAAAATACTTGTTGTGGTTTACGCAAGGCCAGGCATTAGCCCTTGTTTGGAGCAAACCCACTTCCTACTTAAACAATTCAAATAACCTAATCAGCCCGCTGATAGGCAGTCAACAGAAGTGGAGTCTTTGGAGAAAAAGAGATGTTTAAAAGTTATGTAAACCCAGACGAAAGAGAAGAAGCGAAGCGAAAATTGCCCAAACTGTTGGTCG
This sequence comes from Promineifilaceae bacterium (SeqCode), assembly GCA_041987425.1. Classification (GTDB taxonomy): domain Bacteria; phylum Chloroflexota; class Anaerolineae; order Promineifilales; family Promineifilaceae; genus Leptofilum. The sequence continues at coordinate 39,522 of JBHIWP010000015.1, read as the reverse complement.
AAGGGCTGTTGATGGGTGGCTCTGGCCTGGGCGTTTTGGCCTTAATCTTTGAAATTGCTGCCGATGCATTTAGTGTGGCAGCATATCAAACCTTGCTGGCCATCCACGGGGCGTCAGGACATCATGAGATTGCCATCCTGGCCTTTATTGTGCTTTCTGCCCTGCTCCTGCTGGGCATTGTGCCGGCCTACAAAGCGGGGGCCTACTTGCGCCCGAACGCGGGCGGCAGCGGCCCATTGGTAGAAGCAATTGGCCCACCTAGAATGCGCTGGCTTTCCTGGATTGGAACCAGTCTGTTTTTTCTAGACGCTATCCTGACCATCATTATCAGCTCTATCTCCGCGTCTGACGTGACTATGCTACTTTTGCCAGAGCTGGCCCCTTACCGCATCATGCTGGCAGAACTATATGCCTTCTTTATTATGGTGGTGCTGGTTGCGTTAGGGCCAAAACGAGCCGTGCCCATCTTTCTCATTGGTGGCGGGGCCTTCACCCTTTTCACCATTGTGGCCCTGAGCATCGTCGGGGGAACCGCCTTTTTGAATCCTGAATGGGCATTTTTAACTGAAGGCATTGTCAGTCGCCTGGAAATTAGCGGCGTTGCCGAACACGTCGTCCGCGCTCAGCAAGACATTGCAGCAATTGGCACTGTCGCCTTCTTTCAACTCTTTTTTCGGTCTATGTCCAGCGCAATGCTGGGCTTCTCTGGCTATGAAGTCATTCCAGCCAGCGGAAAACATGCTGCCCGGCCCAAATGGAAGGTTATTAACACGTCGCTGTCGCTGGCAGCCTTCTTTTTAATTGGCACCGGGGTTGTTCAGCTGTTTGCCGCCCAGCAATGGAAAATACCGGCGACTGAAGGTTACAGCACCCTGCTCATTGAGTATGAGATTATCGCGGCACAAACCTTTGGGCGCGGCATTACAGAAAGTGATATCAGGGTCACTGGACAAGATCGCGACGCGGCGGGCCGTCTGTATGATATGCAGTTTGCCGAGCTGGCGGAAGAAGATCTGGGTAGTGCGGAGCACGAAATACCAGAAACGCTGGCCGACCTTGACCGTGGAGAATTCATAGATGAAGTGGCCCCTACGCTGGCTATTTCTCGTCAGCTCAATACTGTCATTGCCGATACGCCGGGCCAGGTCTTTTTAGTAGTAGCTGGAACGCTTTTGGCGATTATTTTGCTACTGGCTCAGGGAGGGGGCTACGTGGGTGGTGCGGCCGTTGCCGCCAATGCTGCTCGTTTAGGTCGCCTACCACGCATCTTTGAAGAGGATCGCATTGGAATTGCCGTTATCTGGCTTATTGCCGCAATTCTCATCCCCATTATTCGGGAAGTTGTAATCGTTGAATCATATTATGCTTTTGGCTTTGTAAGCGCCTTTGTCATTACCAGCACCACCGTCTTTTTTGTGCGCGACGATGCCCTGCGCGAGCGAGGCATTGCACCAAAGTCGGCCGAAGCCAGATCGCTTAAGTTTGCCGGCCTGCGCGGTATGGTTGCCAGCTATGCGATGATGGTTATCCTGATCACCCAAAAAACAGAAGCTCTGGCACTTATCGTCATATTCGGTGCTATTCTAACCGTCATTCAATTCGTAAATGCCAATGGCGGCCTTAAGAGACTCTCAGACATTGCCATTGTGAAACCACCGGCGCCGCTGCAACCAAGCGAGCTGGAGCGGCAGCTGGGTTTGCTACGCGCCCATGATGAAGCTCGCCAACGCGGCATCGTGCATGCTGTAGAAGACCTAATTGAAGAAGGCGCTTTTGCCAAATTCAACGTGGGGCCAGACCGCATTCGAACGCTGATCTGCTACCTTTACAAGCTTGACCCCACTATTTTTGTGCGAGAAGCGCACCACGAGCGCATTGAGGAACCAAGCACGGAGCTTCAAGACACGTACCAGGCTGCTTTTAAGCAGCGCAAGCAGATATTGCGGGATGTTGAAGATTATTCTCACTTTGGCATCTTTACGTTTATTCACAATTATCACATTAATTGGGTATCTGAAGAACACGGGCGAGATGCTTCTGTGGTGCAAAAGGCGATGTTAAGCATTTTGTTTCCCCTAACGGAGTCTCAGGAAATTTGGGAGGAGTATTCGAACTACAGGCCTCAAGTACAGCCGGAGCCGATCTGGCAGTTTAGCCGTCGCCGCTACCTGTGGGCCAAAGACCAATGGCCCAATCTAAGTGACCGCATCACCACCATTTGGACGCTGCAAGACTTTGGGCTGATCTCCAAAGACATTAATGTAGAAACGGTGATTGCTGTGGCAGACGGCCGTAAACAAATGCTGGTTAAAATCCCTTCGAATCCCAAAGGCGACGATAGTCAGGCAACCAAAGAAATGATCGACGAAATTGATGAAGATATAGACTGAGGAGCAATCAGCTATGAAAACAATTCTGGAAAAATTACAGATCAAACCGGTTAATGAAGGGGTTTGTACGGGTCCAGACGGTTGGGCGGCGTCCGATGCAGAACCTATTGTTTCTTTCAACCCAACGACGGGCGAACCGATTGCCAGCGTGCGGCCCGCAACGGCCGTTGCCTACAACCATGCTGTAGATGCCGCCAAATCCGCCTTTCAATCCTGGCGCAGCACCCCGGCCCCCCAGCGCGGCCAGCTGGTGCGCGATCTGGGCAACGCCCTGCGCGAAAATTTAGAGCCGTTGGGCGAGCTTATCAGCTTAGAAATGGGCAAAATTCGCGCCGAGGGCATTGGCGAAGTGCAGGAAATGATCGACATTTGCGACTTTGCCGTGGGCCTTTCGCGCCAGCTCTACGGCCTCACCATGCACTCCGAGCGCCCGGCGCACCGCATGTATGAGCAGTGGCACCCCCTGGGGCCGATTGGCGTGATCACCGCCTTCAACTTTCCCGCGGCCGTTTGGGCCTGGAATGCAGCCATCGCCGCCGTTTGCGGGGATACGGTGGTGTGGAAGCCGTCTGAACTGGTGCCGCTAACGGCCGTTGCCATCCAGCGCATCGCCAACCGGGTAATGGCCGATCACGGCGTAAGCGGCGTGTTCACGCTAACCGTGGGCGACCGCAGCGTGGGCGAGCTCATGACCAATGACAGGCGCCTGCCGCTCGTTTCCTTCACCGGCTCCATCCGCACCGGCCGCATTGTAGCCGAAACGGTTGCCCGCCGCTTTGGCCGCACCATTTTAGAACTCGGCGGCAACAACGCCATCATCGTAGCCAAAGACGCTGACCTGGATTTGGCTACGCGCGCCATTTTGTTTGGCGCGGTGGGCACTGCCGGGCAGCGCTGCACCAGCACCCGGCGTATCATCGCCCACAAAGAGATTGCTGCCGAGCTTACCAACCGGCTGGCGAGTGCCTACAAGCAGGTGAACATTGGCGATCCACTGGATGAAAACACGCTGATGGGGCCGCTTTCTACGGAAACGGCCGTGACAGCCATGCAGCGCGCCCTGGAACAAGCCAAAAAAGAAGGGGGAGAAGTGGTAGTCGGCGGTAACCCCCTACCCGACATCGGCCCACAGTTTGTGGAACCCACCATTGTGAAAATGCCTGGCCAAACCGACATCGTGCGCGAAGAAACATTTGCCCCCATTCTCTACATTTTGGAATTCGATTCTATTGAAGAAGCGCTGCAAATTCACAACGACGTGCCCCAGGGACTGTCCAGCGCCATCTTCACAGACTCTATCCGTACGGCCGAAGCATTCCTCTCCGCTGGTGGCTCCGACTGCGGCATTGCCAACGTCAACATTGGCACCTCCGGTGCAGAGATCGGTGGCGCCTTTGGCGGCGAAAAGGAGACCGGCGGCGGACGTGAATCTGGCTCCGACGCCTGGAAAGCCTACATGCGCCGACAAACTAACACGATCAACTGGTCTAAAGAATTACCCCTGGCCCAGGGCATCACCTTTGGCGATTAAATAGTTATTTGATGCGTGAAATGTGAGCAATAAATTTCACATTTCACGCATTTCTGTTCACTTGCTAAATACGCCCGAAATCTGTGGTCTTAACTTATCAGCTCACCACTGAGCGATCATTGGGAAACTGAGATAGTGTGACTATAGCGCGCCAAAACCAACTGAATTATTCAACCGTCACCAATGGCAAATAAACAAAATTAGACGGAAAAAGCGAATTTCCCCCGCTTAAATACAGTTCCTGCATTCCATCTGTTTCTTGATCTGCCAGATACGCTATCCAGGTTCCGTCTGGGCTAATTCGATTTGTTACTACCGAAACATTCCCGCCTGCTACTAACGCTGGGTTGATTTTGACGCTTTCAGTGTTTGGCCCAGACACAGGCACGGCGTACAGATCGAGTGTGCCAGCATTTTCCACTTCGGCTGTGTAAATGAGCCATTGGCTGTTAGAACTTATTGTAATCCAGGCACTAACATCCCCACCATTTGCTAAGGGCAAATTCAATTTTATTTCGGAACCAAGGGGGCCCTCTATCGGGATGCTATACATTTCGTACATTTCGCCTACGTTTGGGCGAATGACAAAGACGACATTTGCTCCGTCAGGTGTCGTGGCATAAGCTGCCATGTCTGCATCCGCAGCCGCTGGAGCCTCTATTAATAGCTTGTTATCGCTCTGTGTTCCAGTAATAGGCACCCGATATAGACGCTTGAAATCGGAGGATTCATAAAGAGCATAAACCAAGTTTGTTCCATCTTCGACAAGATGCCAATGGAAATCGTCTACATCCTGATTCGCTTCTAGATCAACACTTAAGCGAACACTATTTGATGCAGGACCCTCAATAGGCACACTATAGAACTCCTTTTCACTACGTCCTGCTAATTGTGCAAGATATACCACTTGAGTACTGTCCGCATTAATAAGGTATTTACTGTTAACAGCATTAAATGGCTCCAAAGCTTCATTTAGCTTAACACCCGAACCAGCAGGACCGCTGATAGGTACACTGAAAAGCTCATCTCTGTCAACAACTTCTGCATCTCCAAGATAAACAACGTGCATGCTATCCGCACTAATGGAAAAAGATTCAATAAGAGCAAACTCTATTAGCGGGTCGGTTAAGTCCACTGCATTTGCAGCCAGACCTAATAATGGCACAGAAAAAAGCTGATATCTGTAGCCATTAATAGTTGATTTAATTGCCGAATAAACAACCGTCTCCCCATTGGGGCTAATGTCAAATTGATGAACTTCCTCGAACTCTGCAACAGATTCAAAGAGCTTTTCGTTATCGGTTGCAGGACCAGCTATTGGCACCCGGTACAGCTCATCAAAATCGTCATTTTCCAAATCGCCTTGATAAATAACATAGTCGCTTTGAGGGCTAATTCTAAAGGTTGATACGTTGCCAAATTGCACAGGCGCTTCGTTCAACTGAACACCAGCAGTTGAAGGGCCAGTGATAGGCACGCTAAACAACTCTGTAACTCCAATGGCGTTTTGCTCAGCTTTATAAACAACTCGCTGACTATCTGGACTGATAATGAATGAGAAAATATCTACGCCACTTGGCAAATCCTTATTTAGCCTTACCGGCGTGCCACCCGTTATGGGAACACTGTATAGCTCGAACGAATCATCATTGACTTGATCTGCTATGTAGACAATGTAATTTTCGTCTGGACTAAATCTTGCCTGAACAACATTGCCCATCGGCTGCAATGGGCCATTCAATTTTGTTGATCCTGCGTTTACCATATAGCTCACCGCCAATGTACTCAAACCAAATAAAATAGCAGCACAAAGTAACCCAAAAATTTTATAATATTTCATTTTTCCTCCGATCAATTAGGATTTTTGAGACTCCCTTAAAAACAGGAAAAACCTTAACAACTGTCTCTTGCTTTTTCTATTGCGCTCGAACAGCCAAAGTAGTTTTCTTTTTACGCTGGCTTTAAATGCGCAAGTTGCTATTCATCCTTAAAGCAGAAACCTTGTAATCGAAATTGGCCCGATCTGGTGATATTTGCATATATAAACTTAGCTTATGACTTCTTCATTTAGCTTGACACCCACCATTCCTCTTTGTAAAATTCTTTTGTGAAATAGTTCACAACTTGCCAATTTTCCGGCAACCATGCCGCAAACGATTTTGGTTTGAGCATAATTGCCGCATTGCTAATGGAGAAACTAATGACCGCTGCACCTGTGCGAACTCGACAAAATCGTTTAACCCATCCGCCTGGGCCAATGGGCACATGGCCCTGGGGCGTGCTCAAACAGTTTCAGGATGAGCCATTGCGCACCATGATGGACATGTTTCGCGAATATGGCGACGCCATTCGCTTCCGCGCCGCGCTCAACTTCTACGGCTATCTCTTTTTTCATCCTGACCACTGCAAACAGATTTTGCAAGACAACAACCGCAACTACACCAAAATGCCCCACCCGTCGCTGGCGCTGCTGCGGCCGGTCATTGGCAATGGCTTGCTGACAAGTGATGGGGAGTTTTGGCGGCGGCAGCGGCGGCTGGCAGCGCCCGCTTTTCATCGCAAGCGCATTGCTGCCTTTGCCAGCACCATGACGGCTGCCACCAGCACGATGCTGGATAGCTGGCACGAATCGGCCCAAGACGGCCGTCCCCTGGACATTAACGAAGCGATGATGCACCTGACCCTGGAAATTGTGGGTAAAACGCTTTTTAGCATTGACCTGACGCGAGAGGCCAACACGGTAGGCGAAGCGTTTTCGGCAGTAAACGAGGAAGTCGCCCGGCTGAGCAGCATCCCTTTTGCCAACCTGGGCCTGAAGATTCCCTTTTTGCCCAGCACCCGAGCAATTAACAGCAACACGACCGTTCTCACCAAGGTCGTTAACGGCATCGTTCAAGAGCGACGCAAGTCAGATTTAGAAGCGGAAGATTTGCTGGGCATGTTGATGAGCGCCCGCGATGAAGAAACAGGCGAAGGCATGAGCGACCAGCAGCTCCACGATGAGGTGATGACCATTATGCTGGCCGGGCATGAGACAACGGCCGTTGCACTGGCCTGGACGTTTTATCTGCTTTCGGAAAATCCGGCTGCCTTGGCAGAGCTGGAAGCGGAGATTGATGGCGTGCTAAACGGCCGTTTACCCACCATCGACGACGTGCAAAGCCTCATCTATACCACCATGGTTCTGGAAGAAAGCATGCGGCTTTATCCGCCCGCTTACGCGATTGCTCGCTGGGGCAATGAGCCAGATGAAGTGGGCGGCTATGCTACTCCGGCCAACGCCGTCATCACCATGAGCCCGTACATCACCCACCGCCATCCCGACTTTTGGGACGAGCCAGAGCGATTCGACCCGCAGCGGTTTACCCCAGAGCGTAAGGCGGAACGGCCGCGCTATGCCTACCTGCCCTTTGGCGGTGGTCCACGCCTCTGCATTGGCAACAGCTTTGCCATGACCGAAGCCACACTGCTGCTGGCCAGCATTGTGCAGCGCTACCGGCTAACGCTGCTGCCCGGCACCCAGGTGGAACTGGAGCCGCTCATCACCCTGCGCCCCAAGGGCAAGTTAATGATGCGGTTGACCGCTCGGTAAGCACAAGTAATTAAGACCTGAATGGCTACAGGCATTTTATAAATAATGAATCTAGAAATAGAACGCGGATAACACAGATAAAACGGATGCCCGCTGATTTGAAAAATATCCGTGATCATCCGTACCATCCGCGTCATCTGTGTTCCAAATAGACTGTGCAAGCCGCTCAGATGATTTCAACGGCCGTTAACTGAGCATGATATCATCTATAAGTTTGTCGTACTTCAAGCCTTTACGCTGGAAGGCGCGCTCTACGGCCTCTATTGCGCGCCGTTTGGCCATTGTAGAGCTAAGCTGGCCGCCCAGCGTCACAATGCCCTTTTCACTCGTGACGGTTAAATTAGAAACATTGAGCGTGGGTTCATCAGAGAGGGCGTTTTCGGCAGCAGCGATGAGTTCTTCATCCTTGAATTTCTTTCCAAATAACAGGCTCATGGTCATAAATCTCCTTTTTTGATTGAGTTGATTACCCAATCGGGTCGCGGCATGGAGAATGAAAATGACCCAGATTGTAACCGTAAATTATAATCCCAATTTTGAATTTTGTTTCACTCATTTTCGCCAAATCCTGGCTAAAGAAACAACGTCAAAACAGAGTTGGTTAAGAAGATAATGACGCCATAGTCCCAACTACTTCATTCTTTAACATTTCCCCTTTATAATCGGCAATGCAAAACACCACATCAGTAGGTCAATTCTTATATTGACCAACTTCTTAAGGAGAGCTTCATGCACAATTGGAAACGTTGGCTGTCTCTGGCACTGCTACTTTTGCTGGTGGCCGCCTGTACGCAAGATGTTGAACCAACCCCTACCCCCTTACCGAACACACCAGAGGAACCTACGGCAAGCGCAACTTTCGCACCTACAGAAACGGCCGTACCCTCAACGCCACAACCAGAAGCCACAGACCCACCTCCGGCAGAAACGGCCGTTCCCACTGAAGAACCCGCCCCCGTAGGTTTTGAATGGCCTGCGCCAGTGGCAGCCTATGAAAACCTTAGCCGCGCCCCGATGACAGAAGCGGAGCAGGTGACCTTCAACGATCTGGAAACCAACTATCCACCAGAACGCGATGACGTGGGATTGGCCATTGCCTACCGTGGACTCACCGAGCTGCCTTCCGACCCGCCCGTACCGCGCGAATACTCGGTCGGTATGCGCGAGCCGCTGATTGTTCTAAATACCGATCTCAACACGCTTTCTTCTCCAGATTTTGAGCTGCTGCACATTAGCGACCACGCTTACTTCTGGTTTGACACTACGCCCGGGCTTTCTGAGCCAGACAGTGAAGAATTAGCCGCTACTGGCGCCGCATTTGACCAGATTTACGAACAGGATATTGCCATTTTTGGGCCGGAAGACAATCCGGGCGTTGATGGCGATCCGCGCGTTCACATTGTCAACGCCTCGCCGCTTACCGTTTGCGACGTAGAAGAAGGCAATTCACATCAGTGTGGGTTAGGCGGTTACTTCGGCTCCAGCGATATTCTGCCCCAAATTGTAGACCCCACCTCCAACCAGCGGGAAATGTTTGTTATGAATGGCAGCTTCTTCGGCTCCAGCACCTACCTGGACATTCTGGCGCACGAATTTCGTCACATGATTGAATCCAATTACGACGCCAACGACTGGGATTGGGAAGTTGAAGGCTCTGCTATGCTGGCCGAAGATCTGTTGGGCTTTTCCTCTGATCCCATTGCCAGAGGCAACATGTTCCTGGGCAATCCAGACCAACAGCTAAACCGCTGGACAGATGGCAACACCCTGCCCTACTACGGCCAGGGCTATGTCATCAATCGCTACCTGTATAATCGCCTGGGGCAAGACCTGTACCGAACCTTTGCCACCCATCCAGATCCGGGTTTTACTGCCCTGGACAGCATTGCCGCCGAAAACGGCCTCGAATTTACCGGCCTGTCGCTCTTTCTAGACTGGCTGGTGGCTCTGGCGATTCACAGCGATGAAAACGTGCCAGAAATTTACGTGCTGCGTGATGGGTTGGATACGGCCGCAGCCAGCGGCATCAACAACTTCCCCACGACCGCAGAAACAACTGTGAACCAATACGCGGCTGATTACTATCAGCTCTTTGGCGATGGCCCGGCCACCTTCAACTTTACCGGCAGCAACCATACGCGCCTGTTGAAAGTATTGCCCCTTTCTGGCGAGCACATGTGGCTGGCCAACCGGGCCAACTACAGCAACATGCGCCTCACGCGTGAATTCGACCTCAGTGATGTAACCAGCGCCACGCTTGAATATGCCGTTTTTCATGAAATTGAAATCGGCTATGATTTTGCCTACGTCTCTATTTCTACCGACGGCGGCCAAACGTGGGAAGGGCTTGTAGGTAGCCAGATGCAGGGCGAAGATGTAAGCGATGATCCGTCGGACGTAGCTTACACCGACCGCTTCTACACGGGGCGCAGCAACGACTGGGTGAAGGAAACCGTTGATCTCACGCCATACGCCGGGCAGACAGTCCAAATTCGCTTCGAATATGTCACCGACCCCATCCTGACGTTTGGCGGCATTGCCATCGACAACATTGCCATTCCCGAAATAGAGTTCTACGATGACGCCGAAAGCAACAGCGGTTGGACGGCCGAAGGCTTTGTGCGGGCTACCGGCTATGTGCCGCAAGGCTGGCACGTCTTGCTAATTACATATGAAGACGGTGCGCCAGTTGTGACACCTATCGAACTGAGTGCAGATAATACGGCAACGGCCGAATTTTCACTGAGCAATGAGGGGGGCGGACGGCCGTATCTCATTATCGCCGCCACCGCACCCATGACTTTAGAACCGGCCCACTACCAGCTGGAACTGACGCAGTAACAACCTACGGAGGAGAAAGCATCCTCAGATGCGTTCTGATTGAAGCGCTCGCATTTGAGAATGCTCGCTCCTCGTTCTCAAGTTTGGAGGAGGAATCATGAAGCAGTTGCGCCTATTTTTGCTCTTGCTTATCAGCCTGGGCCTGTTTGCCGTCGCTTGCAGCCAGGACCCCACACCCACCCCGCGCGCCAGCAGCGATGATGACGACGATGGCGATGTGCCCACGGCCGAAGTTGTAGAAGTCGAAGTCACCGTGGTCGTCACGGCCACCCCGGATGCCAACACGCCCACTGAAGCCACACCAACTGCCACCCCCGCCACGGCCGCTGAAGAACCAACGAATGATTTAGGCGAACTGCCCGGCCCACAGGCCACCATCACCAACGACGAAGGCGGTCCGGTAGGCATCACCGGCGAAGTAGCTTACACGAATCCATTCTTTAACGAAGGCGTAGCGGCGCCTGTGGTCATTTTGGAAGATCAGGCCGGGTTTGTGGACCGGGACGAAGATTACCTGATGCCGGTCGAATCCCAGACGCTGGGCCAGATCACCAGCGATTTTTACACGTCGCCCTTTAGCTACTCCATTGCCCTGCCCATCGAGCCAAAGGGAGCCTTCCGCGATGTGGACAATGACGGTGAAGAGGACACCGGCGTGCAGGTTTTTGCCATCGCCTACTGGAACAACACCTTTGGCGATCCTTTTTTGGAAGAGCGTGACCTGGGCGGCGGCGGCTGGTCTACGGCCTATGCCTCTACCATCGTCAGCGAAGATCCGGATTTTGAGCGGGAAATTGTGGGCGGCAAGTTTCTGGTGTATGCGCAGGACGGCCGTCAGGGCTTCCCCAGCGGCTTTGGCGAGGATGGCCTGCTCTTCACCGAGGACGACCCCATTGTCACGCTGCCGCTCGGATATACGATTGTCGATTTAGACACCGATCCGTTCACCTTTGACCGCTCGCGCAATCCAGAAATCGACCTCCTGGAGCCGGAAGGCGCGGCGCTGGTCGATTATTCGGACCTCAGCTACACGGAAGCGTTCGACGCGCTGGTGGATCAGCTCAAGAACGAGTACGCCTTCACTGAATACAAAGGCATCGACTGGGAAGCACTGCGCGACGAGTTCCGCCCCCGCTTTGTTGCCGCTGATGCAGACGAAGACGAGCTTGAGTACCTGCGGGCGCTGCGCGATTTCTCCTGGCAAATTCCCGACGGGCACATTTCCGGCCCATTCATTGGCGACGATTTTCGCCAGGCGGCGCTGGGCGGCATCGGCATTGCCATTCGCGAGCTGGATGACGGCCGTGTGCTGGTCAATTTCTTGCTGGATGACGGCCCGGCGGCCCAGGCAGGCATGGAGCTGCGCGCCGAAATTTTAGAGATGAACGGCCAGCCCATCGACGAATATATCAGCAGCACCATTAGCTACTTTGCCCCCTACAGCACGCCGCACAACCAGCGGCTGGACCAACTGCTCTTTGCCACGCGCTTCCCCATCGGCACCGAAGTGGAAGTGACTTTCCAAAACCCCGAAGGCTCGCCGCAAACGGTCGCTTTGGAAGCCGGGAGCGAGGTGGACAGCTTCAACTTCTGGCTGGAGGATGAAACCCGCGATGGTTTTGAGCTGCCCCTGGAGTATGAATACCTGGAAGATGAGGGCATAGGCTACGTGGAAATTTTCAGCTTTCTGGATAACGATCTGCTCACCATCCAGCTTTGGGAGCGGATGATTCAGGAGATGAACGAGAACGACGTTCCGGCCATCATCATCGACATGCGCAAGAACGGCGGCGGGCGCGGCTTTTTGGCCGACCAGATGGCCGCTTACTTCTTTGACGAGCCGCTGGTGACGGGCAACACGGCCTATTATGAAGATGAGCGCGGCGAATTCTATATGAATCCTGACTATGAAGACACCTTCTTTCTGCCCAGCGAAGATCGGCGCTACGACGGCGAAGTCGTTATCCTCATTGGCCCCGACTGCGCCTCTGCCTGCGAATTCTTCAGCTACGACATGACGCTGCAAGACCGGGCCACCATCGTGGGCATTTACCCCACGGCCGGGCTGGGCGGCAGCGTGGATGACGTAGCTATGCCCGCCGACGAAACGTTTCGCTTCACCCAGGGCCGCGCTGTGGACGCCGACGGCAACATTCACATCGAAGGCATTGGTGTGGTGCCTGATATCGTCGTGCCGCTGACGGAAGAAACGCTGTTCAGCGCGGGCGATCCGGTGCTGGAGGCGGCAATTGCCTTTTTGAACGGCGACAGCGCCACCATTATTGATGGTGGGGAACTGGTGTTGGGAGATTCGGTAACGGCCGTACTCAACCCTGGCGAACGCGCCCGCTACACCGTCACCCTGCTCGGCGGCGAAGTGGCCGGGCTCATCCTGGAAAGCGGCGATGACCAGCCGTTCATTCTTAGCGTCTTCACCGAAGATGGCGAACGCCTGGCCGCCACCGACCCAGACACGTTCAATGGCTTTGAAGGACTGGAAGTAACGGCCGATGTCACCTTCATTCTGCAAGTCTCTACTGAGGATGATGCGGCGGGCGGTGCGTATACGCTGACGATTGAGGATCAGGGTTAGACGTGAAAAGTGAAAAGTAAAAAGTGAAAAGTTTGGTGAATGCCACTTTTTACTTTTCACTCACCCACTTTTCACTGCAGTTCCTCAACCGGCACAGACGGGTGCGGCGGCAAGTTGGGGCAAGTTTGGCGGTACGGTTCCCCCGGCAAATAGCGCTGCCACTCCTCCCAACTCAAATTACGCCGCACCTTTTGGCAGCCAATTTCTACCAGCTCTTCCAAAAAAATATACATTTGGATTGTGGCATCAAAACTGCCGGAAGCCAGTGTCCGACCGTCAGGACTGAATGCTACCGAATGCACAGAAAACTCATGTCCACGCAGGACCAATGGTTCCGCACTTGGGTCGTTCAAGTTCCAAAGTCGGACCGTAGCATCAAAGCTGCCAGAAGCAAGAGTATGCCCATCAGGACTAAACGCTACTGAACTAACCAAAGCCTCATGCCCGCGCAGAACCAAAGGCTCTCCACTTGGATTATTTAGATTCCAAAGTCTTACCATATTATCATCACCGCTAGTGGCCAGGGTTTGTCCATCGGGGCTGAACACTACTGAGTATACCCAAGCCTCATGCCCACGCAGAATCAATGGTTCTCCACTTGGGTTGCCCAAGTTCCACAGTCGTATTGTCTCATCATAACCGCTACTAGCCAGGGTCCGCCCATCAGGACTGAAAGCTATCGAATACACGGAAAACTCATGTCCGCGCAAAACCAACGGTTCTGCACTAAGATTGCCTAAGTTCCATACTCGTATTGTCTCGTCAAAACTGCTTGAGGCCAAGGTTTGCCCATCGGGACTGAACGCTACCGAATAGACCCAACCCTCGTGACCACGCAGCACCCAAGGTTCCGCACTTGGATTGCTCAGGTCCCATAGTCGTATTGTTTCATCAAAACTTCCAGAAGCTAGCGTCTGTCCATCGGGGCTAAATGCTACCGAATTGACAGAAAGCTCATGGCTACTCAAGATAAGTGGCTCCAGAGTCGGGTCGCTCAGGTTCCACAGCCGTATCGAGGAGTCAAAGCTGCCGGAAGCCAGTGTCTGCCCATCGGGGTTAAACACTATTGAATTGATAGAAAACTCATCTCCGCGCAACACCAATGGTTCCGCAACTGGAACGCTCAGATCCCATAATCGTATCGTTTCATCATCACTACCAGAAGCCAAGGTCTGCCCATCGGGACTAAACGCAACCGAATTGACAGAAAACTTGTGCCCGAACAGAACAATTGGGTCTGCGATCGGGTCACTCAAATTCCAGAGTCGTATCGTGGCGTTTAAGCTACTAGAAGCCAGCATCTGCCCATCAGGATTGAACATCAGCGAACTAACCAAAGCCTCATGCCCATGCAACACCAACGGTTCCGCGGTCAGGTCGTTCAGGTCCCAGAGTCTTACCGTTTCATCATCACTACTAGAGGCCAGAGTCTGCCCGTCAGGGCTAAACGCTACCGAATTGACAGAAAACTCGTGCCCACGCAGCACTAACGGTTCTGCGATCGGGTCACTTAGATTCCACAGTCGTATCGTCTCATCATCACTACCGGAGACCATTGTCTGCCCATCAGGACTGAAGGCGACTGAGTTGACCGAAGCCTCATGCCCACGCAGCACCAACGGTTCCGCAGTTAGGTCATTCAGGTCCCATAGTCGTATGGTCTCGTCAAAGCTACCGGAGGCTGCGGTTTGTCCATCGGGACTGAACGCTACCGAATTAACTCTAGCCTCGTGTCCATTAAGAATTTCTGGTGCTGCTCCAGGCTCGCTTAAATTCCACAATCGTACCACGGCGTCAAAACTGCCGGAAGCCAGCCTCTCACCATCAGGGCTGAATACCACTGAACTAACCCAGCCTTCATGCCCGTGCAATACTAACGGTCCTGTAGTCGGCTCGTTCAGATTCCACAGTCGTATTGTCGCATCATCACCACCCGAGGCCAACATTCGCCCATCAGGACTGAAGGCAACCGAGTTGACCGAAGCCTCATGCCCACGCAACGTATTGTTAAAATAAATTCTTGCCCCTAAATAAGATCGGAGTGCATCGTCAACCAGCCAATCCACATCGCCAGCCTCGCTCCAATTTAATCGCGCGCCTTCAATAGCCAGAAGTACGGCTAGCTCACTGTCATTCGACTGCTCAAGAACCACATTAGACAACGCGGCTACCGATTGTGCCAAAGCTATTCGACGCTGTCGCCCTGATTCCTCCTGAGCGGTTACAGATGTTGCTTGAGCAACAATAGCTTCTGCTTCTCGGGTAGTTGCTTCATTTGCACTTGCAACTGCAGCATCTTCAGCACTTTCAGCCTCGGCTGCTCTGGTTTCGGCCAATGTTTCATTAACAACTGCGTTGGCTTCGGCTGTGGTTCGGGCTACATTTTCTGCCTGAGTAGTTGCCTCAGCGTTACGAGCTTCCGTAGTGCTGCGGTTGGCATTGCCAAACAGTACAAACGCAATGAAAGCTAGCGCTGCCGCCAAAACTAACGCCGCACGCAAAAAGATAGCGCGTTGGCGCAGTTTCTGGGCAGCATCTGCCTCCCGCTTAGCGCGAGCGTAGGCGTCCGCCAATTCATCCCGCTGTTGCTGTTGGCTGGCCTGTAAGAAGTCAGCTTCCAACGCATTTAACTGTGCATCTGTTTTTTCTAACCACTCATCTGTTTGTGTTAAACGCCCACCGCGATAAAGATAGCTGACATCCTTGTTGGCAACCTCCCAGGACTGAGCCGCTTCCGTTAGTTGGCGGTGCAGACGCAGGCTGTCGCGGTCTTCGTCCAGCCAACTCTGCAGGGTGGGCCATTGGCGTATCAACGCTTCGTGGGCCACTTCGGCCCCATCGTCGCTAGTGGTTAGCAGGCGGGCATCGGCCAGGGTATTGAGCACCTGTTCCACCGTGTTGCGGCTATCGTTTTGGGGCAGCAGTTCGGCCAGGGCGGCGCGGCGGCGGGTGTCCTGGGTGCCTTCGCCCAGTTCCGTGAGACGCAAAAAGATGCTGCGGGCTATTTTTTGCTGGTCGGCGGGCAGGCGCCGATAAGTGCTTTCGGCCGTTTTGGCAATGGCGCCCTGCACGCCGCCCGCTTCGGTGTAGCCTGCCAGCATAAGGCGGTTTTCGTGGGGGTCGCGCCGCTGCCAGGTTTCCAGCAGGGCATGGCTGAGCAAGGGCAGCGCGCCCGGTTCCGGCGTCTGGTTGTCGGCCGCGCCCACGTCGCGCAGCAAAATATCGACCAGCCCCTCATCAAAAGTCAGGTTGGCCTGCTGGGCAGGCAGCTCAATGGCGGCGCGCAGCTCGGCGCTGCTCATCGGCGGCACAATTTTTTGCCGCTGCTCCAGCAGGCGGTGCAGCGACTGGTATTGCAGACAGTGGTGGTAAAAGTCGGCGCGCAGGGTTAACAAAATGGTGATTGGGTTGTCTTCGGCAACGGCCGTTACCAAATTTTTCACAAACGCATTCCGTTCAGCCTCATCTTTGCACAGCGTAAACAGCTCTTCAAACTGGTCAATCACCAGCAGCAGTCGCTCGGCTTTGCCGTTTTGCAACAAGCGGGCGGCGTACAGGCGTAGAGCGCGTGGCTCTGTTTGTAGATCATCCATCAGCGTCGCTGTAGCCGTCACCGATTCGCTGTCGCGGGTGAGGCTGGTGGCCAACGCTTGCAGGGGATGTGCCGTTGGCGTGATCAGGTGAATCGGCCAGTCGCTGTGGCGACGCAGTTCGGGAATCATCCCGGCGCGCACGACGGAGGACTTGCCGCTGCCGGAAGCACCGACAATGGCCAGGAAATTGGTTATTTCGGGGCCGTGAACGCGAGCAACCAGTTCGGCCGTGAGCGCTTCCCGGCCAAAAAATATCTCCTCGTCGGCTTCTTCAAAGGCGAGCAAGCCTTTGAACGGGGCATCGTCGTTGGCAATGTCGCGCAGAAACGCACTTGGCTGAATATTGTCGCGCTGTTGCAGCACAGCTTCTGCCAGGGCCGCCAGCCGCCGCTGCCGTTGGCATAGTTCCACCAGCCCACGCGCCCTGGCTGACTTGTTGCCCGGCGGCAGTTCATCAAAATCCAGCGACAAGACAAAGCAAAGATCGCGTATCTCATCGAGACTGAAATGGGCCACGATGGTTTTGTGCAGTTTGGGCGGGTCGATTTGTACGGCCGTAATTTTCGTCATCGCAAGCACACGCGAGGTAATGAGAAAGAATCGTGCCCACATTGTAAAACCATCGGCAAAAATAGCAAAATGCCGCAGGGGCGAGGCGACCGGCCATCACCCAGGCCAGGCAAAGCACCACACTTCCGGTCGCCTCGCCCTATTGCGGCAACATTAACGATTATTGGCAAACGAATGGATTCCCGCCTGCGCAGGGAATGACAATTAGGTGGGGCGAATCAGCGGCAAATGAACCTGCACCCGCGTACCGGGCGTCAAAGGTTGCAGGGCAATACGGCCGTTCATGCCCGCCACAATCGCCTGCACAATCGCCAGACCCAGACCGTTGCCGGGAAAATCGGCCGTGTTGCGCCCGCGATGAAAACGGCCGAACAGATGCGGCACATCTTCTTCGGGGATGCCAATGCCGGTGTCGGTGATTGTAAGACAGGCGTAGCCACCTTCGCGTGCCAGCGACATGGCCACTGCGCCGCCAGCCGGGGTGAACTTGAGGGCATTGTCCAGCAGATTTTGTACCGCCTGGCGCAGCCGCAGTGGCGACCCATCGACCTGAATCGTTGCTTCGGGCAAGGTCAGGCCAAAGTGAATGTCTTTTTGCTCGGCACGAGAGGCGAACAGTTCGGCCGTTTCTTGCAGCAGGTGGTTTAGATTCACTCTCTCGCTGTCACCGTTGGTGCGGGCTTCGATGCGAGACAAATCCAGCAGGCTGTTGGTAAGGGTTTGCAGCCGCACGGCCTGCGCCTGTGCCCGTTCGATTTTAGACGCCTGTTCCGGTGCCAACGCAGCCTGGCGCAGCGTTTGCAGGTCGGTTTGCAGCGCGGTCAGCGGCGTGTGCAGCTCGTGGGCGGCATCGGCGATGAACTGGCGCAGGGTGGTGATGGTGTTTTCCAACTGGTCGGCCATCTTGTTGAAGCTGCGGCCCAGGGTGCCCAGCTCGTCTTGCCGCTGCACGGCCGTTCGCGCCGCCAGATCGCCATCGGCCATACGGGTGGTGACGGCGGTAAGCGTGAGCAGCGGCCCCACCAGCCGCCGGCTGGCCCGCCAGCCCACGAATCCGGCCAGCAGCACCGCCACCAGCGAAGCAATCAGCCAGCCCCAAAAGACGCTTTGCAAAATGTCACGGCCGTAGGCTGGCCCTTCGGATAATTCGACGTAGCCCAGCATACGGCCGTCTACAGCTTCGATTGGGCGGCGCACGGTGAGATCGGAAACGGCCGTTTGCGACGCCGCCACAGCGCCAAAGCCGAAGCCAAACTGGGTGCCGATCACGGGCAGCGCCTCGCCCGTTACTTCGCGCGTGATGGTTGTGGTGCGGGTGATGGTTCCCGAAGAATCCACAATCTCATCTTCCACGGTCACGTCATCGCCACCGGCCAAACCCTCATCTATCACCTCGGTGACAATATCTTCTTCGACCGAGCCAAACAGGCCTGGCTGAATGACAATCGTCGATTCCAAAACTTCGCGTACCGGATCGGCAGCGGTCTGGTTAATCGTTTGCTCGACCCCGTCTACCGCCACCGATACTGCAATCTGCGTACTCTCGTCTGCCAGCCGCGGATCGCCGGAATCGGCCAGCAGCGTGCCGTCGGCCCACACCTGCACCCGCGTTTGCGAGAGAAAGGCCAGCCCCTTCAGGTTGGCCTGAAGCTGACCCACATCGTTGGCCTCCAGCAGCGGCACCAATCGCTCGCCAATCACGTGGGCGTTTCCGGTAAGATAATCCAGCTCCTGCTGGCGATAAAAACGCTGCAGAATTATCAGCAGCACCGCCCCCAGCACCAACGTGGCAATGAGAGCAATCCCGGCATAGCTCAGCGGTAGTCGCAGTCGAAGCGTTTTGAGAATCATGGCAACAGTATACTTGATGAACCGCAAAGCACGCAGAGAACGCAAACAATCAAATTAAAAATCTCTGCGTTCTCTGCGCCCTTTGCGGTGAAATATTATTCAAACGCGCCGCCGCCAAGCGGTCCGTACACCAGCACGGCAGCCACAATGCGGTCGCCGCGTCGCTCACCCCAGATTTCCAGCTCAAGATTGCCAGTCACGTCATCCGCTGAGTCTACCAGGCGCACCTGCTGCACAACTTCTCGCTCCCCGCTCTCCTGGTCGGGCGCCAGGCTCAAATCGGTTACGTCACGGTAAATGATCGTATCCGGCGTCAGCACAACTTCCAGCTGCGGACCATCCGTGCGAGGGATGAGGCTGGTGCTCTCCTGGCCCGTTTCGGGATTTACTTCAATGTCCACTTCCAGATCAATGTTGCCCGTTCCCACCAGCAGCGTGTTGTCCTCTCGGTTCACCAATACGCCAAAGGCGGCCGCAGGCTCATCGGGCAGTTCCGGCGCGGGCAGGATGGTCGTTTGCACCGACACGGGCGGCGCGCCATTTTGCGACATGACAGACTGCATAACGCGGCCGCCACCGCCGGGGGCCACGGCCGTATCCGCCCCACCCTGTTCTGCTTCAGGGGCCAAAAGCTGAACGGCCGTATACGCTCCACCGGCCAGCAAACCAAGCAAAAACAAAACTAAAACGCCAATCAGAACCATTCGCTTGCTCATTATCTATCCTCCGCAAACACCACCACTGTGGCCACAACCCGGTCACCACGACGCTCGCCCCAGACCGTGAGCGAGGCACCTTTCGCTAGATCTGCCGGCGGATCCACCTGCCGCACCACCTGCTGCAGGGTTTGCTCCTTTGATTCCGACGACTCAAAGCTCACTTCGGTGATGTCTTGGTAAAAAATCGTGTCCCCGGTAACAACCACTTCCACCTCGGGCCCGCTGTGGTCTACGGCCGTAGACGTTTCGCCATTTACCACCTGGATGCTGACGCTGGTGGAGCCAGTGCCCACGAAATAGCTGTTGTCCTCCTGCCGTAAAAAGACCCCGGCCACACCAGATTGGTCCGTGGGCAGTTCCGGCGCAGGCAGAATGACCGTCTTTACCGTCACCGGACTGCCGCTGCCGTCGTCGTATACGTCCTCAAACACCTGTGCGCCAACGGGTACTTCCGGTTCGTCCTGGGCAGTGAGAAGTTGAACGGCCGTAAACGCCCCTGCCCCCAATACCGCAATCACCGCAACCAAACCAATTGCCAACCAAACTGATCGTTTCATGTCAAACTCCTTTTTGCGCGGTAAGAAACCGCGGCTACTAAATTTGTCAGGTAATCGGTTATCGGTAATCGGTGAACGGATTACCGATTACTGTTCACCGATTACCGATCACTCGTACCTAAGCGCCTCAATCGGATCGAGCCTCGACGCCCGCACCGCCGGGTATAAACCAAAGACCAGCCCCGTCAGCAGGGCCACGCCAAATGCCAGCGGGATGCTGCGCGGGTCCAGCAGGGCCACACCCCGGTTCAGCGACGCCGCCAACGGCACCGTCAGAATGCCAACGGCCGTTCCCAACAATCCGCCTACCGCGCTGATCAACACGGCCTCCAGCAAAAACTGGCGCACGATGTCTGCCTGCTGTGCCCCAACGGCCAGCCGTACCCCAATCTCCCGCGTGCGCTCCGTAACGCTCACCAGCATCACGTTCATGATGCCGATGCCGCCCACCACCAGCGACACAGTCGCCATGGCTGCCAGCAAAAAGGCGAAGGTGCGCGCCGCTGCCTGCTGTGCCCCCAAAATCTCCTGGCGTGTCGTCAGCTCAAAATCATCTTGGTAATCGCCAAAATCATCTTTTATCACGCCGTGTCGCTGCCGCAGATAGGCAATGATTTGCTGGCGCGCCGCAGCCATCTGCGACTCATCGCTAATTCGGGCAATGATTTGCACCGACGGTTCTTCATCAAATAGATTCAGGATGGCGGTGCTGATAGGCAGGTAGAGCGCTTCGTTGGGGCGAAGCTGATTGCGCAGTGCAGGGTTGATCACCTCCAGCTCGGCCAGCACGCCAATCACCAGGCATTTGCGCCGGTTGACCCATATGAGTTCGTCGAGCGGCGGATCGCCCTCGAACAAATCTTCGGCCGTTTTGTGGCCCAGCAC
The DNA here is from genome assembly GCA_041987425.1 of Promineifilaceae bacterium (SeqCode). Taxonomy (GTDB): domain Bacteria; phylum Chloroflexota; class Anaerolineae; order Promineifilales; family Promineifilaceae; genus Leptofilum. The sequence goes on along the minus strand of JBHIWP010000015.1, from coordinate 18,400 downwards.
GCACACGTCGGCATTGGCGATGACTTCTGAGGGCGTGAAGAAACGGCCGCTGCCCAAAAACCCCTGTGGCGTCAGCGGCACGCCATCCGGCCAGCCGACTGGCTGCACCTGCCCCTCGGTGATGAGGTTGGCCAGCCCGTCGGCCGTCGTGCCTGCCACGTTCATGTCCAGCACGCTGCGGTCCCGCCGAATTTTGCCCTCGCCGCCTACGGACATGATCACCCGCTGCACCAGGGGCAGCGACTCCGGCATCTGCAGGCCATCTTCAAACGAAAGAATCTGGCCCACCGGCACCAGTTCACCCTGGTCGATCTTTTCCTTCACGCTGATCTGCACCATGTCAGAGCCGAGGTAGCGAAAGTTGGCGTCCACCGCCGCCCGCGCCCCGTTGCCCAGGGCCAACATGCTAATCACCGAGGCTACACCAATGACAATGCCCAGCGTCGTTAACGCGGCGCGCAGCTTGTTGCCCATAATGCCGTTCCAGGCCGTCACAATTGTGTTTAGTAACGTCATAATCTTCTTTCAACGCAGAGACGCAGAGGATTTTTTCTCCGTGCCTCCGTGTCTCTGCGTTAATTCCTTTCCTCGCGGATGATTTGGCCGTCGTGCAGGTGCAGGATGCGTTGGGTGTGGCGGGCAACTTCAGGGTCGTGGGTGACGATGATGATGGTACGGCCGTTTCCTTCTTCACTGTTCAACTCACCCAGCAGGTCCATGATGTCGGCCCCGGTTTTGCTGTCCAGGTTGCCCGTGGGTTCGTCGGCCAGAATCATGGCCGGGTCGGCTACCAGGGCGCGAGCAATGGCCACCCGCTGCCGCTGCCCGCCAGACAGCTCCGTGGGCCGATGGTGTAACCGGTCCGCCAAACCAACCCGCGCCAGGGCCGCTTCAGCCCGCTGGCGTATCGCTGGCTGGCGACCGCCGTACTGCAGCGGCAGCATCACGTTGGCCAGTGCCGTCAGGCGGGGCAGCAGGTTAAACGTCTGAAAGACAAAGCCAATCTGCCGGTTGCGAATTGTGGCCCGCTGGCGGCGGGACAACTGCCCCACGTCTTCTCCCGCCAAAACGTAACGGCCAGCGCTGGGCGAATCGAGGCAGCCCAGCAGGTGCATCAGTGTCGACTTGCCGCTGCCCGACGGCCCCATCAGGGTCACAAACTCGCCCGTTGACACCTGGAACGACACGCCGCGCAGCGCATGGACCGTTTGCTCGCCCATCTGGTAATCACGGCTTAGCTCGTGTGCTGTGATGACGGCGCTCATTCGCCCACCACCTCATCGCCCGGCTGCAGGCCAGACTCAATGGCCATAAAAACATCGCCGCGCAGCCCAACCACCACTTCCCGTTCAACCCGCTGCCCGTTTTGCCACAGCTGCACAACGGCCGTTCCATCGGACCGCGGTCGCAGCAACGTGCGCGGCAGGCGCACCGTGTCCAACACCTCGGACACAATGATCGAAGCATCGACCGTCATGCCAGGGTAGACACCTTCCGGCAGCTCATCAATTGTTATGTAAACATGATAAAGCGGGCGCGCCTCACCAATTACGCGCTGCGGCACCAGGCGGGCCACCGTACCCTGTACGGCCAGGTCGGGCCTGGCATCAAAATACAGCTCGGCGGGCTGGCCGATCTGCACATCGGCCAAATCTTCTTCGATGACCGTGGTCCGTACTTCGCCCAGGCTGGGGTCGGCCAGCAGCACCACGTTTGTGCCCGCGCCAACGGCCTCGCCAGCGGTGACGAACACGTCCAGCACCACGCCGTCGAACGGAGCGGTGAGCACGGTGGCGGCAAGATTGGCTTCGGCCTGGGATACAACCGTTTCCAGCAGCGGATCTACCCCCGAATCACGCAGATAATCGACGGTCAATTTGGCGCGATCCAGCTCCGTTTGCTGTGCCGCCACCTGCTGCCCCACCGCCCAGCGCTGATTTAACACCGCGTTGTATTCTGATTCGGCAATCTGGCGGTTGGCAATGGCGTGCTGCCACTCCAGGCGGTACGCTTCGACTACCTCGGCCGGTTCCCAGTGGCGGTCCAGCGCCTTGTTGTATTCATTCTCGGCGCGGGCCTCGGCTTCGCGCGCCAGATTCAAGTTCACTTCGGCGGCGGTAAGCTGGGGGAACTGCGCCTGGGCGGCGCCAACCTGCGCCTCGCTGTTGGCGGCAGCCAGTTCGGCGGTGGCCAGCTGCTGAGCCAAAGCCTCTTTTGCCTGGGCCAGTTCAATTTGGGCAATGTCGAGGGCGTTTTGGTAGGGGGTGGGATCAATGCGGGCAATGACGTCACCGGCGGCAACGGCCGTTCCCGGCCGCACGTTCAGTGCGATCAGGCGGCCGCTTACGTCCAGCCCCAACATTTGCTGCTGGGTGCCCACGAGCTGGCCGGGCGCAGTCACCGTCTTCTGCACATCGCCCCGGGTAGCGGCAATGGTAACGGGGGCGGTGGGCATGGGAGGAACGGCCGTTTGCTGCGACCGGTACCCCCAATAACCCGCCCCGCCAATCACCGCCAGCGCCGCGATTGCGAAAAATATATAAATCCATCGCTTCATGGTCTGACCTCCGTAATCATGAGATCAGCATAGGTTGGCTAGATTGCGGTTTGGTTGTGGGGATATTTCGGCTTCGTAATGCGTGGTTACAATTCTGTAATTTAAGAATGGAACGCAGATTACCCTGATTTACGTGATCTTACTGATGAGGGTAATCAGCGACTCATTTTTAAGCAGCAAGGCGGTAGCCAACGCCAGGGACGGTGAGAATAAGTGTGGGCTGGCTGGGGTTTAGCTCCACTTTTTCGCGCAGGCGGCGAATGTGGACGTTGACAGTGCGCTCGTCTTCTACGGCCGTATCATACCCCCAGGCTTGCTGCAAAATTTGCGCCCGCGTCAGCGCCTGCCCGGCGTGCCGCGCCAGGTAGACAAAGAGGCGAAACTCCGTGGGCGTCAGCTCCAGCGGTACGTTGCCGCGCTGCACCAGGCTACGGTCCAGATCGATCACCAGGTCGGCCACAAAAAGCTGATTGCTGTCGGCTGTCGCTGCCAGTTCGCCGTAGGCGCGGCGCAGCAGGGCGCGCAGCCGGGAAAGCAGCTCGCGCAGGCCAAAGGGCTTGGTTACGTAGTCATCGGCCCCCATTTCCAGCCCCAGCACCTTGTCCATCTCTTCCTGCTGGGCCGTCAGCATCAGGATGGGCTGGCGCTGCTTCTGCTGTCGCAGCTGGCGGCAAAAGTCAAAGCCAGAACCATCGGGCAGGCGCACATCCAGGATGATGAGATGAGGCTGAATCTCACTCGCTATGCGAATACCTTCGCGCCCTTGCTTTGCCCAGGTGACGCGATACCCTTCGGCTTCGAGCGCCTCCTTCAGGCTGGTGGCAACGGCCGTATCGTCTTCAATGAGCAAAATCGTGTGTGGTCCGTGCATGGAGCACAATCATAGCAGGCTCCCCCCACTCGCCCAACTGCATTATGGCAGAAATTGGACGCGGATGAACGCAGATTTTCGCTGATCAAAAGAAAATTCCATTCATCCCTTTTGAGTGGTCTGCCTACGGCCGTAACACAACCGGCACAAAAATCTGGCTGCCGTTAACAATAGTAACAACGGGCTGGCCGCTGGCCTGGGAGCCACCGTCGGCCATGACACCGTAAATTTCGTTGCGGATTACGGCCGTCGCCTCGATTGGCGCGGTTGGCGTCACCACCAGTCCCACAGATACCTGGTCACCGGGACCTAGCGGCAGCAGATTCCAGGTGACGACGCCTTGAAACTCAAGGCCGCTGTGGGTGGCGCTGAGCATCTGCGTGCCGGTCGGCAGCGTATCGGTAATCGTTAGGTTGTTGGCGGGCAGAGCGCCGTCGTTGCGCACGGTGAGCGTGTAGCTGATTGGCTGGCCGCTCTGCACGTGAGCCGGACCCACTTTGCTGATGCTCAGGCTGGTGGGCGCAACGACACTGTTCTCCACAACGCGGTAAATTGTGCCGCCAAACAGCTCCGCCACGTAAAGTTCACCGTTGATGTCCTCGCCAAACGTGGTGGGGAACTCCGTCAGATCGGCGTACTCGTGTACTTCCCAACTGCTGCCCTGCGGATGCAGATTCCAAACAGAGCCACTGCAAAAGTCGGCCAGCAAGTAATGGCCGGTCATGGCCGGATACTGCTGCCCCCGGTAGACATACCCACCCGTCACCGAGCAGTGGCCGCCCTCATGGCCATACGTAAAGACAGGAAACGTGTAGGTAACGGCCTGGCAAGAAGGCTGGTGGTGCAATGCGCTTCCTTCATAGCAGGGCCAACCATAATTTTGGCCGCCGCTGCTGCCAGCGGGCTGGAAGTTGATCTCTTCCTGCACATTTTCGCCCACGTCCGCAATATAAAGATCGCCGGTGGCGCGATCAAAGCTGAAGCGCCAGGGATTGCGCAGGCCAAGCGCCCAGATTTCGTCGCAGTCACCGCCCGCACCATTGCGAAACGGATTGTCGTTGGGAATGGTGTAGAGCGCCGCGCCGCAGTCTGGTGCGTGGGCGGTGCTTTGGGCCACGTCGAGCCGCAGAATTTTGCCCAACAGGCTGGTTCGGTCCTGCGGCGTGGTGGGTGGTGGGTCCCCATCATCGGGCAGACCGCCATCGCCAATAGCTACGTACAGGTAGCCATCGGGGCCGAAGGCTAATGCACCACCGTTATGGCCGTCCTTGGGCTGAACGGCCGTTAGCAGAATCTGCTCACTGCTGGCGTCGGCTGCGTTGGCATCGGCGCTTACCTGGTAACGCGCCAGCACGTTGTTGCGGTCGCTCAAGCGCGTGTAGTAAATGTAGAAATAGCCATTTGTGGCGTAGTCAGGATCAAAAGCCAGGCCAAGCAGGCCATTTTCGCCAAACAAGCTCACCTTACTGGAGATATTGAGGAAAGGCGTGCTCAGCAAGTCGCCATTGGCGGTGAGGATACGAATCTGGCCCCCCTGCTGCGTCACAAAAAGACGGCCGTCACCCGGCACGCCCGTATTCACAATACTGGTGGGCAGCGAAAGCCCCTCGCTGAACAGCTCTAATGAGAGGTCAAGCTGGGCTGTGGGAGCGGCAGCAGCGTTCGGTATGGTGAGAGCAGCGTTGCTGCTAAACAGGCTCCAAAGCGCGCAAAGAAACATGTAGGGAAACAAAAGGAAAAGTGGCCGGTGTAAACGGCCGTATGCTTTATTTGGGGACACGTTGGACTCCTCTTAAAAATCGAGATCGAAACTTTCACTAGGCTGGCATCGTAGCATTTGCCCGGCCACCAATTCGTGAATGAGGCGATAAAAGTTGGCAAAGGCGTGGTTTTAATTAAGAGCCGTTTTGCCAGGCCTCACTTGACACCAGAACCTTCTAAGGTTATTATTTCGGTTACCGACCGACTGGTCGGTCTTGGAGGTGAAATGACTGAACACGAAAGTAAGGCCCAAATATTAAATACGGCCGTCTCTGTTTTTGCCGAAAAAGGGTTTGCCAGGGCCAGCATGAACGACATTGTGCTAGCCAGCGGTCTGAGCAAAGGGGGCGTTTACTGGCACTTCAAAAGCAAGGATGAACTGATTGCCGCTATATTTGATCAATTTTTTGTAGAGCAGCTAACTCTGCTGGATGAAGTGCTGGCGGGCGAGGGAACGGCCGTTGCCAAACTCAATCAGCTGGCTGCTTTTACCAGTGAAGGCGTAGAAGCAATGGCCGCTCACTTCCCCTCTCCGCTGGAGTTTTATGCGCTGGCAGCGCGGGATGCGCTTTTAAGAGCGCGTTTGCAGGGCCATTTTCAACAATATCAGCAAAAGATTCAGGCGCTGGTGGCACATGGCATTGCCAACGGCGAGTTTCAGGAGCAAGACACCACCGACGTGGCCACCACAATTATGGCCCTGTTCGAGGGAGTGCTGCTGCTGTGGGCTATTGCGCCAGAAAGTATTGACTTGAGTGCGCAGGTGGCAACGGCCGTACAGCTGCTGCTCCAAGGGCTGCAGACCAGGAGCCAAAACCCATGAGTAAGATACTGATCTCCGGCGGGGGCATTGCCGGGCTTACCTGCGCCTACTGGCTGCACCAACAAGGCCACCAGCCCGTTGTCATCGAAAAAGCTAAACATCTGCGTCGAGAAGGTTATCTGATTGACTTTGTGGGCACCGGCTGGGACGTCGCCAGGCGGATGGGGCTCATCCGTGAGCTGGAGCAAAAGGCGTTACCTGTCTCTGGCGTGCGCTACGTTGACAGCCGGGGCGGAACGGCCGCCCGGTTTGACCTGGACACCCTGAAAGAAGCGCTGAACATCAGTGACAAATTCATGACCCTAAACCGGGCCGATCTGGAAGTGGTGCTGTACGAAGCCGTAAAAAATGACGTCGAGGTTCGTTTTGATTGCTCAATTGAGCAGGTGCGCCAGACAGCAGATGCCGTCCTTGTCACGCTGACGGATGGTACGCAGGAAACCTTTGATCTGCTGGTAGGCGCCGATGGCATTCATTCCAACACCAGGAAGCTGGCGTTTGGCGATGAAAGTAAATTTGCTCGCTACCTGGGCTATCAAATAGCCACGTGTATCGTGCCCAATTGCAGGGAGACAGGCAATGACATCAAAATTGGCGATGATTTGGTAACGTACAATGAGCCAGACCGCCAGGCTAACCTTTACCGGGTCAATGATGAAGAATTAATGGCCTTCTTCATTTACAAAGCGGAAGACTTAGGCCACGTGCCCCAGGCAGAGCGCCAGGCATTGTTAAAATCTAAATTTGCCGGGGCAGGCTGGCGCGTGGCGGAGATCTTGGCCCAAATTTCGGACGATACACCCATTTTTATGGATTCCGTTACCCAAATTGTGATGCCGACGTGGCACAACGGCCGTATCGTGCTCATCGGCGACGCCGCCTACTGCCTCACGCTTATTTCCGGCCAGGGCGCCTCTATGGCGATGGGTGGGGCCTACTTTCTCTCCCAGGCATTAGAGCGCACTCCTGACTACCAGACAGCTTTTAATCAGTACGAGAGGCGATTACGGCCGTACATTGAAGAAACGCAGGAAAAAGCCCGCCGCTTTGCCCCCAAGTTTGTCCCCGGCAGCCGGTTTCAACCAGAGTGAGACTGGCAAACCTTTCCTTCTTCTCGCGCCTGGTGGGGAAGCAGTTTAATACAGAAAGTTTGCTAGAAAAGGAAGCAAACCGCTGCCAAAATACTGAGTAAAATTTTAGGCTTTGACCCTTCTACAGATGAGGCGTATCGTCAGGTGGGCGAAGAACACATTCCGTTCATTGCCCTTAAACCCCGTTAAGAAATCCCGCGGGCTCAGACGCCAATACCGCGAATATAGAGCAGGTACATCCCCAGCAGGTAAACAATAATCGTAGCGATGGAATCTAGCTCGATGAAAAGAAACTTGCGCTCGACCCGGGCCAGGTTGCCCACCAGCGCCATATTTGTCAGCACCAGGCCAAGCAGCCCAACCAGCACAAAGTTCTCGTCGATGGCCCCCAGGAAACGGCCGTCTAAATAGAAGAAATCGGCGATGCCCAGCGCCAGCATATTAAAAACGCTGGAGCCAAAGAGATTACCCACGGCCATGTCGAAGGCATTCATGCGCATGGCCGCCAGCGCCGCCAGCAGCTCAGGCAGCGACGTCACCAGGCTGAGGAGCGCGGTGCCTACAAACCCGGTCCCCAAACCGGTAATGACGGCAATTTCTGTACTGGCATTTACCAGAACGGGCACCACGGCAACAAGGACAACGGCCGTTATGCCAAAACCAATCAAACCAGCGCGCAGTGAAGGAAAATCGTCAGCAGGTTCCGCCACCGGTGCCAGGTCTGCGGACCCCCTATTTTCGCGCTGAATCAGCCAAATGCCGCCAAAGTAAAGGCCAATAATTACCAGACTGTCTACGCCTACCCAGCCAATTTTCAAATCCACTTCATCTAAAATAGAAATGATAGCGACCAGCATAAGCATGGTTGTGAGTGCGGCCGTCAGCGCATGGTTAATGGCAATCCGGCGCAGCAGCGGCACCTGATAATTGACGAGATCAACCAGAGCCAGCAGCAGCATGTTTACCATGTTGCTGCCAAAAAAGTTACCGGCAGCCAGATTCGGGTAGCCCGTCTGAAAGGCGCTGATTGAAGCGATTAGCTCCGGCAGGGACGTGGCCCCGGCCAGAAAAATGGTGCCCACAAACAGCCCGCCAAGCTTGGTGCGCACGGCGATAATGTCGCCGTATTCGGCTAACTTAATGGCCGCATAAACGACAACGGCCGCACTGAGTAAAAATTGTATCCAGACCATAATGTTAAGTTAAATAATGTGCAGGTAAACAGGTGTAATTAGCTTATTGGGTAATTGAGCAAATTCATCTTGCCGCCACGTTACTTTTGCAGCGTAAGCCCCCATGTTTTGGCGACGGGCAAGGCAAAAATGATGCCTTTATCTGGCTCCGTTAAATCCCCCAAAACGCCTTCCGTGGCGGCAACGGCCGCTTCAGCCAGCTCCACATTCTCTATCACCGTAAACAACGTGTTATGCCCCACACGGCCGCTGCCAAAAATCTGACTAAAGCCAGCAAAAGCCATGTCGGCGCTGTGCCGCTGGAGCACCCGATTGATGCCGGTGCTTTCGATAATCGTCACCCCGCCAACGCCAGCCTTGTCCCAGGCATTTAGCACGTCATTGAGGTGAGCAACATCGTCTAATACCATAACGAGCATGTACATTCTCATCTCCTAAATACTTACACATACTCAGCTTAGATTTCAAAAGTCTTGTTTCTCATTGGTGATAAACGAATTGCTACGAAGACTACTGAAATCTGCTCACAATAACTGAGTAACCCGGTAATTTTAAGCCTCTTTTTTCGCTTGTCGATACGTCCAATGTGCCTGTTGCGTTTCGTTAAGCCACTCAAACAGTCGTGCTTCGTCTTCTGCCTCGATGAGCGCTGCGACATCGGCAAGCTGCTGCTGATATTGGGCAATTTGCTGAAGAACGGCCGTTTTGTTCGTCAGCAAAATATCCAGCATCATCCGGGGATCCGTGCCGGAAACGCGGGACGTATCGCGAAACCCGGAGGAGCTAACGGGCCAGAGCCGCGCATCCCCCAACCGGGCAGCATTGCGCATGAGCGCCGCCGCCACCACATAAGGCAGATGGCTCACCACCGCCACCATATTGTCGTGCAATGCGGGCGGAAGGACAAGGGGATTGGCACCCAGGTCCGCTACAAGCTGTTGCGCGACGTTCTGCAGCGCGGGCGTGGTGCGCCTGGTGGGGCAGAGAATGAAGGTTTGCTGGCGGAACAGATCGGGCGTGGCCGCGCCAAACCCGGCCACTTCTTTGCCACACATGGGATGGCCACCAATGGCCTGAAACGATTCTGGCAGGTTGTCCATTGCCTGGCAAATGTCGGTTTTGCTGCTGCCCAGGTCCAGCACCATGCAGCCATCGGGGCGCAGTGTGGGCAGTTGGTTTAAGATGCTAACAATGGTGCGCACGGGCGTCGCCAACACCACCAGATCGGCTTTCTCCACCCCCAGGGCCAGATCGTCGCTAACAAAGTTGGCAATGCGCCCAGCAGCGGCCCGGGTTTTGGGGTTTGTATCGACGATGGTGAGGTGAAACGGCCGTTGCGGTATGGCCAACCGCCGCGCCAGCCGCAAGGCCAACGCCAATGAACCACCCATCAACCCCAAACCAACCACACAAATGCGCTGAATATGCATAAGTCCGGATTATACCGGTAATCCTTACGCCTGCCCCTACACCGGAAAAGGCAAATCACAAATATGACGAATGGACGAATAGTACGAATTCTTTATTCGTTTCATTCGTCTATTCGTGCAATTCGTGATGAAAAATTAATTTATGTTATTGGCAAAAGCAGTGCTGAAGGATGTTCCGGATCATGATAGATGGTTTGGTCTGCAGCTTGCATGGTGGTGGCGTGCATGAGTGGCTGGCCCGTGCCCAGGTTGCGGCCGATGCGCGGGTGCGCCCCGCTGGAGACCTGCAGGCGCAGCCGGTGGCCGGTACGGAACTGATAGGCGGTGGCCCACATGTCCACTTCAAGGCACAGCGTACCGTCCGGCTGCCGCTCGCCGCGCCCTGGCTGCACGCGGAACAGGCCATCACACACGTTGAGCGAACGGCCGTCCAACTGTACATCGCACAAACGGCCGTAAAAATCCGTATGCTCCAGGCTGGAGCGCACGTATAGCTGTAGCCGCACGTGGCCGATGACGGTAAGCGGCGCGGTGAGCGGTTCCGTCGTGTAGGTCAGCACGTCTGGCCGGGCTTCCAGTGGCCGATTATCTACCTGCCCGGCTTCTGTAGAGAGCAATGCCCCGCCCACATTCGGTGTGGGGTCGGCCGGATCGTAGCGGTAAAGGTCCGGCGGGGAGCCAGCAGCGGGTTTGCTTGTCGCCAATTGGCCCATTGTTTGCAAATAGAACGGCGTTTCGTCTGTGGGCGGCGGCCAGCTTTCATACCCCAACCATTGGTCTGCGCCTTGCAGGTAAAGATGTACGGGATACGGCCGTATCGCCTCCTCATCTCCCTTTAGCTTGGCCCTAAACCAATCCAGCCCCTCCCGCACGGCGGTAATCATCCCCTGCTGCGCCATATGCGTCCACGGCCCAATGGTAAGATAGGGATTATGCCCAGCTTTGTAGAGCGCTGCATAGTCAGCTAATTGACCCTGCAAGAAAATATCGTGCCAGCCCGCTACCAGATGGATAGGCACAGCAGTTTGAGGTACCTTAGGGCGCAAATCAACCGACCGCCAATAAGGTGAGTCTGGCCCTTCTTGAGCGACCCACGTCTGATAGAACGATTTAGGGTGGCCTAAGACGGCTTCATCGGCGGTAGCCAACGGCAGGTGGTTCAAACCCGGCTCTAAACGCTTGTTTTGCTCGGGCGCGTAGAAAGTGAGGGCAAATCTTTCCCAGTTAGACAGCGATGGATCGGTCATAGCATCTAGAAGCAGCAGCCAGCGCAGGGTGCGATCCAGCCAAATGTAGCCCTGTTCATCCGGCCCGCCAAGGTTTGACTCGGTGACGGCGGGCAGCATTGCGTGCAGGTGGGGTGTTCCGGTGGAGGCCGCGGCCCACTGCACGTAGCCCACATAGCTCAGGCCCCACATACCAATACGGCCGTTGCTCCACGGCTGGCTGGCAATCCAGGCCAGGGTTGCTTCACCGTCAGACGCTTCATTCACGTAAGGCTCAAATTCACCTTCAGAACTAAAGCGGCCGCGCGTATCCTGGCTCACCACGTTAAAGCCTCGCTCGGCAAAAAGGGTGGCGAAGATCTGGCTGACGTTTTTACGGCCGTATGGCGTGCGAATAAGGATGGTTGGGGCGCTGGTAAGGTCCGCTGGGCGGTATACGTCGGCGGCCAGCTTCACGCCATCGGGCATGGTAATACGGATGCCGTGCTGTTTTGCCACGTCGTGCTGCGGCGGCGGCAGCTTGAGCAGCCAGGCAATGAGATGGCGGCGATTTTGATACGCCAGACCTCCCCCTATGACAACCGTTGCCAGCAAAAATTGCCACCATTTCAAATTGCTTTTCATTTGTCTTCTTCCCTTTTCTGATTTTCCCTTACCAGCCGGACGGTAAACACGGTAAACAGTATCATCCCCAGCAGCCGCCCCGCCGCGCTAAGGCCAAAGATGAGCTGGTAGCTGACGCTGTCGGCCAGGAAGCCGCCCAAAATCGGCCCAATGACCGCGCTGGAGAAGACGGCCGTTTGGTACAAAGCTACAGCACGGGGGCGCTGCTCATCCGGCGTCAGGGTCAGCAGCAAGTTGAAGTTTGCCAGGTTGTAGCCAGCCCACAAAAAGCCCCCAAACGTGTTGATAATGCCCACCTGCCAATCGGCCGTGATAAATACCCAGCCCAGGGGCAGGCCAGGAATAAGAAATCCGGTGGCCAGCGCCACCCAAAGCGCCCCGCGTGAATCCAGCAGATGGCCAAAAAATCGCTGCCCCACCAATGCCGTCAGGCTGCTAACGCTCGCTAATAGCCCAATCGTTGTAGCCGTAGATTGAAAGGCATTGACCAAATACACATTAAAAAATGGGGCCGCGATCTGCAAAGCCAGGTTCCAGACAAAGGCGCTCACCACCAGCCCCATGTACCCTGGCGTCTGGCGAATCGCCCGCCGCAAATCTCCCCGGTGATGTTCCGTCTGCTGCGCCTCGCTGGCAAGCGGCTCCTCGATGCGTCGGAAGCTAAACGTGCTGACCATGCCAAATAAAAAGGCCAGAAAGAAGACGGCCTGATACCCTAAATGTGGCTCGTTAGCCCAGCCGTTCCCCAGGCTGATGATCCGACCGGCCAGCGGGGCAATGAGCAGCGCCGCAACGCCCATCGCCATGTTGCGGCTGCCAAAGTAACGGCCGCGCATGGCGTCTGGCACCAGGTCGGCCACCAGGGAGGTCCAGCCGGGATTCGCCAGATTACTCATAAAGGCGCGCAAGCCGTTCAAAACAATGATGGCTGCAATGGCCATTGCAGGCTGGATGATGACAAAAGGAACCATCGCCAGCAGCAAAAGGGCCAGCCGAGCCACGCCGCCCCCGCTCCAAACCACGACAGATTTGCGCTGCCTGGCTCGTTCTACCATGCGAGCGCCGGGGAAAAGGGCGATGGCTCCCAGCAGGTTGGCAACGGCCGTCATCGTGCCCACCTGTCCATTGGTTGCCCCATACGCCAAAACAAATAATGTGACAAATCCCAGGTAAAAGTTTTCGCTAATGGCCGCAAACAGACCGTCTAGCCAAAAGTAACGCAGGCTGCGTACCGCCGGAGGGGATAGATCTTCAGCTTGTTGGGCCAGGCTTTTGTCCAGGGGCTTGACGATAGCGTGCCAGTTCCAGCGGTGGGGGCGTAAATAGTCCACATTGGCGCTGACCCGGCGCTGCACAAATGTTTTGCGCCAGCGGCCAGGCGGCGATGAGGGGCGTTTTGAAGACATTCCGCAATTATAAGCGAATCGAAAAATTTGCCACGCGGGCATTGAGATTGGACCAATTTATCTTTAAACTTACGTAATTGCGGAGAAAATTGGTCCAATCTTGGCTATGACTATTTCAACGGGTAACGAGGGGAAGGTAGACGGGAATGCCTGCCCAAAAGTCGGTGTTGTACTGGGTGGCTGGATCGCCAAAGAGGGTGAAGGTGTCCAGCAGGTCCAGGTTGGCCGGGCGATTGGTGAACAGGTTGAGCTTGCCAGAGAGAAAGGCCGTTCCCAGCCCCGCCTCATTTTCGCCAATCAGTGCCTGCAAAAAGCCGCCCGCCAGCGCGTCGTGGCCTGTGCCCACGCCCAGCCCGGTTGCCCCCCACACGGCCACGGCGCCGCCCTCGGGATGGCGCAGCAGGGCCTCATCAAGGGTATCCCAATAGGGCTGGGCAAAGGAGCCCGTGAAGCAGGTCATTTGCAGCACCACCGGCAGGCGCGCGCCGTTGTTGAGGTTAGCCACGTCATCCAGATGGAAAAAACGCTCCGCGCCCCACTGGTGCATGGAGGAATGGCCCGTGTATACCAGCAAGCCCGTGCCATTTTGCCAGGTTTGCCTCACGCTTGTTTGCATGGCCGCTTCTGTAAACTGCGCCGCGCTATAGTTCAGACTGGTGGCCTGCCAGGGATCGTCCACATAGGTTTGCTGCAGACTGGCGGCGTGGGCGGCAAAGTTTCCCGCCGCGTCGGCATTGTCAGAGATGAAGCTGATACGGCCGTTCCAATCCCCCAAAAACGGTTTTGTCTCGTACTCTACAATCTTGCTTACCACGGTTTGGGCCTCGGCCAGGCTGTTCACCGGCAGGCGGCCAACCAGCATGTCCGGCAGCAGGTCCGCGCCATCGACGGTGACATAGCGATTGTCGGCAGCCACTTCGCCAATCCACGGATCGGCATTTGCCAGATAGGGCGGCAGCCAGGTGGTTTGCGAGTCGGTACGGTACCGCTTGGGGTCGCTGGTTCCGTCTCCCACCAACAGCACGTAGGTAGGGGCCGGGCTGCCGCTGTGGTAAAGATGGCTCAGATAGCTGCGAATGGCTTCCGGGGAGACCTCTCCATAGCCAAAGCCATCGTAAACCGCCTGCACATCCACAACCTGCACAGATAATCCCTGACTTTGCCGCAAATTGACCAGCGGCGCCAGCGCCGGAATGAAGCTGGCGTGGCTAATGACGATGTAGTCGGCGCTGCCCGTGGGGAGCGCGCCGGGCAGGCGCACGGTCGCAGGCGCATGGAGGCTGCTGCTAGCGGTGATGAGGTAAGTATGCCCGGCGCCGTCGGGATCACCCCAGCGCACCTGCCCATTTTGCCAGCTTGTACCGGTTAAAGCCGCAGGCGCTGCCGGATTGGTGACGTCGTACAGGCGCAAACCCGCGCTGCTGCTCAGGGCGGCAGTGTAGGCGCGGCGTACATTGGCACCTTCAACCAGAAGCTGCTCCGTGGCAGCAATGGGGCTGCCGCTGTAGCCATAGCGCACTGCAAAAGCGTCCAGCCAGATGCCATCTATGCTGACGCCACCAACCGGGGGAATGGTTAAGTTTAGCGTGCTGTCAGGTTGCAGGCTGCTGGCAGGCAGGGTGAGGGTGCGCGTAACGGCCGTTTTGCCGTCCCAGCTCACGCTGCCAAGGTGAGTGCCGTTAAAACTCAGGTTCAGGTGATGATCTGGACTGGCATTTAGCGCCGTAAAGCCAATAGCCCACAGGGTAAGCTGGGCGGTCCGGCCTGTATCGACATAAGGCAAAGTGAGGCCGTAATTGGCAGACGGCCGTCCCGGCTGGCGCAGGTCTTCCCACACCCAGCGGTCGCCGTCGCGCCCGGCAGGCAGCTGGCCGCAAATACAGTCTGGGGTGTAAAGATTGTTTTGCTCAGCGACGGCCGTTAAGGTCAGCGCGCCGCCGCTAAGCCCGTCTGGCGAGGCGTTTTGGCTGCTCATGCGGCTGCCGGGGCTGCTGCCAGTGGTGAGCGTGTAGCTATCGTTGCGCTGCCAGCGGCTAAACCAGGGCGCAGCGTAAAAGCGAAACGATTCGCTCGCTTCAAAGTGGGCGTCACCATCGCCAAACCACTGCAGCGGCCGTTTCTCTCCCTGGTACCAGAGCTGCAAGTTAGCCGGATTTACGCTGCCAACGGCAAAGCCCGCAGCCTGAAGATCATTGTAGGTAACCACCGTTATTCCTGGTTGGGCAACTTTAATGAAAACGGTGGGATCGGCCGCGGTGGGCTTTGTTACCGGAGCGGTAGTCGGGCTAATGGCTAGCTGCTGGGGATTAATTACCTGGGCGGCAACGGCCGTTTGCAGCAGATCGGGCGCAGTGACAGCGGGTCTTGCCAATCCAGGCGGACTGTTAAACTGAATGGTGGCCGAAACGGAATGCGTAATTTGCAGGTTGCCCGCCACAGGCTGCACCGGACGATAGGTGAGCCGCGCCAGGCGCACGCCGCGCAGCACGCCTGCTTCGCTCAGGCTGAGGAGCGGGCCGGATTCAGGCGCGTTTGTCAGCTGGCCCGCAGGCAGCGGCCGTTCCGCCATCCCATCTTCCGTAAACTCCAGCGTTGGTTGACCGTCTGGCGGCAGCGCCAGCAGCAGAGAGGCGGTCAGGTCGTCGTTAAAGCCAGAGAGGGCCAGGGTGATACGGCCGTCTTCCAGCACCACTTCCTCCAGCACAGGGGTGTGCCACAGCACCTGCACGCCATCGGGCAGCAAGGTGATTTCCGGCCCTGGGCTGGCGGCTGGCGCAGCAGAAAAAGTTGGCTTTCCGCTCCAAACCAGCCAGATGAAGGCCAAAAGGAGAATGAGGATACGGCCGTTTCGCAAGGAAAAAATCACAGATTTCGCAGATTGCACAGATTGTTCTTCCAATTGGTTGATGTGCAAAAATGGGACACGGACATACAGAATAAACACAAATTTTAATAAGAAAAATCCGCGTTCATCTGCGTTCATCCGCGTCCCATTCATTTAGTTGCCGCCGATGACCAACGGCAGGTACAGGTTGATAAAGGGCGTCACGTTGACGCTGACCGGGCCGTGTACGGCCGTATCGTTATCTGTTTCCACATCCACCAGCCAGTAGTAGTACAGGCCATCGGCCGGAACCGTGTCTGTGTAGCTGTAGCTGGCGCCTGGGCCAGTGCCGCCAGCCACGGCCGTTGGCTCAAAGTGAATCTCGGTCGCGCCACCAAAGCTGTTGCTGGTGCTGCGGTAGATACGGAAGCCGAAGTTGTCTACCTCTGACTCTGTGGTCCAGGCAACGCGCACTTGCTGATTGCCCAGGTTGGTAGCGGTGAAGGAGGTGAGGGTAACGGCCGTTGGCGTAGCCACGAAGCCCATATCAACGGTCAGGTTGGTGTTGTCGTTGTCGTCGGTATCGTCGTTGTTGTCTGGCTCCTGATCATAATTCAGGCTTACCGGATCGCTTACAATGCCCGTAATCCACGGTTCCACCTCGTCCAGACCGTTGTCATCCACATCGGAATTATCATCCGGATCGACCGCGCCGGGGCTGCTCCAGTAGCCTTCCAGTGCGCCACCCGGCTGGAAGTTTTCCGCGCCTACCAGCACCCGGTAGTTGCCGGGGTACAGGTTGGTGAACCGGTAGAAACCGCTCAGGTTGGTGGTCGTGCTGATTGGCTGGTTAGTTACCGGGTGCAGCACGGGATCTCCGTTGCCGTGCTGCAGGTAAAGGACGACGCCGCCCACGCCCGGCTCATTGCTGTCGATGGTGCTGTTCTCGTTGTTGTCTAGCCAGATGTAGTTGCCCAGCGTCAGCAGTTCGAAGAAGCCGAAGTCAACGGTGAGGTTGCTGTTGGCATTGGGATAGCTGCCGTCCTCGTCGGCGCCTTCGTTGGTTGGTTCGCCGCCAACGGTGATGGTCACCGGGTAGCTGACGATGCCGCCGCTGGCCGGGTCTGGGTTGTTACGGCCGTTGTCGTCGGCATCGTTGTTGTTGTTATCCGGGTCCGCAGCGGGATCTGGCGAGATATTGTTGCGGCTGCTCACAAACCCGTACAGCGGATCGGTCCACGCATCGAAGTTGCTGGCCGCCACGCGCACGATGTAGGTGCCTGGCGGGATGCTCTCGAAGGCGTAGCGCCCCGTGGCATCGGTCGTGGTGGTGATAGGCTGGCCGGTGGCGGGCGAGATTACGGGGCTGCCCAGCCCGTCGAGCAGTTCCAGCAGCACATTGGCTACGCCCTGCTCGCTGCCGTTCAGCACGCCGTTGTTGTTGGCATCGAACCAGACGCGGTTGCCCAGACGCACGGTTTGGTAGAGGCCGGCGTCCCAGGTGGGGTCGTTTTCCCCGGCGGTAAGGGTGGTAACGGCCGTTTGGCCTGTCACCGGGTCGGCATCTGAATCATCCAGGTCAGTCACGCCGCTGTTGTCGAACGTCAGCGCGTAGCCAGTCGGCGGCACAAACTCAACGTAGTAGTCGTTTGGCAGCAAATTGGTGAATTCGTAAAAGCCGGTGGCGTCAGTCGTGGTGGTGTGTACCAGCACATCGCTGCCGGTATACAGATTGACCGTTACGTTTTCGACGCCGCTTTCACCCGCGTCCTGCACGCCGTCCACATTTGTATCCAGCCAGACAAAGTCGCCCAGGCTGGCGGTGGCCGGTGCGCTGGGCACGTACAGCCCGGCATCCCAGGTCGTGTCGTTTTCACCAGCCACCAGATTGGTCATAATTGTTTGGCCAAACGTTGTGCTGAAGATGTCGGCATCTGCATCAGAGTCCAGCGTATCGTCGCTGCCCTGGTCCTGCCCGGTCAGTATGTAACCGTTGGGCGGCACAAACTCAACGTAATAGTCGCCCGGCGTCAGGTCGATGAACCGGTAAAGACCGTTGGCAGATGTCGTCGTCGTGCCCGTCAGCACGTCGTTGCTGTCGTACAGGTTCACGGTGACGTTGGCCACGCCCGGCTCGCCAATGTCCTGCAGGCCGTCTTCGTCGGCATCTACGCCACACCGTCCGCCAACCCGCTGACCGTGATCGAGCAGATCACGTACCTGATGTTCCTGCGTCTGCTAGACATCGCCGAGATGCGGAACGAGAAGAAGGCGGCTCGTTCCAAAAAGCCTCTCAAGCGGGTCTTCGCCGATCCCCCGGACTCTTCTGTACTTGTTCAAAAAACAATTCCGAAGGACGCTGCCGGAACATATTGAATATGATTTGGACCGTTTTGACGTTGGGATATTCAATGGCCTTTAAAAGGCTTGCGGATCACCTGTATTCGTCACGGTGACGAATGCAATTCTAGTTTAAAATTGGAATCGTGTATAAATGACATAAAAACATGGATGAATTATAATAAACTTAAACTTAATGAGGACAAAACAGAATTGTTCATAGCTGGCTCCAAAAATATATTAAAATATCATAT
>JBHIWP010000014.1:0-40395 GCA_041987425.1 Promineifilaceae bacterium (SeqCode) | reverse complement strand
GGCAACGGCACGCATTCAATTTGGGGAAACAATTCAAATAAATGGGAAAGAGCTTTTGCTGTCACTGGTTGAGCAAGGCCATAATTGTCTTCAAAGACTAAACCTTTTGGACCTGCCCCATGCCCTGAAAAATGAACTATGTGAGGTGAGCAATCTAACAATGCACGACGCAAGGTATCAGGACGCACTGCCCATTTTTGTACTAGCTCATACTGTTCTCTGTGTTTTGCTCTTCTAAGACCTTCATCAATTTCCCGAATTTCTTCATCTAATCTCAGACGATCCGTGTTCAATGGATTAGCTGCTAAGAAAAGGATTACTTTTTTCACGAGGATTTTCCTTTCAACAATTGTCAGCATCACAAAACAAATTCTTACGAAATTGGTACACAATTAGGCTAAGAAATGGAGTTTCAAATAGCAACGACTCATATATATTCTTCAATTATTTCTTTTATTGATTCATCTTGAAGTAATTTACTAGCCTCATCAGGATGGATTGCTGAGAGCTTCTTGTAAACATTAACTATTTTATCCTTATGGGCTGCTGATTTGTAAACTTCAACAGCAGATAAAAGCATATTTAAATCATCAACACCCAAATCTATATACCTATCGGCAGTACTAGAGGCTAAATCGTAATTTTCCAAACGCATATAAATGACAGCCAGTATAAACAAGTGACTTCCATCTTCCGGAGTTAGCCGCACGGCTTCTTGTGCATAATCCAATGCCTCGTCATATTCTTCTGATGTCATATGTAGAATACACAGGTAAGAATAATAAAATGCTTTTGTAGCTCGTGCTTCAAGGTCTGTACCACTTTTTTCGATTAATAGATCAAATAGTGGCCCCAGTTTTGTCAGACAATCATTTGGACGATTTATCTCAATGTAAAAATTAGCAATTTCATTAATGGCATTTTTTATTGCTTGATCGCTTGGTGAACCTAATTTGTCGAGATGTTCAGTCAATAAACGGATGATAATATCTACGCCTGGTTCATGATAAGCCATTACTAGTGTGCGGGCCTTTTCTAAAACCTCCTTTGAAGGACCAATTAATTCCTCCATTCTTATAACGGCTCTGGTCGCTAAGTGTAGATCTCCCTGTTCAACAGCTTGATCGAATGCGTCTTTTGGATTCTTGAAAAGGAAATCGGTAATTTTCTTAGGGTCCGAGCTCTGAACCCGGAAAAATATTGGATATCCTGTTCCCCCTGACATTAAACTAAGCTGTCTTTCGATTCGCTCAAGTGATGCAGCAATCAAGGGATCAGAAATACCATTGTTTCTTGGCCAACCCAAATCCTCAAATTCATCTACAAAACGCTGAATTTCGTCTATTGTCTTTGCTGCCGAGAGCCTGGAATCAACATTATCATAGATAATGGTTCTTATGTTTGCGATATCAAATGGAATCCTTTCCCCCTTTCTGATTAACTGAATAAATGGTTTATTAGTTTCATGTCTCCGCCCGGCCTCATAAAACACATTAGGATTTTCACCTGTTAGGATGATGACACAAAGTGTAGATTCTCGAACGTAACGAAGAATCTCGGAAGTTATTTGAGTAGAGCGAGCAATTTCATCTATTCTCACTACTCGGAAGCGGTATTTTTCGAGGGCTTGTCTTATTATCCACAATAAAGCATCTGCTTCTACTCTGATATCACTATCTTCATCACCGATCGGGGAAATTACAAAACATGTTTTTTGGGTAAGCATTTATCAATTCTCCTAGCAGGCAAGGTGATTGGCATTGAGAAATCAGTTAATTTTACTTTTCAAGATATCCGAGCACGAACTAACTACAATAAATAATTCTCTGCAATATTGTCCTAAAAATCTCTTTAATAAGTTGCAATCGTGAATAAACTCTTCTTTTCGTTGCGCACATGTGAGGAGGCATTATGCTATACAAAAAAATTCTATAGCATGGCAATCTGCAAATAATTGTTTGGCATCAGATAAGTTTGTGTCTTACGCAACATGATGGAAATAGTTCTTGTATGTTTGAACTAATCGCGAATCTAAAGCAGTATAAAGTTTTAGACGGAGTTTGGCAACGCCTGCAGCGGAAGATTTGGTGGGTAGGAACAATGGCGCAGGGTGCAGGATCAAAGCCAACGAGGTGCTGGGCAAAGGCTGCAGGAAATAAAAAGGACGGGTTGTGTTAAACTTACCATGTTGGTTAAATGCTCTGCTGAGACAATGGATGTTGAACGGATACGACCGTAGTTCAAAACCGCTCGTTACAAAAGTGAGCAAAAATTTCTTGATCGAGCACGTGTTGCTACGAACCAGAGCCCAAAATTCTTCAACGAGGACGCGTTTCTACCAACATGAGCTAAAAATTTCTCTACGAGGGCATGTTGCTACGAACTTGAGGCAAAAATTTTTCTACGAGGATGTTTTGCTACAAACACGAGCTAAAAATTTTTCAACCGGGGGCATGTTGCTACCGACATGAGCCTAAAATTCTTCTACGAGGCCATGTTGCTAGAAACCAGAGCTAAAAATTTTTCTACGAGCACGGTTTTGTAACAAACAGACCTGAAATTTTTTCCAGGGGGATACGGCCGTAGCCCCAAATAATTTCGGCTGTGGCGCGGCAGCTGTGCGCTTTCGGTGAGCCTTAAATGGGAACCACGGGCAGGTGGGCGGGGTATGGGTTGTAAGAAAGAATTCCATCACAAGGAGAGTTCCAAATGAATTTGCCCGTCCGTTTACTTGCCTTTTTCCTGCTGCTGTTTGCCTTTGTGGCCTGCCGCAGCGCCCAGGAACCGGCTCCAAGCATAAACGCTCCTGAAACGGCGACGGCCGTTTCGCAGCGAACGGAGGCATCACCCGACCAGACGCCTGTGCCCGCAGCAGGCGAGGCCGGGCCGGTCGCCGCCGCTTACCAGGATGAGCTGTCGCCCGCCCTCACGATGAACGCGCCGCGTGCAGCCCACACCGCCACTCTGTTGCCAGATGGCAAGGTGCTGCTTGCCGGTGGCTTCCGGCCCCAGGGCACGGCCGAAATTGCCATTGCCAGCGCCGAACTCTACGATCCGCAAACGAACAGCTTCATGCCAACGAATGACATGAACGAGCCGCGCAGCGGGCATACGGCCACGCTGCTGCCCAACGGCAAAGTTTTAATCGTGGGCGGCTGGGGACCCAATCAGCGTCTGGCCACGGCCGAACTGTACGACCCGGCAGCGGGCACGTTTAGCTATGCGGCCAGCCTGTTTGAACCCCGCGCCAGCATGACGGCCACCCTGCTGCAAGATGGCCGTGTCTTAATCGCTGGTGGTGATTTCGCCAGAAACAGCCCGCAGCTGGTGGCCGAGATTTACGATCCGGCCGCAAACACGTTCACGCTAACGGGCAGCCTGCACGACGGCCGTTCGGCCCACACAGCCACCCGCCTGGCCGATGGCACTGTTCTGTTCGCTGGCGGTCATTCTGCGGGTTCGGCCGTTTTAGCCAGTGCCGAAATTTACGATCCGCAAACGGGAGCGTTTAAGCCCACGGGCAGTATGAACCGGGTGCGCCACAAGCATGCGGCCGTGTTGCTGCCGGATGACACCGTGCTGCTGATAGGCGGCTCGAACCAGGATGATTGGCGGGGCAAATACAGCAGCGCCGAACTTTATGATGCGCAGACGGGCACGTTTGTCGAGGCGGCCAGCCTGAACAGTGAGCGATTTAAATTAGCGGATGCGGCCGTTCTGCTACAAAATGGCAATGTGTTGGTGAGCGGGGGTCACGCGCAAATGGAGCTGTTCGACACGCGCCATGAACGCTTTCTTTTGAGCCAGCGGTTAGATAATCATTACTATTTTGCCGTAATGACGGTGCTGCAAGACGGCCGTGTTTTAATCACAGGCGGATACGATGGCGATATCCAACCGACTGACCAGGCGTGGATTTACAGTTAAGGGGGCGTACTTTCCAGAGATTCTCAGCAGTCTAAATCAATGGGACGCAGATGAACGCCGATGACGCAGATTGATATAAAAATCAGCGTTTATCTGCGTTAATCCGCGTCCTATTTCATCTAGAAGTCGGACTACTGAAAAGCCGTGCCCCGGCTGGGCAAACTGTTCGAGTAATTCCGTTCCTACAGTACAATCAGTTTTGTAGCCTGTTATTTGTCTCCTGGAGCTGCCCTGGTTGCAGGCAGTTCTAATCTAATCGTGGAGCAGGGGCGTTGCATACTGCCGCCTCGCCGGAGGCTAAAGCCGTCCGGCTAGCTATGAAAGCCCAAACGGGCTTTAAAATCAGGCCCTTGGGGCCTTCCTTATGTAGCGGGGGCGTTTACGCCTCCACGTACATGGCAGAAAACCGAGTATGCGATTGCCCTGGTTCGTGGAGCAGGTAGATATGGCGGCGAACAGCCTGCCGGTACAATTGACGAGCTTCATCGGCCGCGAGAAGGAGCTGGCAGACGTTAGCCAGCTCTTGGGCACGTCGCGCCTTGTCACCCTCACCGGCGCGGGCGGGTGCGGCAAGACGCGGCTTGCGCTGCAGGTGGCTCATCGGGTAAGTGACTCATTTGCCGATGGGGTCTGGCTGGTAGACCTCGTGATGCTGCGCGAACCGTCCCTGGTGCCGCAATTTGTGGCCCAGGCCCTGGGCATCCATGAGGCGGCAAACCAGACGCTGCTGGAATCGCTGCTGCATTTTGTCCGGCCCCGGCACATGCTGCTCCTGCTGGACAATTGTGAACACCTGACCGCTGCCTGTGCCTCGCTGGCTCACGCGCTCCTGGCACAGTCGCCACATCTTCACATTCTGGCGACCAGTCGCGAACTGCTGGGCGTGCCCGGCGAAGCCAGTTATTACGTTTCCCCGCTTGCGCTGCCGCCCGGCTTTCGGGCCGGGTCGCACCACGGTTCAGAAAACGCGCCCCCAGTCGACACGCTGATGGCGTATGACGCAATCCGGCTGTTTGTTGAACGTGCCCAGACCACCGTGCCCGCGTTTCGTTTAACGCCTGAAAATGCCGCCGCCGTGGTGGATATTTGCGGCCGTCTCGATGGCATTCCCCTGGCGATTGAGCTGGCCAGCGCCCGCGTGCGGGTTATTAGTCCCCAACAAATTTCTGCCCGCCTTACCGACCGCTTCTCGCTGCTGGTTTCGGGACAGCGCACGGGTGGGCAAATGCCGCACCACCATACGCTGCGGGCAGCGATTGATTGGAGCTATGCGCTGTTGACGCCGACCGAGCAGAGGCTGCTGCGCCATCTGGCCGTGTTTGTGGCCGGTTTTTCGCTCGATATGGTTGAGGCCATCTGTGCCGATGAGGCGCTTGCGCCGCCGCAGGTGCTCAACCTGCTTTCCTCTTTGGTGGATAAATCGCTCGTCGTGGCCGAAACGGTGGCTGGCGCCCAGGCGCGCTATCGCCTGCTGGAAACAATTCGCGAATACGCCCTGGAAAAGCTGCAGGAGGCTGGCGAAACGAGTCAGCTGCATAACCGCCACCTGGACCTGTTTGTGGCGCGGGCAGAAGAAACGGCGCCCAGGCTCACTGGCCCGCACCAGCAGCGCTGGTTTAACTGGCTGGAAACTGAACACGACAATATGCGGGCGGCGCTGGCCTGGGCGCTGGAATACGGCCGTATTGAGGCCGGTCTGCGTCTCGCCATCGCCCTCTACCAATTCTGGTCGGTTCGCAACTATTGGCAGGAAGGACTGAATTGGTTTGAGCGGCTGCTCTCCCGGGCAGATGAGAGGATCTCCCTGGATGTTCACGTTTATGCCTGCACCTACGCTGCCTTCCTGGCGGAATGGCGCGGCAGCAGTCAGCTAGCGGTCAAGTACGGGCGGCGCGGCGTTGAGTTGGGCGAGGCGGCGGGTGAAGCGAACCAACCGCTCCTTGGCTTTGCTTTGGGAGGGCTGGGGTCCGCCTTGCGGATAGCAGGTGATTACGAAGCTATGTACGCTGTCCAGAACCAATTTATTGAGCTGTTTCGTGCGTTGGGTGATAGGTATTCCTATGAATTAGGCATGGGTGTGTTGGTGCAGGGTCAGGCGGCGTTATGGTTTGGCAAGTTAGATCTGGCCCATACTCTGTTGAATGAAGCGCTCAAGCTGGCCCGTGAGTCAGACGATCCCTACCGGGTGGCCATGACGCTCAATTTCCTGGGTGATCTGGCACGGATTGAACGAAATTTTGACCTGGCCCGCACGCATTACGAGAAGAGCGCCGAGGTGCTGCGCAATCTGGAGGCTGAGCGCGATCTGGCAGGCACTTTGCAGAACCTGGGGCATGCCTGTTTGCATCTTGGAGATTCTGAGCGTGCTTACGTCCTTTTCCAGCAGAGCATAACGATACAGCAGGCGCAACACAACAGGGATGGGATGGCCGAATGCTTGATCGGTTTCGCGGCATTGGCCGTGGCTCACGGATTGCCCGCTGCCGCCACACGCCTGCTTGCTGCCATGATTGCCGCTGGTTGGGATCCCAATGCCCGGGAGTGGCCAGCCACGCGCATGGAATATGAACAGACCCTGGCCCTGGCTCGTGCGCAACTGACAACGGCCGTTTTCCAGACAGAGCAAACAGCCGGACACGCCCTGTCCCTTGCGCAAGCGGTTGCGCTTGCTCAACAGCTGCCGATACAGGTAAAAACCAAAACGGCAGCCAGCGAGACGCCAGGCGCCTTAACCGGGCGCGAGCGTGAAGTGGCGGCGCTGATCGGCCAGGGCAAATCCAACGGTGAAATTGCGGCTGAACTGGTGTTGAGCAAGCGTACGGTTGAGAAGCATATCGCCAATATTCTGTCCAAACTGAGCCTCGCCAGCCGCGCCCAGATTGTCCGTTGGGCAATTGAAAACGGCTTGACCCACGGTTCGCTCTAAATGGCGAAGGCTTCCCGATAATCTTGCAAGAAGATCGAAAGAGATCGAGGGTCGTGGCCTGTCAGCGCTTTGAAATCGGGCGAGACGGCGTGGTCTACGGCCGTATAGGCAGAGGCGATATGGGCGAGGTCGAAGGCGCGCCAGGCCGGAATGCCCGCGGCGAGCAGACGGGCCTCGAAATCGGCTGGGGCAACGGGTTCATAGGTCACGGGGCGGCCCACGACGCCTGACAGGGCAGCAGCCACATCGTCATAGCTGTATCTTTCTGGCCCGGTCAAGCGATAGGTTTGGCCGACGTGCCCAGCCGGGTTAGCCAGGATAAGAGCAGCAGCCTGGCCAACGTCGCGCGTATCGACGAGAGGAAACTTTTCATCACCCATTGGGGCAGCCAAACGGCCGTTGCTGCGCAATGAATCGGCCGTCCGCAGCAGATTTTGCATGAACAAATGTGGCTTCAGGAGGGTCCAGTCTAGCGAACTTTCTAAGAGCAGTTCATCAACAATGTAGTGGTCGCGCATGAGTTCAACCGGAGAGTCGGCCGCGGCCCCGATAGCCGAAAGCTTGACCACGTGCCTTATGCCGGAACGCCGGGCATGCTCAAGCACGTGCCGCAGTTGAGAAACCGTATCTGGGCTGTCTCGCCCGGCAAGGAACATGACATCGACGCCCTCCATAGCCCGTGCCAGAGCAGCGTCATCTTCAAAGCTTCCCTGAACGAAGTCCACCCCGCTCAATCCGGCAGCGCGTGCAGGCTCCCGTACTAACGCACGCACCGGGCTACCGGCCGATGCAAGCGTTCGGGCTGCTTCGCCCCCCACCTGTCCAGTTGCGCCAGTTATCAAGATTGTCATAAGCCAGTTTCATTCCACCACGTTCGCATGGGCAAATTGTACAGCACGTTAAATTGAGCCGCGAATGGTCTGAAATTTCGGGCTGCCAAATGGCTGGCAAAATACGTGCGGAGCTACGTGCGCGCACGTATGACAGGCTGCTTCTTGTCTGTCAAACTGGCACTGCAAGCGAAAACAGACCCAAACTAAGGAGAACGTGACCTCATGACAGTTCCAATTCAATTTCGCGCGGCGGCGATCCTGCTCTGGATTACTGCGTTGGGCTTTGGCGTGTTTTGCCTGCCCGCCATTCGCAATCTGCTGACGGGCCGCGACATTCCTTACGTGATGGGCTTCCCGGCATACGGCCGTGGCCCGTTTGAGCGCGTGGGAATACCTACCACAGTTCCCCTGCTGGCTGCCTTTCTGCTGGTCTGCACTCTTGAAGGTGTAGCTGGTTGGTGGCTGTGGGGCGGTTACAGAGAAGGTGCCATCCTGGCCCTGGCGCTAATCCCCGTCGGCGCGATCTTCTGGTGGGGCTTTGCCCTGCCAATTCCGCCAATCTTTGCGCTCGTTTATACCATTCTGATCGCGTTGAGCTGGCAAAGCCTCAGATAAGAGGAGAAACGAATTGACGCAAGTATAAAAGGGAGTGGCGCAAAAAATAAAGGAGCGCTTTATGGTTCGCAGAGTATTAAAATGGATCGGCGTTGGGTTGGGTGGTTTGATTGTGCTGCTGGCTGTGGCCTTTGTCGTGCTGCTGGTCATTGGCGGGGCGCAGGCAAGCAAAACATATGACATTCCCGTAGAGACTATCGCTATCCCCACGGATGCGGCCGCTATTCAACGCGGGCAGCACCTGGCGTCCATCTTTATATGCACAGACTGTCACAAGGAGAATTTGAGCGGAGAACTGTACTTTGAAATACCGGGCATGCTCAGCATCCCCACACCCAATCTGACTTCCGGTGCGGGTGGAATCGGCCGTTTTTATACCGATGAGGATTGGGTACGCGCCATCCGGCATGGGGTAGGGCATGATGGTCGCGCCTTATTTGTGATGCCCTCTAATACCTATTACGCCATGGGCAATGAAGATATTGGCGCGCTGATTGCCTATCTTAAAAATCTGCCCCCGGTGGACAATGAAATGTCCGACCGGCGCATTGAGTTGCTGGGCCGCGTGATGATGGCTGCCGGAATGATGCCTCCGCTGGCGGTTGACCGCATTGACCATGCTACCCCACCGCCCGCCGCACCTGAACCCGGCGTAACCGTGGAATACGGAAGATATCTATCCCACACCTGTGCGGAATGTCACGGGGCTAACCTGAACGGAGCACCGTTTGGCCCGCCGGGCCAGGAAGTGCCCACGCCAAACCTGACGCCAGGCGGCGCGTTGGCTTCCTGGTCAGAAGCGGGCTTCATGACAACTCTGCGCACCGGCGTGACGCCCGGGGGCTACCCATTGAATGATGAAATGCCGTGGCAAAGCTATAGTCAGATGACGGACGATGAGCTAAAGGCGCTGTGGCTTTATTTGCAGTCGCTGCCTGCTTTGCAGCAGGCTCAGTAAAGGTGTGCCAGAGCAGAAGCCGCCACTATCAGGTGAGGCCAGCTGCCCGGCACCGGTTCAATCAGGCTGCTTCTTGCTGGTAAGATGCGGCCTGAATAGAGCCCTGACCGCGCTGCTTTTTACGGTTTTCAATGAAGAAGCGGTCGACGCGATACCACATGTCGTAGGTGATTAAGCAGAGGACGATAAATGTGCCGTGTTCCCAAAGCTCCGTTCGGTCGCCAAAAAGCGTGTCGCCGGCGGAGAACATAACAAATATGGCCACACTGCCCTTGAAGGCCAGCCGATGAACTGTTCTGTCGGCAAACATGCCCACTGTGCTTTTCTTTTCTTCAGGCATGAGCGACCAGATGAAGAGCGCAAAGAAGGTAGCACCGAGGATAATCTCAAAAATGGCGATGCCGTACAACATGCCCAGAGCAACCCCGCTGGGAATAGCCAGGTTTTGGAAGTAGTTTATCATTTTTGAATCGCGATTGACGCCGTACCATCCTTCAACTTCCATGGGATGCAGCGTAAACTCGACATCGCCCTGGTCGTTGACCAGAACGCCTTTGGCTGACCAGCTTTCCGTGTTCGGAATGAAATCACCATTGAAGAATTTGTCGCCCCCGTTTAGCCCCCAGAAAACGGACCAAAAGAGAAACAGGATTACAACAAGGTTTACTTTGCTGTCGAGTTTGTAGAGCATCTGTTTAAGCATGGGGTATTACCTCGTGTTGAACAATTAGGTGGATATGGATAATGATGAACTATAAAAAGGGGATTTTTATTATTCAATAGGTCTTAGGTTAGGTGTGGGGAGTACAGTTTAGGCGGTTAAAACGGCCGTATTGCAGGAACGGCCGTTTCACCATCTATTACCGGTAGATTCGATCAGGGGGATTCGCTTGGCGTGAAAGGGGAAGCGTGCGGGCAGGTTAAGACATAAAAATGGGCGGCAAGTATATACTCACCGCCCACGCCGGGTAAAATGCTTCTTGTGATTGTTCTATCTAGAAGAAGGCGGTTAGTAACGTGCCGCCACCTGAAGCCAGCAGGTCTACACCCACGATCACCAGAATAAATAAAATAACAGCAATGACCAGGAATAGTCCAAACAGTATCTTGGAAATGCTTGCTGCCCCTCGAGCTACCCCGGTGAAGCCTAGCCCTCCTGCAATGATAGAGATCACTAATGCCACAATTGCCCATCCTAAAAGACCCATTTTCATTCTCCTTTGCATTATTGCTTATCGCCGGACTGCCAGCTCAGTCACGACGCTAACGAACTTGTTGATTACATTCTAATGAAAATAGGTGCGTTTCGCGTGTATCAGGATACAAGTAGATAGGCACAAACCTCTGTATATTTACTCTGGTAGCAGCGCCTGCATTTGCTTGAAGATAAAGTTGGCCGCCCGTTTGGGGCTGAGCCGGTAAAGCAGGTCCATCATTTTGGCGTCGCGGCCCACCAGCACGCGGTAGCTATCTTTTTCTATTCCATCAACAATAATTTCGGCCGCTTCGCTGGGTGGCAGGGGATTGAAGGAACGGCCGTTCTCGCTGTTTTCCACGTCCAGGCCAATGCCCACGCCGGAGTTGGTGGCAATGTTGGTGCCAATTGCGCCGGGAAACACAACGGTAACATGCACGTTTGTGGTGGCCAGTTCAGAGTGGAGACCTTCGGTGAGCAGCTTTACGGCCGCTTTCGAGGCTCCGTAAACGCTTTGTCCGGGCACGGGCAAAAAGCCACCCATGCTTGATATATTCACAATATGCGCTTCTGGTCTGGAAAGAAAGTGGGGTAAAAAGGCTTTTATCAGATAAAGCGTGCCATAAAAGTTAACGTTCATGACCCGCTCAATCGCCTCGTACTCAAGCGCTTTGACGCGAACAAAGGGCTGAATGATGCCCGCATTGTTAATAAGCCCATCGGCAGCTCCGTGCCTGGCAATCACTTCTGCAGGCAAAGCGGCCACAGCCTCCCTATTTGTAATGTCCACAATGTATGTAGACAGCCTGTCCGCTCTATTCGCGGCCAGTTCTACAGTTTCCTGCAGCGTCGCGTCATTGATGTCGACGGCGGCCACGGATGCGCCCCTGCCCAGCAGGTTTAAGACCAGTTCTCGCCCTATGCCGCTGCCGCCACCGGTTACCACAAACAGTTTATTTTCTACTTTCATAATGTTTACCCCTCGCTTCCCCGCTTCATGTGACTAGATCATCAAAGTAGGCCCAACTTTGTAAGTTTGGTGATTCAATGCCTAACTCCGTTAGTATAGCCAGGATTTGGGCGCGGTGCTCGGTGGCGTGGTTGATCACCTGGGTGAGGATAATGGTCTTGGGTACGGCGCGCGGCGTGCCGTCCCAATCGATCTGCACGGTGTCGTCGGCTTTAATTTTAGGCGCCCATTCAATCAGCCCCTCACCAGTCGTGCGCGCTGCGACCATCATCTGCGCGATGGTCATGGGCGGGGCGTCTTTGGGATGGTTGAACAGTTGGCCGGTGCTGATGCGCGAAAAGTACGACTGTTCGGCCTTGACGATGTGCTGCAGCGTGTCGTAAATAGAGCCGTAGGCCCCGGTAACGGTGGCCTTAAGCTGCTCTTCGCTTAGCTCAGCGCAGCGCGCCAGCAGGTGCAGGTTGGCCCACAGGTGATGGCTAAAAAGGGTTGTGAGCGTGTCGGTAGATTCCATAATTTTCTCCTTGAGTTACTCTAACTGTTTCGCCTGGCCTCTTTTGCGCAAGCGAGTAGCACCGGTGAAGGCGGCCCAGACCAATAAAATAACGGCCGTTCCCAACGAAAGCCCCACCCCCACATAAAAAGTCATGGGCTGAAAGCGCAACGTGATGGTGTGGCTGCCGGGCGGCACCACAAGGCCGCGCAGGGCAACGTTGGTTTTGTAGATTTCTGTCGGCTGGCCGTCAATTTCGGCCTGCCAACCGGGGTAGTAGGTTTCAGAGAGAACAAGAAAGCGTGGCTGGACGGCCGTTACCTGCACAGTCATGCTGTTTGCCGTTCGTTGCAGCACAGCGGCCGTTTCCTCTGCCTCCAATTCACCGCCATTTGCCAGACCCGTTTCACCCACTACCAGGGCCGTCGTGCCATAGGCAAAGTCAGGCGCAGCCAGCCGTTCGGCCGCAGCGGCCGCATCGGCCACTTCCACCACGTTGGGCACCAGATAAGCGCGGGGCAGGGCGTGCAAAAAGCGATAGTAGCGAAAGGCGTCTTCTTCTTGCACAAGCTCATAGGCCGGGTCTGTATATTCCCCGGTTGTTACCACCATGTCTACGTTGAGCACGATGTTGCGTCGGTATTCATCCTTTAGCGTTTCGCGCAGCAGTTCGTAGTCGATCAGCATCAGCGGCGGCATGCCGCCCACGTTGTCTACCCCGGCCAGACTGCCAAAATCCTGCGATGAGGTTTGGTCGAAGACGGTGCGAGAGAACGGCCGTACGCTCCCTGGTGCAGCCATCACCCGCTCAATATCGTTCCCCGGTGCAAAGGAGCGCGCCCGTTCCACAAAAAACCGCCCCTGGTTGAGCGACATCACGTCCACAACGGCAATAAATACCAGGGCCAACACGGCCGCGCGGGGAGAGTCGCGGAAAACCCACAGAGCCAGCGCCCCGCCGCCCAGCATCAGAACCACGTAGGTGAGCGTATCCACCGGCAAGAAGCGGTCCCCGCCGGGTTCCCGGCTGAGAGTCCAGAGCCAGGTGAGCACCACGGCCGTCCCAAAGATTCCCCCGGCAATCAGCAGATAACGCCGCAAAAGCTGCCGGTCAATTTGCTGCACAAGCATGATGCCGTAGCCGCTCAGCGCCGCCAGGCTAAACGTCATGGCAAAGGCCAGCCGCTCCACGTTGCGCAAATAGCCGGGGAAGCCCAGCCGCTGCAGCAGGTACAGGCCGTCGAAAATAATGAGATGCTTACCCACCGAGCCAAAAAGAGCAATGAGGAAAACGGCCGTCCAAAACATCCCCTTGCGCTGCTGCGCCGCCAGCGTGGCCAGCACCAATGCCATCAGCCCCACGTACAAATTTTGCGTCCCCAAAAGCTGCGGCACAAAAAAGCCGGTGAGATGCACAAAGGGGAAGCCGCCTTCGGCAACCAGGTCATACGTGAGCAAGGAGCGGGTGGTGAGGCGTGTCAGCTCCAGCGTAGGCAGCCATTGGGCGGCGGCAATGCCCAGGGCGAACGCAGCCAGCAGCCCCAGCTTTTTGGCGATTCGCGTCCAGGGCAAATCAGCCCGGTACCCAGTGTAAATCAACCAGGCGACGGTGACGGTGCCAATGGTCAGGTAGGATTGCGGCCGTCCGGCCAGAAAGACCAACCCGAGCGTGGCCCCAGAAACGGCCGTCAGCAGCCAGCTGCGCCGTTCAATAGCCAGCGTCACCAGCAGCAGCGTCAGCGGAAACCAGGCTACCACCTCCAGCTCAGAAAGCTGACCCGGTGGGTAAAAAGTGAGGTAGCCGCCAAATTCGAACAGCAGCGCGCTCAATAAGGCGGGTAAGTTGGCCTTGAAGATGTGGCGAAAAAACAGAAAGGAAAAAGCGCCTGCCAGAAAGAAGTGCAGGCCAATGTCCAGCGCCAGCGTCGCCATGCTGAAGTTAGTTTTGGCAATCCAGGCCAGCAGCAGGGCGACAGGGTAGAAAGTCGCCGCCTGCGGGTCGGCAAATTGGGGGTAGCCCGAATAGACGTGCGGATTCCACAGGGCAAACTCGCCGCTGGCAAGGGTCTTGGCGAAGAAGGTGCGCGGCGGGTAGAACACTTCGGCCAGGTCAGACTTTTCCGGCAGATAGGCGCGGTCTTCTGGGGCCGCCGCCCACAGTCGCCAGAGGAAGAGGTAGGTGAGGGCAGCAATGAGAACGAGATGGAGCGCCACCTGCACCCAGGGGGATTGCCAAATTTTTCTCACGTAAGCCATCGACAGATTTCCTGCTAAGTGGTGTTTAACGGCTGTCGTAATCGAGACGCGTCGATTTAACGTTCATCATTTGTGCGGTGAAACAACCTGTTTATGCTGCCTTCTGTTGCACAAGGAGCGCGCCAATGAATATTGACCATAGCGGGCCAAGAAGAATATTGGCTGTCAGCCCCAACAAGCTTAAAGCTTCAATTTTGAAGATGTTGCCGACTGTATTGAGTACAAGAAAGCCACCAATTGCCATGGCAAATATACCCAACTGCTTGCGCTTTGCTCGGAGCATGTAGCCGATGCCTAGAAACCATACCGAGCCTGCTAAATTTTGTATAACACCATGTAGTCCTTCTTCGGCAATGGCATTGACGACCTGAAATTCAACTAGCAAGAACTCCTGCATTGGAACCGGTGCGGTTGCAAACTGTTCGATAAGAAAGGGCCAGGCGGCTGCGAGGATGGCGGAACCGGCTGCCCCCAGCGCCATGTAGAAGAGCCCCCCGGCTGTAAAAAGCTGGGCATTGGCCGGATTGATCGGTTTGAGCCACTGGTAGAGCAGCAGGGCGAGAGGCACGAGCAGCAAATAATTGCCCAGCATGTTTAGCCAATAGCTCCAGCGGATGAAACCTGCTGCCTGCACGCCCGCGGCAATTAACGACGACGTATCAGAAAACACCTCAAAATCGTATTCAACGCCTGCCAGGCCAACGATCAGGCTGAGTAGAGCCAGCACACCGGCTAAAATGGCAAGATAGCCTACCCATCGCTGGAAAGATTTATCTACATTCATTTATTTGCCTCAACTGTGAGTGGTATGCTGCCTCTGAGCAGCTCCGCAAACCACAAAAGTATTTCGAGAACCCATCAGGAGGGTTTACGTTTATTCGGCCGTTTTCTTGGAGCGACGGCCGATCAACACGCCCGCGCCAATTAGGCCGCCAACCAGGGCTGCGCCGCCCAATCCTACAAGCAAGCCATTGTTAGATTCTTCCGCTGGCTGTGCCGCTGGGGTACGGCCGTCGTCGTCATCGTCGCTGGCGCTGTTACCGCCGCTATTGTTGCCGAACAGGGTCGTAAATATGTTGTCATCAGCGGCTTCTCGCTCGCAGTCATACTGGCCCCGGCTGTCGGACAAATCATGAATGTTGAACACGTTGGGCCGGTCCTCATAGCGGAAAACCGGGTCTACTGTCATCTCTTCGGGGGAGATGACGGTGTTGAGGCGGGTGAGGTAGCTGTGCTTACTGGCCAGCTCTTGCAGCAGCGGATCGCTAAAGGCGAGTTCGCTGGTGGGCGCGGCATATTCAGTAATAAACGCCTGCCCGTTCATCTCATTTGCTTTTTGCCCCATGAGCGTGCGGTAATTGTGCCCGCCAAAGGTGAAGAAGGTGATTTCGCTGTCTTCAATTTCGAAATGGCCGTAATTGTCCGGCACGGCCTGCTGTTCGGCGAAGAACCAGGTGATGACGGCCATGTCTGGATTGGCGGCAACGGCCGTTAGCCGCAGGGGTATCATGGGGTTTTCTGAGGGATAGGTAATTTTGATCGGCTGAATGTCCTGCACGCCAAACTCAGGCTGTAGGCGCATGGCCAGGAAAGCAAAATTTTCTTCCACATAGACATCGATCAGGGGAATCATCGGGTCTTCTACGCGATAGTTATTTTCGCGCAGCCATTCCACCAGGGCTTCGGGGTCTTCGGAGCCAATAACCACAAATTCATAGGGACCGACATCCCCCTCGGCAAACACCTCTACCCCGCCTTCTGCGGCCGATTCTACGGCCATATCTTCCATCATCATCATGGCGCAATCGGGCAACGGTGGCGGAAGGTATTGGGGGTTGGTGGCAATTTCTAGCTCGCTAAAGGCAGTGACGGCCGTTTCTGGCACCTCCAAATCTTCAGCCGCTATCGGCACAGGAATGGGCAGAATCCAGCTAAAATCTACGTCGAAGCCAGTGTATTGAATTTGAATAATGGCGGAGATGGTGCCATCCCCATTGTCGGTGAAGATGATCCGTTCCGCATTTTGGTCAATGGGATTGGCCTGGCAAAACAAACCGCCGCAGGCCATTGCCGGGCGCGCCAGCGAGAAGTTAATCAGCAAAAACAGCAGCGGCAGCAACAATACGCAAAGTCGTTTAAATCGCATAATGCCTCCTGTTGAGTTGGCGTGGGTTTTTTGGTAGGGGCATTATACCATTTGCAGCCGTTTTTCAATCTCACTTTCCAACAATGCGACCATTTGGCTAACCATGTTATGGTTATAGGCAAACTGCACGTTGGCGGTCTCGTACAGGGCCGGGAGCGACTGCGTGCCGCCCATGGCCAGCGCCTGCCGGTAATCGGCCACCGCCTGGGCCTGATTCTGCATGGCGTTGCGCCAGATTTGCAGCGCGCCCAGTTGAGCCAGGCCGTACTCGATGTAATAAAACGGAGCGCGGAAGATATGCTGCTTGCGGTGCCAGCCGGTGACAAGGGCATCTTCAAAGCCGCTAAAGTCAATTTGCGGCAGGTAAATTTGCCACAGCTCCTGCCACTTTGCATCACAATTGGCGGCATCTACGGCATCGTCGAGGTGCAAATATGCCCAATGCTGAAAGCCGTCTACCACGGCCATGTAGGGCCAGAAAAGGATGATTTTTTCTAGATGGCCCACGAACCAGCTATCCGCTTCCTCTTGGGTAAAGAAGCCCCCGTCACTCTTGGTAATGTAGGGGACAGTGAGCAGCTCCATGGCCATGGAGGCCACTTCATTAAACTCCATGGGCGAGGACTTTTGTGGCTGGTAGGCAAGCTTGTTGCGTTCAAAGTTGTGGAAGGCGTGGCCTGCTTCGTGGAACAGGGTGCGGATGTCGGCCCCGGTGCCGGTGCTGTTCATAAAGATAAACGGCCGTTGCGAAGCCGGATAATTGGTGCAGTACGCGCCGGGCGCTTTGCCTTTGCGATTGGGCATGTCTAGCAGGGATTCCTGGCGCATCACGTCGAAATATTGGCCCAGAACCGGGTCTACCTGATGGAAAATAGCGGCCGACGTGTTAACAAGCTGTTCGGCATCGGTAAACGGCCGTAGCACCGGCATCTGGAAAGGATATGCGTCTGCCCGCACGTCCCAGGGACGCAGACTATCTACTCCCAGCTTTTGCCGGTATCTTTCATAAACTTTGCTGGCGGCCGGAACCACCACGTCGGCGATTGCCCGGTGGAAGGTGGCGGCATCCTCTGGCGTGTAGTCAAAACGCTTTTTTTCTTGCCAGACGTACGCCCGGTAGTTGGGAAAACCGGCATTTTGGGCAATTTCGTGCCGTTTTGGCAGCATCTCTGCCCAAAGCTCATTCAGTGCCTGTCGATCTTCCAGGCTGCGTTCAGCCATCAAGCGCCAGCCGTGCTCGCGCAGACTGCGGTCGGGGTCTTCCAGGCGCGTGGCAAGCTGCGTCAGGGTAAGCTCTTCCCCTTGCCACAGTACGGTTTGCCCGCCAATCGTTCGATTGTACGTCTGAGCAAGTTTTGTTAATTCGGTAATAAGGGGGATGTTTTCTTCGTTAAATAGCTCGGCATCAGCCCGCATATTGCGCAGAGGGATTTCCATTCCTTCTGGTGCCAGACCACTGGCCAACAGACGGGCTTCAAGCTTGTTTTCTGCGACTTTGCGATGGGGAAATATGTCATCAAGGTATCGATTTAAAGCAACTTCAGCCGCTGTGTCGTTGGTGTTTTGCGTGGTGGCCACGCGCAGTCTTGCAGCCTTTTCTGATAGCAGCTGGCCCAGCTGGCTCCAGTCCGCCAGCCATTGATCAATCGTTTCGCTTGTGAGCGGCCGTTCCTGCAAATCGCTAAAATAAGGGGCAATTTGCTCCCAGCGCCAGGTGCTAAATTCTTCAATTGATGTGGGTAATTGGTCAAACATATCGCCTCCAAAGCAGCGGCATTAAACGCCCATCGTTTCTCTGCTAAAACTTTTGCCGATTACATATTTAACTGCGTTCAATCATTTGAAATTATTTAAATGCCGGGGGATGATAGGAGGGAAAGGGCGAATTGTCAAGCCAGATTGCGGAAAATTACTCAAGCCTCGTTGGCAGACGAGAGCATTTTCCAAAGCTGGACCGGCCGGGCCGACCGGGAGGCGCGCTGCACCAGAGAGGCCACGCGCATGCCGCCCAGCGTTACTCCGGCAGTGGACTGGCCGGGGAAGATTGAGTCGCCCACCAGCCAGATATTTTTAACGCCGGTTGATGGCCCACGCGCCTGAAAGAGCGATTTTTGGGGAAAGCCACCGACCATGCCAGACGGCCGTCTCGTGTAAAATTCAAAGGTTACCGGCGTGCCGGGCAGGCTAAGCTCAACGGCGTGCTGCAGGCCAGGCAAAGCAATTTCGGCGGCGTCGAGCAGGCGTTCGGCATATTCGTGTCGGCGGGCGTGGTAGCCCGCTTCGTCACCATGGCGCAGCCGCCACCAGGGGGCAATCTCCGTGTGTGTAGACAGGGTCAGGGTGCGATGCCCCTCAGGCGCGCGGCTGCTGTCTGCCGCATCAGACATGGAGACGAAAACGGAGTTTCCTTCTCCCAACGGTCGGTCAGCATCTACAATGATTTGGTGGTGCCCGGCGCTGGTTGGGGGCAATTTTGCTGCATCGACTCCCAGATAAAGCGTGAATGCGCCCCACGTAGCTTCACGATGACGCACTTCACGAGCCAGGCTGGTTGGGGCATGCTTGCCCAGCAAATCGCGCAGCGCCCAGGGGGTGAGGTTGGCAACGATGTTGTCTGCGCTCAGGTAAAGTCCTTTGTTGGTATGGACGGCAGCGGCACGGCCGTTTTTCATTTCTATCTGGGTCACCTGCTGGCGGAACTGTACCTCGCCGCCGTTTTGCCGAATCCAGTCCACCAGCGTGCTGGCCAGCGCGCCGATGCCGCCCTGCACGTGATTGACACCGCGCCGGGGCAGGTCCAGGGCCGCGCTGCCGTAGAGCGCGTTTGCCTGCTGGCTGGTGGTTTGGGCAGAAATAAGCAGCTGGGCATCCAAAAAAGCACGGAACATCGGGTTGTTCGATGGAGCCAGGCCGTCTATGGTGCTTAGCAGATAGGGCAGGGCGCGCAGCGTTGAGGGGCGGAC
The DNA here is from genome assembly GCA_041987425.1 of Promineifilaceae bacterium (SeqCode). Classification (GTDB taxonomy): domain Bacteria; phylum Chloroflexota; class Anaerolineae; order Promineifilales; family Promineifilaceae; genus Leptofilum. The sequence continues at coordinate 21,113 of JBHIWP010000014.1, read as the reverse complement.
GGCGCGGGCCAGCGTGTAGATATCGTATAGCGATTCTGGGGGCCAGGGGAACGGCCGTGACGACACGTCCCAGGCAACATCGGCCAGCATTTCCAGCTTTTGCCAGAAAAGCTCCGTGCCGGGGAAAGCAGCTTGCCGCTCAAGTTGCCACTGCTCCGGGTTGGCCCATTGGGTGACGGTACGGCCGTCTGGCAAATGCACTACCCAGGCAGGATCAACCGGGCGCACCGGCCAGGTTAGCCCCAGTATTTCTGCAAGTCGGGCGTGTGGTCCTCCAGGCGAGAATCCACCAGCCAGCGTGGCTCCAGCGTCAAAGCGGTACTTTTTATGGTAGAAGGTTCCGGCGCTGCCCCCGGGGTAAACGTGCGCCTCTAAAACGGTAACGCGGTGCCCCGCTTTTAGCAGCAATGCCCCAGCAGTCAATCCGCCAATGCCCGCGCCAATAACAAGCGTGTGTGGTGTTGTCTTCATAGCATCAGTTTGCAAGTGAGCGAGTTGGCAAGCAATGAACTTTTAACTTCTCACTTCTTACTCATTCGTCTTTGGAAACCAGGGAAAAAATGCATTCGTCTGCTGCACGTATTCTTCATACCCCGGCTTGCTCTTCTTTAAATCTTTTTCCAGCAAGGCCACGCCGGAAACGCGGATGATGAGAATGGTCATAAGCACGGCGCCGAGGGCGGGCAGTAGTGAGCCAGCCGCCAGCGAAAAGAGGCCAAAGCTCCACCAGACGGCCGCATCGCCAAAATAGTTTGGGTGGCGCGTGTAGCGCCAAAAGCCAGTGGTCAGCAGCTTGCCTTTGTTGGCCGGGTCTGCCTTAAATCGGGCTAGCTGGTAATCGCCACCGGCTTCAAAGGCAAAACCAACCAGGAAAACGGCCGTTGCCACACCATCCAGCCAATTGAGCGCGCCGCCGCGAAGCTGTGCCCCCAGCAGCGGCGCGGAGACCAGCAAAATAAGCACGCCTTGCAGCAAGAAGACCTGGAAAAAGCTAAACCACCAATACCGTTCTGGTCCATATCTTTGGCGAAAGCGCTGATAACGGTAATCTTCGCCCTTTCCCCAGCTGCGCCAAAGCAGGTAGAGGGAAAGCCGCAGGCCCCAGAGCGTGACCAGCCCGGTCACGAGCAGCTTGCGGGCCGCAAATCCGGCGTCGGTCTGGCTAAAGTAGAACCAGACCAGAATAACGAAGCCCGTGCCCCAAAACGGATCGACGATGCTGGCGTTTTTCAGGTAAATGCTTAGCAGCCAGAGAAGGGTCATGGCGGAAATGATGACGAGAAAGCCGCTCCCCCAAATGGTAAAAAATGACATTGTATTCCCTTAATGCATCGCGCAGCGTGGCGCGTGATTCTTATTGTGCATTAGGCGTTACGCCTCACCAGACTTGAGCTTTTCTGCTGAGGGAGTGCCAGCGCTCTTTTGCTGTCGGTTTACGTGCCAGCGGGTTAGCCATTTGCGGGCGGTGAACAGAGCGTATAGCCCGGCGTTGTTGAACAGCAGCCGGGTAGCCAGGCCAGCCAGTCCTGGCTTATGGTTGTATTCGATATGTTCATGGACCTCGGTGGTTTGGGGGGAAACGGCCGTAAATCGGTGTGTGTGCTGCCAATGCTTGAGTGGCCCCTGGGCCTGCGTGTCGGTGAATCCGCGGGCTGAGACCCGGGAATGGACGGCCCGCCAGCGCAGCGGCAGCGGCCCAAACCAGAGCGTAAATTCGGCTTCGGAGCCTTCCTCCAGCGGTTCAAAACGGTGAATCTTTAAAAAAATAGGCGGTGGTGAGAGCTTTTTTAGGATTCGTGTATCGTGGTGAAAGCGGGAAACGGCCGTAACCGGCGCGTCTACCGTGAATTTAAAATTAAAGGTTGGCATTTAAAATCTCATTTGCTAAGGAGCGATTGCTCAATTAGCGTACTTAAACTAGATCCAGCTGCCCACTATGACCTTCATCATACGCGGCCAGAATACGTTTAGCTACTTTTTCCGGAGAAATAGCGTCCTTGGGCAGGCGCATGGGTAGTTTGTTCCAAAATGGTGTGTCTACTGCGCCGGGGCGCACCAGCATTACCTTCTTTTTGCGCAATTCCTTTTGCAAGGAAGTGGCAAAGGCCTCCAGCCCGGCCTTAGCCGCTACATAGGCGGAAAATTTTGGCAATCTGAGCCGCTCGCTGACTGCGCCCAGGTAAACCAGATGGGCCTCATCGGCCAGTAAGGATAAACTGTGCTTGGTGGCAAGGAAGGGGCCGGTGAGATTAGCGTCGATCTGTCGCTGCCAGGCTTCATTGGTCAGATCGTCTACAGCCTCGATTTCAATGTCACCCACTGCGTAAATCCATAGGTCAACTTGATCAACTTCTAAGCTGGCAGCGTAGACGGCCGTTTTCACATCATATTCGCGGCTGGCGTCTGCGGCAAAGCCGAACTGTGTGAGATCTACCACGTCTTCAGGGTGGCGGCTAATACCTATCACCGTCCAGCCAGCTGCAGCCAATTCCTTGGCCAAGGCACGTCCGATACCGCCGCTGACGCCCCATATCATTGCTGTTTTATTCATAGACCACTGCCTCTGGCGTAATAGAATTATACATTTTCACAGGTTTTATCGATATGTTTTGTGAAGATTAGCCTGTTTTCGGGATGAAATCTGGATAAGAGATGAATGCGTCCCGGCCAGGCCAGAAGGCATTCATCTCTAGATAGAAAAGAATAGAATAGGAAAGATGCGTAGACTTGTAAATCGTTGCCTTTAGGGCAGCATTACGCCATTAATGACGTGAATGATGCCGTTGGCAGCTTCAATGTCGGTAATAATCACCTGGACCGTTCCGTTTAGCATCACTTCACCGTCGTCAGTAACGGTGATGGTTACGTCCTCACCAGACAGGGTCGTGGCCGATTCAAGAGTAACCACTGTTTCTGCTGGAACTACGCCATCAACGACGTGATAGAGCAAAATGTCGGTCAGGGCGCCGGCTGGATCTTCAAGCAAGGTAGCAACAGTGCCTTCAGGCAGCGCGGCAAACGCGTCATCGGTGGGGGCAAAGACGGTAAATTCGCCGTCACCGGCCAGCGTTTCCGCCAGACCAGCAGCTTCTAGCGCGGCTACTAAGGTGGTGAAACGGCCGTCTTCAACCGCAATTTCAGTGATAGAAGGCGCGTCCGTCATCTCGTCTTCAGCTTCGGCGCTCATGCTGGGTGGCAGCAGGACGGCATCGATCACGTGAATAATGCCGTTAGAAGCTTCGATATCGGTAATGATCACCTGGGCTGAATCGTTCAAAACAACGGTTCCATCCTCTACAGCGATAGAGACATCCTCGCCTTGCAGCGTCGTGGCCGTGTCCAGCGTCACCACAGTTTCGGCTGGCACAACGCCCTCGACAACGTGATAGAGCAATACTTCAGTTAAAGCGCCTTCTGGATCTTCAAGCAATGCTTCGACCGTGCCCTCGGGCAATGCAGCAAACGCATCATCGGTGGGGGCAAAGACGGTAAATTCACCGTCACTGGCCAGCGTCTCCGCCAGACCAGCTGCCGTTAGAGCGGCGACCAGGGTAGTGAAACGGCCGTCTTCAACCGCAATCTCAGTGATGGAAGGCGCCTCGTCCATATCTTCAGCGGCGCTCATGCTGGGCGGCAGCAAAACAGCGTCAATAACATGAATCACGCCGTTTGAAGCTTTGATATCGGTGATGATGACCTGCACCGTCTCGTTCAGAAAAACGCTGCCATCGACGACGGAAATGCTTATATTCTCACCCTGTAGGGTCGGGGCGGTTTCTAAAGTAACGACTGTTTCTGCCATAACTGCGCCATCAACGACGTGGTAGAGCAAAATGTCGGTAAGGGCACCGGCCGGATCTTCAAGCAAGGTAGCGACAGTGCCTTCAGGCAGTGCGGCAAATGCATCATCGGTGGGGGCAAAGACCGTGAATTCGCCGTCACCGGCCAGCGTCTCCGCCAGACCAGCAGCCTCTAGCGCGGCGACTAAGGTGGTGAAACGGCCGTCTTCAACTGCGATATCCACGATTGAATTCATTTCCTGTTCTGGTGTTTCTACTTCTACTGTTTCCTCAGTTGCTTCCTCCACGGGGGCCACAGTAGGTTCGACCGTTGGTTCTGGCGCGACTTCTGCACTGGACCCGCAGGCTGCCAACACCAGACTAAAGATAAGCAGGAGAATAATGATTCTTACATTTTTCATGATTTTTCTACTCCATTTCGTTTATGCAGCATCTTCATTTGTCCAGAAGATACTCCAGGGTTTTTAAGTTAGTAATCTCGGTTTGTGTGCACAATTACCGATGCAGCAAATCCTTAGAAGAGGTTTTGTCTAAGTTTTGTAGATATTTTACACGCATTTGTCGGGATTTTGTCTATTCTGTCTACTTTATTAAGCGTAAGCTCATAATGGGAAATTCACGTGTCGGTACGGTGAGTCAGTCGGGGTGCAGTAAAAAGTGGTGGCGCAAAACCAGTTTTTAAACCAGCTTTATTATGAAGGGTATCTCCATGAAATTTGTAGGCATATCCCTCATAGTTCTAGCCGATCCCTGCTATAATCCCACACAGTAACTTGCGTTTGGAGATTCAAAAGATGGTAGAACAATATCCGGAGTATGTGGCACGACGCCTGGCACAGGCGCGCACCCTGCTGCAAGAAGATGATTATGGGCAAATGGATGCAGCGGCGCTTTGCTTTGAAGTCCTGGCCCACTTTCCAGAGCTAAAGGAGGCGGCCGAGCTGGTGCTGGAAGCGTTTAGCGATCCGTGGCTCATTCGAGATAACCGCAAAGCGATTGGCCGCCATGTGGATGAGTGGGACGACCGGCCATGGCAGCAGCGGCGGCGGCTGGCGCTTTCTTTTCGCTACTCCAGCCGCTGGGAGGGTCGCTACCGGCAGTATAATGAAGCGGCGGATGACGACAGCGTGCTTCCTGGCGACGTGCAAGAGATGCTCGAAGAGGGGCGCGGCCAGCTGCTGCAAGATTATTTGCTGGGGCAAACGCGCGGCAGCGAACTCGCCTGGCCTATCTTTTTAGAAGTATTTAAACGTACGGCCCGGCCAGATGCGGCCATGCTGTGGGTGGCGCATCTTTATGCCGATCAGGGGTATTTTGCTGAGTCGGTGGATGTGCTGGAGATGTTGTTGTCTCAATTTCCACAGTCAGAAGACGGCCGTCGCCTGTGGGCGGAAGTACGCTGGTGGCGCGACTACCAGGACCGTATTCCCTGGATTCCGCCCCGCACCTCTTCACACGGCCGTCGCTATCGCCAGATGATGGCCCAGATTGATCCAGAGTTTGCGGCCAACCCAGACGAATTTGACGCTCCGTTTGAGCACATCCCGCCCGATCTTGACAAGCTGCCGGATGATTTTGATCTGCCCGCGCCCGTGCAGGAAGCGTTGATAGCCGGCGTGGATGAGGTGCTTTCTGCCCTGCCTGACGATGAAGGCTGGCAAACGGCCGTTGACTGGAGCTACCTGGAAGCACTGGAAAGCGGCGACATCGACACCAGTCAGTTCCCTGAATGGGCTCAATATTTGCTGCTGGAAATTGACGATCCACAACAAGAGCTGTTCCTCAAGCAGTACCTCCTCAGCTACCTTTCCAACCCGCCCCTGTTTGACGACAATGACGAGGACGCCGACTAAAGCTTTTACTGAATGCCTACACTTCTGCAATTTCCAAATCATCCACTACTGTTTTGGCTGGCGGCTGTAGCTACGGCCTTGCTGATCGGCGTTTCAAAGGCAGGGTTTGGCGGTGGGCCAGGCGTTATTGCTACGCCGCTGCTTGCCCTGGTGATGCCCGTGCCAGAAGCCGCGGCCCTGCTGCTGCCCATTTTGCTGCTGGCGGACGTATTTACGGTGCGTCACTATTATGATCTGGTAGACAGGCCCAGCCTGCGGGCATTGCTGCCTGGGGCCCTGCTTGGCATTGCGCTAGGGGCATTATTCTTTCGTCAGTTTAGCGATCAGGAGCGGGTGCTCAAGCTGGGGATTGGCGTTATTGCCCTGGCGTTTGTGCTGTATCAGGCCGTGCGCAGCCAGCTTTTGCAGATGGTGGAACAGAAACGGCCGTCTCCCACAGCGGGCCATATTTTGGGCACTACCTCTGGCTTTGTTTCCACCCTGGCTCACGTCGGTGGCCCGCCAATTGTGATGTACATGCTGCCACAAAAGCTGCCCAGAAATTTGTTTGTCGGCACAACGGCCGTTTTCTTTTTCATTGTCAATCTTGTCAAGCTGATTCCCTATGCCTGGCTGGGTTTGCTGGTTGTGGGCAATCTTGTGGTTACCGTGCTGCTGCTGCCCGCTCTGTTTATCGGCACGAAGCTGGGAGTCTGGCTCAACCAGCGCTTTAGCGAAACCTGGTTTAACCGCGTGGTGTACGGCATCCTCTTGGTGGTGGGCATTCAGCTTATCCTGGGCCAAAGCCTGATAAGCCTGCTGTTTGCTTGAAATGGACGGCCTGAGACCTTCACACAGCACGTAGCTCGCTTCATTCTAGAACCCCTACGATTAAAAAACAGGTATAATTGCCCCCATGATTCGTGCTTTAATTTTTGACTTCGATGGACTGATTTTTGATTCCGAGACGCCTGATTTTACCTCCTGGCAGGAAACGTATGCGCACTACGGTGTGGAGCTGCCGCGTGACGTTTGGAATGCCCACATTGGCTCGACGTCGTTTAATCCTTACCTGCATTTGGAAGAGTTGGTCGGACGGCCGTTAGACAGGCAGGCAGTTTGGACGAGGCGTAAGGTGCGGGATAACGAGCTGCTGGCGGCACAAGCTGTGCTGCCCGGCGTAGAAAATTATCTGGCCGAAGCGCAGCAGCTTGGCCTGAAGATTGGCCTGGCTTCCAGCTCTGACCACAGCTGGGTAGATAACCATTTGCAGCGGTTAGGTCTTTTCCACCATTTTGTGGTAACTCGCTGTGCCGACGATGTGGGCGGCGTGTGCAAGCCAGATCCGGCGGTGTATCGAGCCGCCATCGAGGCGCTGGGCATTGCGCCCCAGGAAGGGCTGGCGCTGGAAGATTCGCCCAATGGCGTTACGGCGGCCAAGAAAGCGGGATTGTGGTGTACGGCCGTTCCCAACCAGATGACCCGCGAGCTCGATCTAGGTCATGCCGACTACATTCTGAACGCCCTCACCGATATGCCGCTGAGCCAACTCATCACCGAGGTAACAAATGGCAAAAGATAGACCCCCTGTGCCCGAACCAGGGCTGACCAATGCCCAAAAGATTGTAGAGTTTCACGATGCGGTGGGCGCGCCAGTGCCGCCCAAACCCGTTGTGCCTTCACTAGACATTTTAAAGCTGCGCCAGAAGCTGCTCCAGGAGGAGTTTGCCGAGGCCACTGAAGCGTGGGAGACGTTGACGGCCGTTCTGCAATCGAACAATGGTGCGCAAGCAGCCGACGTGACGAACTGGGTGCACGAGCTCACGGATCTGCTCTACGTGACCTACGGCGCGATTCTGGCCTGCGGCGTGGATGCCGACGCCGTCTTTGCCGAAGTCCACCGCGCCAACCTGAGCAAAGCCGGGGGTCCCCGCCGCGCCGATGGCAAAATTCTCAAGCCGCCCGGCTGGCAGCCCGCCGACGTGCGCGGCGTGATCGAAGAGCAGGTGAACGACGCAAACCAGAAAAAGTAATTTGAAATATGAAACTCAGCGAACGGGCCTTAAAAGATCAGCTTTACGAAATTGCCGATAACGACTTTGCCCTGCCAGAGAAGGCCAAAGCGATGCCCCGCGCCCAGGAAATGCTGCCACATTTGGGCTGCTCCGATGCCGAGCTGCGCGATGATTTGATCTACAGCACGCTGGCCACCTGGATTTTGGCCGACAAGTTTGAGGACGATGATCTGAAAGCGCTGCTGCGCCAGCTGCTTACAGAGGAGCATCTGTTTTACAAGCTGGGGGAGTCCGATACCGATTCCGTTTTCATGCGCAGCTTTTCTGTGCTGCTGGTGCCCCTGGTGCTGAGTCGGCATCGCCAACGGCCGTTCCTGATGCCCTATGAGCTGCGCGAATTGAAAGTGAAGCTGCTGGATTACCTGGAGCGTGAGCAAGATTTGCGCGGCTTTGTGCTGGATGAAGACGAATCGGGCGAGCCGAAGGGGTGGGCCCACGCCGTGGCCCATACGGCCGATGCCCTGGATGAGCTGGTGCAGTGCAAAGAAATAGAAAATGAGGAGCTGCTGGAAATCCTAAACGGCATTCAGCAAAAAGCGGCCGAATCCAAAGCCGTCTACGTCTACGCTGAGGATGAGCGCTTGGTGACACCCATTATTGCCGCATTGGGCCGCAAACTCCTTACGCCATCTGAGGTGCAGAGCTGGCTGGCTGCGTTTCTGCCGCTGGCCCAGCAAAAAGAGCCATTCCCTGACTGCTACCGCCAGGCGCAAAACGTTAAGAACTTTTTGCGCAGCCTGTACTTTCGCGCCCGCAAGCCGGAAACGGCCGAAACTATCGGCGAAAATAGCGCGACTGCTTTGGCGAATCTGGTCAGTAAAACCCTGCGAGAAATCGCTTTGTTCTAGTCATTATTGGAGCCACACAGCTCCTGATAAGCGTCTACGAACCAGGGATGTACGTACCGCAACCCCTCGCGCTGCTGCCACAGATAGCGCAGATACACGCGGCAAGCTGCGTCAATGTCGTGGGCAGCGGCCGTTTCAATTTCCTCTAGATAAGGCGGTTCCCCGGGCTGGTCCCACTTAATCTTGTCCGCCACAAAGACAATCTTGTCCAGCAAAGAGGCGCCTGCTTTCAGCGTGGTGTGGCAGCCAATGGCGCTGAGTACGGCCGTATCTCTCACCCCAAATAGCTCCCGCGCCACCACCACGCCTAGCTTCTGGTGCAAAATCATGGGGAACTCTGCTTCGCCCGGCAGCACCGGAATACCCAACGCGTGGCACAGTTCAACGCGCGCTAGATTCGGCACAACGGCGCCGACGTCGTGCAGCCAGCCTGCCGTTTCTGCTCCCTCCGGGTCCGTGCCAAATTTGCCCGCCAGCCGCCTGGCTTCCTGGGCTACGCGGGCTACGTGCCCGGCCACTATGGGCAGTTCGTGTTGGGTAAGAACGGCCGTTACGTCCTCTGCCAAATTTCCACTAAATGAAACGTTTCGAAAGTAAGGTTCCAGGGGCATGGTCATTGGCAAAGTGTACCATCACTGTCCCAATTTGCAGGCGGCCGTCTGCATATGCATTCGTAGGCAAAACCGTTAGAAACATTTGCCACACTTGCAGCACAACATAACGAACGATCTGGGGAGATATAACAATGCAACAAGTGAAAAAAGTTTTAGGCTTGTTTTTGATTCTGGCCCTGCTGTGGGGATGCACTGGTGAAGAAAACGGCCGTGCCGATGGCGCAGGTGGCAGCAACGACGCCGATACCACGGACAGTGACAGTACACTAACCTACGATGGAGAGGAGCCCGCCTCCGGCAAGGGCAATGTCTTTGGCGAAATTCGCTGGAACGGTGAAGGCGCCGCCGGTTTGGAAGTTACGCTGTGCGCTGATTTCTCTTCTTTTAGCGGCTGCGGCAGCGAACCCGTCACCGCAGAAACGGACGGAGACGGCCGTTATCTCTTCAAAGATGTCGATCCCGGCATCTATGCTCTCTCCGTGCGCGTCTTTGATACAGACGACTGGCTCTATATTTCTAGCGGTATTTTGAGCTCAGCCGAATTTGAGGTAGAGGCAGACGAGACCCTAATCATTGAAATCCAAAATATTTTCAAGCTGGATATAAAGCTGTTGGAGCCTACCAACGGCAGCAAAATAATGGGTGAAGAAATTTTGCTGGATTGGCAAGACTATCCCGATGCAGACTATTACAAAGTCTCTATGTATCCCGATGAGGGAGACGCCCTTTTGATCGACAAGCGGGTGAATGAATCCAGCCTGCGGGTAGATTTGCTGCCTGTGAACTGCGGCTATCGGTGGAGTGTAGAAGCGTTCAATAGCGACCGGATCAAAATTGCAGAAACGGCCGAACAGTTTGACTTTTCTGTAGAGAACCTGGACGGTTCGTGCCAGTTAACAATTCATGAACCAGCCAACGGGGCTGAAATACGTGGTGAAAACATCGTGCTGGACTGGGAGGAAAGCCCGCTGGCGAGCAGCTATAAAATATTGATGTGGAATGATGACGATCCAGATCGCATTAATGTTCTGGATTTTGAAGAAGTAAACGAATCCAGCTACCGCTTCAGCTTTACTTTGGAGCCAGCCCGCTACGTCTGGTCTGTTACCGCCTATGATGAGAGCGGCAGCAAGATAGGCGGCACAGAAATTTATGACTTTACGGTACGGCCGTAAGCAATCTGTAAGATCGCTCCAGTTCTGTAAGATCGTCATAACGTTGATGTAACCTAAAGGCAAGCGTTTCACAATTTCTCTTTGCTAATCTCCGTCTTGTAGGGAGCCATTTTTACAAAGCTCTACAAGTATCAAGGAGATAAAGAATCATGAACATTTCAGTAAGAAGAATTGTGAAGCTGGTAGGTGCGCTGACGGCCGTTTTGCTGCTTTCAGTTGGCATCACCTATGCCCAGGACAGCCATCCTGCGGCCGTTACATATGAAGTTACCCTCACCAATCTAAGCGAAGGCCAGCCGCTAACGCCCCCGCTGCTGGCAACCCATACCGGCGCCGTTGATCTGTTTACTGTGGGAGATGCCGCCAGCTTTGAAGTGAAAGAAATTGCCGAAAATGGCAACCTGGCGCCAGCTATCGCTGCCCTAAGCGGCAGCAACCAGGTGTTTGACGTGGTTGCCGCTGGCGAGCCGCTGGTGCCTGCGGCCAATCCAGGCGGCACGCCTTTCAGCGATTCTGTAACCCTAAACATCACCTCTTTGCCTCACGTGCGCTACCTGTCGCTTATCTCCATGCTCATCTGCACCAACGATGGCTTTACCGGGCTGGATGCCCTGGAACTGCCACGCCACGTAGGCCAGAGCATCACGGTTCACAGCGCCGGGTATGATGCAGGCACTGAACGCAACACCGAAGATTTTGCCGACATGGTGCCGCCTTGCCAGGGTTTGATTGGCGTTGGTTCAGACGATGAAGGCACGGGCGCGAGCAATCCCGCTCTGGCCGAAGGTGGCGTCATTGCCCACCACAGTGGCATTCAAGGCGGCGCTGACCTCATTCCAGCAGTTCACGGCTGGGTGGACCCCGTGGTAGAAATCACCATCACGCGGGTTGCCCCGGTGCGCCATTATGAAGTGACCATTGAAAACTTAACCGATGGCCAGCCCCTGACCCCGCCGCTGCTGGCAACCCACAGCCGCACGGCCGATGTTTTTACCGTCGGTGAAGCAGCCAGCTTTGGCCTAAAGGAAATTGCCGAGAATGGCAATTTGGCTCCCCTGGTAGACGCTCTGAATGGCAGCGGTAATGTTTTTGACGTGGTAACGGGCGCTGCGCCACTGGTTCCGGCTGGAACGCCGGGCAGTGCCTTGTTTGATGATGACGCTACGCTCACCATCACCGCCGACAGCGGCGCTCAATTTCTCTCTTTCGTTTCTATGCTGATCTGCACCAACGATGGCTTTACCGGGCTGGATGCGCTGGCGCTGCCTGCCCACGTGGGGGAAGCTGTAACTGTTTACTCAGACGGCTATGATGCGGGCACTGAGATCAATACCGAAGATTTTGCAGACATGGTGCCGCCTTGCCAGGGTCTGGTAGGCGTGGCTTCTGACGATGCCGGGACCGGCATGAGCAACCCAGCTCTGGCTGAGGGCGGCGTTATTGCCCATCATGGCGGCGTTCTGGGCGGCGATGATCTGGTTCCAGGCGTACACGATTGGGAAAACCCGGTAGTTAAAATTACCGTAACGCGAATCGACTAATTTTTCTGTAAATTGATTGGAGGCTGGCGCGGTTCAGTCTCCAATCTTTTCGTTACTTTCCCACTGTTCCTTTAGCAGCGAGAACAGCTCCAGGTCGTGAAAACGGCCGTCCCAATACCCCTTCCCCTTTAGCACCCCCTCCGACTGGAAGCCCACCTTTAGCAGCAGATTGGCCGAGGCGCGGTTGGCAGGCATGACCCAGGCTTCGGCGCGATCAAGCTCAAGCGAGGTGAAGCCATAGGCCACAGCGGCTTTGGCGGCCTCTGTCATGATGCCCTGCTGCCAATACGGCCGTGCCAGCTCATACCCCATTTCCCCCGTGCGCTTCTTTTTGCTGAGCGAATTAAAGCCGCAGCTGCCAATGATCGAATCGTTGCCTTTTAGGGTGATAGCCCACCGTATCCCCTGCCCCTGCCAGAAGCGTTCGTACCGCCGCTGCAGCAGCCGCCAGGCCTCTTCTGGCTCAGTAAATGCGCCAAGATTGTAGAAGCGCGTCACGCGGCTGTCGGAAAAGATGCGAAACAGCGCCATCTGGTCAGTTTCGTCCAGACGATACTCACGCAAGATGAGCCGTTCCGTTTCCAGTTGGGGGAAGGACAAAGCAAATGCCGTCACGATTTTCTCCTAAAAGTTAGGGCAAAGATAGCGCAGAAGCAGGGGTTTGGCTACCCTTGTTTTAGATTCGCTGCTCGGTGCTGCAGCCGGTATCATTCTTTAGAAATTCAGCAGTTATGGAGTGAGAAAATGAACCAATTTGAGACAGTGCCAGACGGAAGCGTGACGTCGCCCGAGGGGTTTACGGCCGTTGCCCTTGCCGCCGGAATCAAAAAAGAGGATCAGCTTGATTTAGCCCTGGTCGTCGCCGATGCCGACTGTAGCTGTGCCGCCATGTTCACTAAGAATCAGGTGGTGGCCGCGCCGGTCATTGTGGATCGGGAGACGTTGGCCGCCAACAACAGCCGCCTGCGCGCCGTGGTCATCAATTCCAAAAACGCCAACGCCTGTACCGGGGAGCCGGGGTTAGCCAATGCCCGGGCCACCCAGCAAATTGCGGCCCAGGCGCTGGGCTGTGAGGCCAGCCAGGTGTTGGTGCTATCTACTGGCGTGATTGGGGTGCAGCTGCCAATGGCTAAAATGGAAGCGGGCATCGTGGCCGGGGCCAGGGCATTGTCGCGGGAAAACGGTCGTCTCGCCGCCGAAGCCATTATGACCACAGACACGCATCCCAAGCGCCTGGCGGTGCGCCTGGCGCTGTCCGGCGGACCAGTGACCATCGGCGGTATGGCCAAGGGCGCGGGCATGATTCATCCCAACATGGCTACCATGCTGGCGGTGCTGACCACGGATGCCGAAATTGCGCCGGATGTGCTGGATGAGTTGCTGCGAACGGCCGTCAATCAAAGCTTCAACCGCATTTCTATCGACGGCGATACCAGCACCAACGACACGGTTTTGCTATTGGCAAATGGCATGAGCGGAACGGCCGTTGCCGACCCGGATAGCATCGCCCAATTCAGCGCGGCGCTTAGCTACTTGTGCACCGCGCTGGCCCACATGATTGTGCGGGATGGCGAAGGCGCGACCAAATTTGTGGAAATCCAGGTGACCGGTGCGCAGAGCGAAGCCGACGCCCACCAGGTTGCCAACACGATTGCCACCTCGCCCCTGGTGAAGACGGCCTTTGCTGGCAGCGACGCCAACTGGGGCCGCCTGCTGATGGCCGCTGGGCGGGCCGGGGTGCCGTTTGAGCAAAGCAGAATTAACCTGTGGGTTGGGGCGCAGCAGGCGGATGCGCTGCAGCTGGTGGCCAACGGCACGCCCACGGAATATGAGGAGACGCAGGCTGCGGCCGTTTTTGCCGAGCCAGAGTTTAAGATTTTGCTGGATTTGGGTAATGGGGGTGGGGGAACGGCCGTTGTTTGGACCACCGACCTTAGCCATGACTACGTTAGCATCAACGCCGACTACCGTACCTGAACGCCTGACGGAACTATAAATCTTTATGGGCAACACAGATGACGCGGAGCGTACGGATGAACGCGGATTTTTACTGCAAATCAGTAAGCATCCGTTTTATCCGTGTCATCCGCGTTCTATTTTGGCATCTGCGCACGTCGCAGTTGCTCACAGAGGCTGGCCAGATTTAGAGGGATTTTTCACTGCGCTGCGCTCCGTTCAAAATGACAAATGGGGACCGGAGATAGATTACAAAGCGGCTTTTACAATGCAGCGGGCGCGCTTCATGCCCAGGGTTCTGGGAAACAGCACGTCTTTTGGCGTAATGATAAACATCATGCGCGTGTCTGTGACGTAGCGGGAGCGGCCGGTTTTGGCGCTGGTGACTTCGTTTGTATCCCACCAGCGCTCTACAAACTCCGTAAAACTCAAGATATGGTCTCGTTCTGCGAAGCTTTTATAGGGATCGACGATGATTAGCTCTTGCCTTTCCTGGTCAATATGGGTAATGACGCTGTAGTGACCGTAGTCGTCATCATCCTCTTCTTCGTCTTCTGCATCATCCTCTACATCCTCGTCATCCTCAAAGTCGCCTTGCCACTCTACGCCCACTGGATACAGGTGTTCGGTAACGAGCACTATAAGATCATCTAGCGAAGCGCGACGCTTGTACCAAAACTGTGCTTCTGGGACAAGCTGGCATACGGCCGTTGCCAGCTGATCCACCCGCATTCCGTGCAGTTCCAGACGTAAGGCTGCATCGCCAGCCTCAGCCACTTCTTCTTGTGTAACCTCGACGCCCAAATTGCTCAAGAGCATTTGCACCACCGCCGGGCCACAGTGCGCCTCAGAAATTTGCTGGGAGCGCCGCAGTTGAAAATAGTTAATCGGTTTAGCGAATTTTCTGGATAGTTCTGGCATGTTTACTCAAAAGAGCAGCAAGCACGTCGCTGAAAGCGACCCCATGCATATTCAAAACTTCTGTAAAGGGCAAGCCGTGGTGTGGGCCAAAGGCAGTATTTGGGTTGGCGTCCGTGAAGTAGGGCACCCCGCTGGCTTCATCTACCCGAACGTCAAACTTGGCGTAATCTTTGTAGCGCAAGCAGCTAAAGGCGCGAACGGCCAACTGAGCTATCTTCTGGGCCAACTTTTCATCAGCCACTGGTTTATACGTATAGGCACGCGCGTCTTCGTAGCTTTCCAGGCTGGTAAATTCGTGTTTGCCGTCTGGTTTTACATGGAACACTTTTTGGGCCAGGAATGTATGCTTCTTACGGCCGTCGTCAAAAACTACGGCCGTTACTTCAGGCCCATCCACAAAGCGCTCCACGATAACTGGCAGCCGGTAAACAGCAAGCAAATCATTGACGCGCTCCTGCGCCTCTTCCAGCGTTTCTCGCACCGCCCGGTTGTCAATGCCTACACTGCCACCGCTTTCATTTAGCTTAACGATTAGCGGCAGTCCAAGGTCGTCGCGCACTTTGGTGCCCCGGCGCTGTATAAACTGAAAGTCTGGGGTAGGAACCTTGTTAGCCAGAAGCAGCTGCTTTACCAGTTGGCGATCATTGCCAATTACCAGGCCACGAATGCCCGCTCCGGTGTAAGGGATGTTTGCCAGCTCCAGCGCCGCCGGGATCGAAGTCTGTAGCAAATCTCGTCCCTTTAGCGTATCTACCAGGTTAACGACCAAATCTGGATCATCAACAATGAGGTTTGTGAAAAAGTATTGGTCTCCCGGATATCCTTTAGCTGAAATTCCCAGCTTTTCTACTTCCGCCAAAACCTGGTCAGCGCGTTCTATCACTTCCATTTCGGCAATGTATGCCTCTTCAGTGGGAAACCATTCCCGCTTTACTTCAGAATAGGCCACAGCCACGAGCTTCAGCTTTTTTAGGGCTTTCTTGTCGTTAAAAAGCTGCGTGCTTGTGTTGGATTTTTTTGTGGAAACGGCCGTTTTGCTCGGTTTGGCGTTCTCTCTTACATAACTTTCTACCATCTTGCTATCCTAATTTTTAAGATTGAAGATAGTTTACGCGACCCAATTAAAACTTTAATATGCCGCCGGTATAACAAAGATACACAGGCAGGTACAATTGTTGCTTTGCGCTGAAGAGGCTTTCAATGTAAGGAAGAAAAAGCCCCGCCATTATCTGTATCCAACACTGTATCTAACGGCCGTACCCAGTTAGATAGAATTGCTCCTCTGCCTACTTTAAAATTTAGCCTGGAAGGTTATAGCTTTCGAATAAGACCTGTTACTTAAAGGAGACCATTATGCACGTAAAGGATGTAATGACCGCAAACCCCGCTTGCTGTACGCCGGAGACGCGTCTGGAAGAAGTGGCGCGAATGATGGTTGAAAATGACTGCGGCTGTATTCCGGTTGTCGAGAGTAGTGATTCGATGAAGCCCGTAGGCACCGTCACAGATCGCGACATCTGTTGCCGTACCGTTGCCGAAGGCAAAAACCCGCTGCAGATGACGGCCGCAGACATCATGTCTTCACCTGTTTTCACCGTAACGCCAGAAGATGACCTCAATAAATGTAGCAATGTTATGGAAGAGAACCAGGTGCGCCGCGTTGTCGTGGTGGATGAGCGAGGCGGCTGTTGCGGCATCGTCGCTCAGGCAGATATCGCTCTGGATGCGTCAGAACGCGTCACGGCCGAAGTCGTGCAAGAAGTATCGCGACCAAAAGTCAAGGCCACTGAAGTTTAGTATGATGTCTCAGTGCAAATAAAAATAATGAGTTGATAGCGACCGTTGCCCACCTGACTGCTTAGTTACATTTCTTGCTGGCTGAGGAGCCGCGACGCCTGGTATAAGCGTTGGGCCAGCGCAACGGCCAGCGTCTGGTAAAAGCGCGCTGCCAGTTCTGGTGTCGAATCAAGTCGCTCACGCACGCGGGCTATGTCCATTACGCTGACATCCACGCTATCAGTGGCGACTACGGAGGCGGTTGCATCTTTCTGCATTAGAAAGGACATTTCGCCAAACACTGCACCAGAACTGTGATGGGCCAGGACTTTTCCCGGCGCTTGCTCCACGCGAACCTCTCCTGCGTTGATAAGATACAGCGCTGGGGATTGTTCGCCTTCACGAATAATGACCTCGCCAGCCTTGTAATGGCGGTTGGTGGCGCTGGTCAGCAGCAGCCGCCAATCCTGTTCGGTGAGGGAAACGGCCGTTTGCGTTGTGCTCTTTTCGGCCGTTTCATCTGTTGCAGGACCAATATTAAAAATCGTTGGGAAATAGGCGTGATTCATAATACCCCTCTCTGATATGGTGAATCAATTGCTAAATAATTATTTGCCCCAAGATTATAAACCAAACCCCTGGAAAATCTTAGATTTGTTTCGTCCTAGATTGGACCAATCTCCACATTGGTCCAATCTTGAATGAACGTCATCAGTCGCGCTTAAACTTGGAGTAGTCTGGCGCTGCATAGCGGGTTTTGCCGCCGTTGCTCACGTCCATCATCGCCTGCACCTTCATTTGTAGGCCAAACAGGTTGATAAAGCCCACAGCATCCTTTTGGTCATACACGTCTTCCTTGCCAAACGTAGCAAAGTCCTCACGATACAGGCTGTTGTCGCTGTGCCGCCCAATGACGATGGCGTTGCCTTTATACAGCTTAAATTTCACCCAGCCCGTTACCGTCTCCTGGGTGCTTGAGATGAACGCCTGCATTGATTCGCGCAGCGAGTGGAACCATTTGCCAAAGTAAACCAGTTCGGCATACTTCACGGCCAGCTCCTCTTTGAAGTGGCTGGTGTCTCGGTCCAGGCAGAGCGATTCAAGCTCCCGGTGAGCCGCGTACAGTATGGTGCCGCCAGGGGTTTCGTAAACGCCGTGAGATTTCATGCCCACCAGCCGGTTTTCAACCAGATCGATACGACCGATTCCGTGCCTGGCTCCCAGCTCATTCAGCTTTTCGATGAGGGCAGCAGGCGGCAGCTGCACATCGTTGACCGAAACCGGGATGCCCTGCTCAAAATGCACCGTCACGGTTTCCGGTTCGTCCGGCGCGTTTTCTGGGGAGACCGTCCACTGGTACATGCTTTCTTCTGGCTCGTTGCGGGGATCTTCCAGGATGCCGCCCTCGTGCGAGAGATGCCACAGGTTCCGGTCCCGGCTGTAGATCGATTTCTTGGTGTGGGTCACCGGCACGTTGTGCTTCTTGGCATAGGCAATGGCGTCTTCACGCGAGCGAATGTCCCATTCGCGCCAGGGGGCCAGCACCTTGAGCGTGGGATTGAGCGCCTTGTAGGTCAGCTCAAAGCGCACCTGGTCGTTGCCCTTGCCGGTGGCCCCGTGAGCTACGGCGTCGGCGCCTTCGGCCTCGGCAATAGCCACCTGCCATTTGGCGATGAGCGGCCGGGCGATGGAGGTGCCCAGCAGATATTGTCGTTCATAAATGGCCCCAGATTGCAGCATGGGGAAAAGAAAATCTTTGGCAAACTCGTGGCGCAGATCTTCCACGTAGACTTTGCTGGCGCCGCTGGCCAATGCTTTTTCTTCCAGGCCGATCAGCTCATCGTCTCCCTGGCCCAGATTGGCGCAAAAGCAGATGACTTCGCAGCCGTAGTTTTCGCGCAGCCAGGGCACGATGACGGACGTATCCAGACCGCCTGAGTAGGCGAGAACAGCTTTATTGATTTTTGGTGTTGACATTTTTGAAACTCCTTGACGTGGTTGAATAACCGGTAATTGAGTAATTGGGTAATTTTGTAACTGGATAGGACGGGGCGTGAGGTGTAGGACAACGGCCGTTTCATCGCAATTTGTCAGCAGCGGGCAAACGTGGCAGTCTCGCCACACTTTTTCTGGGAACAGCTCTTTGCTGGTGATGGAAAAGCCCATCTTTTGGAAAAACGGCACCGCCCGGGTGAGCGCAAACAGGGTGGGCACCTGCCGGTGCGCTGCCTGGGCAATAATGGCCTTAACAATGGTACGGCCCCAGCCTTGCCCCTTCACCTTGTCGGCCACCGCCAGCGAGCGCACTTCAGCCAGCGCTTCGCTGTAGTAAAGCAGCGAGACGCAGGCTACCAACTCTTCGTCGGCATCGATGCCCACCAGCCAATCTGGCAGCGTGTCGCGGATGGATTGGGCAGTGCGCGGCAGTACATCGCCGCGCCGAACGTGCTCGTTGAGCAGGGCGAGGATGTGGGGAATGTCTGGAAGGTGTGCGGGTCGGATGTTCATTGTTTTTTGAGTAAGAAGTAAAAAGTGATAAGTGAAAAGTAACAGCCCACTTTTCACTTTTTACTTATCACTTTTCACTCGTCTCTAATGAGTCGTTTGCCCAGGCTGATCACGTTGTCGATGTGGTAACCAAGGTGTCCGTAAAACTGGATAACGGCCGTATTGCTCTGGCGCACCTGTAAGTTAATCTTGGGGCAGCCCAGGGCCAGTAGTTTGGCTTCGACGGCGTCCATCAGCGCGCGGCCGACGCCCTGCTGCTGGCACTCTGGCAACACGGCCAGATAGTTGATCCAGCCGCGATGCCCTTCGTAGCCGCCCATCACGGTGCCTGCGATACGGCCGTCTCGCTCCGCCACCAGAAATAGTTCGGGATTTACCTGCATTTTGCGGGCAATATCTTTGTGCGGATCGTTCCAGGGCACCGTGAGGCCACAGGCTTCCCAAATAGCGATGACGGCCTCGCTATCGGGCAGAGCAAAAGGACGGATGTGTAGTTGAGTCATTGTTTATCCATTTTCCGAATTCAGGCAGGCGGCAATGGTGGCAACGGCCGTATCAATCTCATCTTTGCCTACACTCAGCGGCGGTGCCAGCCGCAAAACGTCTTCACCCGCCGTAAGAATGAGCACGCCCCTGGCTCTGGCGGCGGCCACAACAGGCGCTGCAGGCTGATTGAGCGCTACGCCCACCAGCAGCCCTTGCCCGCGCACTTCAACAATTTCGTCCAGCTCCAGGCTTTGCAGCCGGTACTTAAGATAGGCGCCGTTTTCCTGCACGGCCTGCAAAAAGCTGAGCTGGTTCACTTTGTCGAACACAACGTTGGCGGCGGCGCACACCAATGGGCCAGCGGCAAAAGTGCTGCCGTGGTCGCCCGGCTTGATCGCGTCGGCCACGGCCTGGGTGACCAGCGTAGCCCCGATGGGTAGACCCCCGGCCAGTGGCTTTGCCAGCGTCATGATGTCTGGCGTGACGTTATACAGCCGGTGCGCCCACAGCTGCCCGGTCCGTCCCAGGCCACACTGCACTTCATCAAAGATTAGCAGCACATTATGCGCATCACAGGCGGCGCGCAACCCGTGCAGAAAGCCGGGTGAGGCCGGGTTCACGCCGCCCTCGCCCTGGATTGGCTCCACGATCACCGCACAGGTATTGTCGTCAATCGCCTCACAGGCAGCGGCCAGATCGCTGAACGGTACAAAAGTGACGCCTGGAACCAGTGGAGCAAACGGCTCACGGTATGGGGCCTTGTACGTCGCAGACAGCGCGCCCATGGTACGGCCGTGAAAGCCGCCGCTGAAGGCCACGATGTTGGTTTTGCCCTCATGCTGCATTTTGCCCACTTTGCGAGCAAATTTGAGGGCTGCTTCGTTGGCCTCCGCCCCAGAGTTGCAGAAAAAGACCTTGTCGGCAAAGGAGTTTTCTACCAGCTTCTGGGCCAGTTCGGCCTGCGGGGCCGTGTGAAAAAGGTTGCTAACGTGGGTAAGCTTGGCGGCTTGCTGGGAAACGGCCGTTACCCAATCCGGGTCATTGTGGCCTAAGGATGTGACGGCAATGCCAGAGGTGAAATCAAGATATTTGTTGCCGTCGGTGTCATAAAGGTATACGCCTTCGCCGTGACTAAAAACGATGTCTGGCCGGTTGTACGTGTGCAAGACCGACTTGGCTTCTGCCTGAATAATTTCTTCTTTGTTCATAGAAATCTCCTGATAATGGGACGCAGATTAACGCTGATATGTGGAGAACAAAAAGTTTTTAGAAATAGATCCGGTCTAAATTTGCTTTTGTTCTCCTTAACGTAAACCATCCTTAGCCTATCAGTTTTCAAAATACTTTTTGTGGTTTACGTAAACGCAGATTAAATTCTGTTGAATCTGCATTCTAGGTTGGCCGGGAAGTGAACAAGGTGCCGCTGTTGCTGAGCAGCCCGGCCAGGTTGACAATTTGTGTTTGCTGCACACCCTGGGCAATTGTGGAAAGGGCAGCGCGCACCTTGGGCACCATGCCATCAGTAATCACGCCGTCGTGAATGAGCATCTCGGTCTGGTCGGGCGTCAGGTGGGGCAGAAT
>JBHIWP010000013.1:0-40814 GCA_041987425.1 Promineifilaceae bacterium (SeqCode) | reverse complement strand
GGAACTGCAGGCCTCGCGAAACTTTCTGCTTCCGCGACTTGATCTGATCGGACGTTATCGCTGGCGAGGCCTCGGTGACGACCTGCTGAGAATGCACACCCGTCCCGCTGCAGGTGGATCAGCGGGAGACCTCTCCGCACGCAGGTTCAACAACGCGTGGGAGAATTTGCTGGATGGAGATTTCCACCTCTTGCCCTGGGGCCGCAGGCGGCAGTGGGATGCTGCGCTGACTCGTCATAGGGGTGCCTTTAACAAACACTAGCCGAAATCCCTCGCTCCACGGCCGTTCCCCACTGTTCCGCACCCGCCAAGTTTTGGTAAACGTCTGCCCAGGAGACATGCGCGTGTCGTCGGGGATTGTTACATCGGCCACATAGGCACCGTTGCTGGCTCGCTCATCCACCGAAACAATGCGGGTGAAAATGAAGTCGCCAAACAGATCGCCTCGTTCATCTTGCAAACGCCAGTCGCTAAAATAAACTCCCGGTCGCGCAGGCGCGGTAAATTCAACTGAGAGATTGCCCTCCTGGTTCGGAGCCAGATTGGGCAGCGGTTGGGTGGTCTTTTGAGTCATAGCCGTGCCGTCCACAAAGGTCAGTTTATAACGGCCGTCCCAGCCCACATTCCCCGTATTCTTTACCCGCCACGTCTTCACAAATGTTGCGCCCGCCTGCACGCGCGTATCATCTGGAATGGTAACGTCGGCTACAAATTGGATATTTGGGGCCGCTGGCGGCTGAGGAGGCTCTGGCTCCGGTTCCGGCGTAGGTTCGGGATCTGGATCTGGTGGAATGGGTTCCGGGTCTGGCTGCGGAGGGGGCGGCGTAGGCTCGGGATCTGGATCTGGCACGATGGGCTGCGGTGGACTATCGATTTCGGGCACATTAATGGCTCCGCTGCCTTCTGGCACCTCAAAACGATGGCTCAAGGTGAAATCAATAACGGGCTTGATTAGACGCTGGGCCTTATTGGCAATGCCGCCAAAATCAGGGCCGAGATACCAGATTGCGGCGCCTTCAATTTCCGGGAAGCGGGCGTACAGTTCGCCAACTTTGCGTATGTCGGGAATGGCTTTTTCTGGCGGGGGCACGCTGTTGAGCGTCCAGCCCCATTCGGTGATGTGCACTCGGGGCCGGGGAATGTTGTGCTTGTCACAAACTTTGAACAAATATTGAAAACGGCCGATCTTAAAAGGAAACTCGTGCAGGATATCGCTTTCAATATAGCTGTACTCGTGCAGGGCAACGGCCGCTTGCTGCGGCCGTCTGGCACACAGCCGCAAATATTTCAGCATCCCTGGGGTTTCCCAACCCCCTGGTTCCGGCTCACCGCTGGACCAGGCAAACAGCGACACTTTGTAGCCATCTTGCCTTGCCAGATTAGCTGTATGCACAGCAAAACGACCCAACCAATCACAAAAATCTTTGTCTACCTCGTTGATTGGTTCTAGCCAGACCCGCTGCTTATCAAACTCCGGCGGCAGCTTGGCGACTGTTTTGCGCCAATGCTTCTCCGCTCCGCCTTCAGGATCGTTGGCAAATTTGGGGTCCTTGTAGGGCGGCACATCATAATCATAACCGTCGTTTGCGCCGCGCGTGCTAATTCGGTACACAAGCACGTGCGGCACCTGGCTCTTCTTCATCAGCTCTTGAGCTTCAAAAATAGGCCCATAATGATCGACTGATTTAAGGCAAAATGGAATGCGAGCCTGATCAAGAGAGCGCATCCAGTCGCCAATGCCAGAAGGATTACCGCCGGGACCGGTATGGAAACCGATCTTGTTGGGAACTTTTATCATATTGCCTCCTCTTACTGAGTCGGAAACAGCACGTGGCCCGGAAGCAGACGGCCGTTCCGCCGCTACCTTACCAAACAGAGAAACGATTCGCTCAACGATGTTCTGTATGATTGAGATCATGAGTAGATAAAGAATATACAACCCAAGAAGAGATTGTCAAAAAACGCTTTTATCGGCGCAATAACGGCTTTCTAATTGGCCCACCTGACCCACAAGGCCTCTGGCTTACGAAAAATCAGCCCCTGTGGTTTGGCGGCCTGTGCCGCAGCCTCTGTTTGCACAAGCCGCGCTTTTGGCAGGCGAGCTATGAGCTGTGCTAACGCCAGTTCGGCTTCAAGCCGGGCCAGATGGAGGCCCAGGCAGACGTGCGGCCCCTGGGCAAAGGCCACGTGCTGGCGCAGGTTGGGCCGCAGCGGATCAAACCGATCTGGCTGGGGGAAAACGGCAGGATCGCGGTTGGCCCCGCTGAGCGAGACGCGCACCAGATCGCCTGCAGAAATGTTGGCCACGCCCAGCCGCACATCCTGCGTGGCGTACCGATCCACGACTCCAGCTGCTGGCTCTAGCCGCAGCGTCTCCTCAATAATTGCTGGCAAAAGTGCGCCATCCTTGCGCGTGCGCTTGAGCCATTCTTCATTCGTGAGCAGAAAGTAGAGCGCGTTGGCGATCATGCCTTCTGTGGTTTCGATGCCGCCAAAGAGCAATACGGCCGCATTCGACACAATCTCATCGTCAGACAGGCCCTGGGCCGCACCGCTGGCCGCCGCCAGTAAATTCAATTTGGGGTCCTGCTTTAGGGAAGGCAGCAGCGTTTGGCGCAGAGCGGCAAAGGCGGCTCGCCCTTCTAGGCTTACTGGCTCCCCGGCGGTCACCTCCGTCACGGCCTGAACAATGGTATCGTACCAGCTCAGAACGGCCGTTTCCGCCACGCCATCCACCCCTAGGGCCGTCATCATCGTTCGGACGGCCACCGGCCCGGCAAAGTCGCGGCGCAGCTCCGCTTCGCCCTTAGGCGCAAGCCCATTCAATAGCCGGGTGATGTGCCGTGCTACCGGCTTGCGGAATCGACTGTGAACGGCCGTATGGCGAAAGGGTGTGTCAAACGGCCGTCGCTGCCGCAAATGCTCCTCGCCGTCCAAAGATAACATGCTGGGCCCCACCACCTGCGCCGTAGAAAAACCAGGATGATCCACCGTGTACGTTTTGGCATCGCGCATGACGGCGATGGCCAAATCGTGCCGCGTTACCAGCCAGGCGTAGAGCGCAGGCAGCCAGCTTACCGGCTCCGCCGCCCGCAGCCGGTGCAAAATGGGATGCACATCGCCGGACAGCTCTTCTATCGTTACGCTTGCGCCGATTGGGAACGCGGCAAACTCAGCCATTGTTTAAGGCTTCTTGCCACAGCGGCAAAACGGCCGAATCCTGCAATCCTTCTTGCAATATCCAGCCCAGCAGCGTGCCACAGTCGTAGCAAAACTGTTCGCTGTCGCTTAGATTTATGTGAGACGGCCGTTCCCAGGCCATCGCAACCTGCTCTGCCGGGGCAAACACCAGAATCGCATCATGCAGCAGGGCCTTCATGCCGGAAATGTGCACCGAGATGGGATTTTCTGAATGGACCACGTAGCGGTTTACCAGGGCAAATCCCGCCTTTTGCAGCGCCAGCGTCAGCGCCGCCCAACCTTTGGGGTTCCAGTGGTGAAAGGTGAAGATGAAACGGCCGTTTTCCTCCTTGAGCACCCGCCTGCACTCGCCAAAAATCCCGGTCATTAGCTCTGTGTAACGACTTTCGCTGTCCAGCTGATGTGGGTCCACGGCCGATTCCTGTGTATCGTAGGCCCAGTTGGCGGCGTCGGGCAGCAAATGCCGCAGCCAGACGCGAAAAAAGGCGGCCAGATCGCTGTACTGCACACTGTCAAAATAGGGCGGATCGGTCACAATAAAATCTACGCTGCCGCTGGGCAAATTGAGCTGCGTGGAAGAGCCCTGGAGCAGCAAAAATCGCTGGCTGCTGTCCAGCGTCATCTCGTTCACGTCGTCCACTTCCACTCCCCAATCACGCTCCCCTTCAATCTCCACAAACTTTTTACTTTTTACTTTTAACTTTTTACTCTTCACCGACTTCACCGATACTGGCTTACCGATCACCCGCTCCCGCGGCTTCCTGGCCCAGCGACGGCCGTTGCGTATGCGCGACTGGAACAGCTTTTGCAGCGTGCCAGACGCCTTGCGCGGGTAAACTGGATTGTTCTCTAGCGCCGTGTAGGGGAACGAATAAGCATGGTGAGAAAACGTATGCCGGATGGCTCCGGCACGCCGCTTGTTTTTGCCCTTGTAGCCGCACAGCATCGAGTTAAATTCCAGCGAGGTAGAGACCAATAAACCCAAATTTAGGCGGATGTCTGGCGCAAACTGGGGCAGCAGCCGGATAGCGTGGTGCAAATAAATCAGCTGGCGACTGGAAAAGAGATCTAGGTAGTTTTCGATGCCGCGCGGCGTAAGCTGGCGCGATTTGCGCCCTGGGTCGATGGCAAAATCTGCCGTGCCAAACGGCAGCGTCTCACGCATTTCATTAGCCTCTGCCAGCAAGGCCAGATCGCGTTCATCAGGTGCTTTAAAGAGCAGCTGCTTTTTTCGCGGACAGCGTGTCACCAACACCAACGGCACATACCGCTTGTAATAGGGAACGGCCGCATCGTCCACAAAGTCGGCAGGCTCGCCAGCAAAGGTTTTGGCGCCTTTTTCTAATAGCGGAGGTTTGCTGCTCTCATGTGAGCAATCGCACTGTGCCGTATCTTGCAGAATGGCGTGGCAGCGTGGACAAAGCTGAATAATTGTGCCATCGTTTTCCACCCGCAACACGAGCGAATCGACCATGATGACGTCACGGCCGTTGCACGTGCGTTTTACCCCGTAGAGCGTGTAGTTTACGGCCGTTTCCAGTCCACTCTCTGGACAAATTGTCTGAAAATACGGGGAAACTGCCTTGCGCAGCTCTGTGTAAAACCGCTTGTATGCCTGCTCCAGGGCCGCCAGATCGAGCTGTGTTAATGTGGCTCGCGCCTGAAGCACCGGAATCGGCTCCAAATCCGCGCCAATGACGTGTGCGCCCAACCGAATTGCCTCGTGCAGCGTTGTGCCACCGCCCATCATTGGGTCTAAAATGATTTTGCCTGCCAGCCCCCCTGGTGCATAATAATCGCGCTGCGCTAATTCTGGAACCAGATGCTTCAAAATGAGGCGAAACGTGCTGCCGCAGCGCCGCGCCCACCATTTGTGCAAATAGCTATTGGGCCGGTAATGATGCTTGTTATATGCTTCCAGTTGGGCAATCTGGTTGGCAAATTCGGTGGAAAATTCGGTGTCGAGTGGTAGTGTCATGCTGTGCAAAATTAAACCGCAAAGACGCAAAGGACGCAAAGAAAACAGAGGTTTACGTAAACGATGAAAGATAGAGACAAAAATCAGATCATTATCATTATTGCCGTGCTGCTCGTGGGCTGCACGGCGCTGTTGTGCCTGGGGTTGCTGGCCTTTAGCTTTTTTGGCATTTCCAGCGCGGCTTCTTTCACCACAGAGGCGCCAATCGAAACCACAAATTTATCTGATAGCCAGCTGACGCTTTGCCGTGGGACGCTGGCCATCCAAGAAGGTATTGAACTTGAAGGAGAATACTTTCTTTACACCCCGGGTTTTCTGGATGACAGCCTGATATGCCATGTGCGGGCGCGTGCCGAATCCCTGGAAGATATTTTTGACCTGAGCGTGGTTGATCCCCACCAAACGACGGAGCAAGAACTTTCCCCAGGCCGCTTCTTGCGCCTTGCCATTGAAATGATCGAACCCGGTCTTTACCGCATTGAAGGTGTCTGGTTCGAAACTTGAGGTACGGCCGTTTTCCCCTTCAACACCCCGCATCTAAGATAGTACCAGGTCATAGAACAGGATGGCCCTTTTAACGATTCACGAGCGGCAAGAATGTTTGATAGAGGATGGAATAAACTTCGCCGCTAGTGAAAGGTAGCCCCTCAAGTAACTTACCGGTCAAATTATAAATGGTTGCCATCTCTGCAATGTCTAGACGTAAGGTTCCACCATTGGAACCCGATTTTGCTGTGACAGTGTAGACGGCACCGGTACCCGTCACGTCAATCACGCTGCCTACTCCAGCACTGTGCAAAAGAAAATCATCGCTGTCCACACCGATAACAGGTTCACTAAAGTTGACGTGGAAGGACACAGTAGCCGCGTTAGTGGGGTTTGCTCCAGCCCGGGTAATAGCATTGACCAGGGGAACCTCGATCGAATAAAGTTCACCCTCTGTGTAGGGCAAATCGGTCAAAGCGTTACCCTGTAAATCCTCAATAAGGGCCGTTGAGGAGACATCCAGCCGAATAGTGCCCGCACCACTACCCGTATTGACAGTAACTGTGTACGTTGCCCCAGAACCTGAAACACCAGCAACGGCCGCATTCGTTATGCCCGTAGTTGTCAGCAAAAAATCGTTATTGTCTACACCTGTAACAGATTCGCTAAATGTTACGCGAAACTGTATATTCGCGGCGCTGGAGGGATTGGAATTTACGCGCGTAATCGCGTCAACAAGAGGCTCAGTGACATCTAGCTCGTAGACAAAAATGTCTGATGCTCCATTTGTGTCTCCATTCACCAAATTATTGGCATTTGAGCGAAAACCAATATACGCACCATTGCCAGAGAGTGCCGGAGAAAGCGAACCGGCGTTTGCCTGCGTTCCATCGGAGGCCACAGAAACGCGGCTGGTAATACCCGAGGCAGTGTCGTGAACAAAAATATCGGCCACGCCGTTGCTGTCTCCGCTAACCAGATTGTTAGACGACGATAGAAAAGCAGCAAAACGACCGTCTGCCGACAGCGCCGGGTAAGAGGACATGCCGTTCCCCTGTGCCCCGCCGGTAGCGACAGAAACGCGGCTCGTTGTGTTGGTTTGCCTGTCATGCAAAAAGACATCCGCCTGTCCATTGGTATCATTATTTACCAGGTTTGTCGCCCAGGAATAAAAGAGCACATAACGGCCGTCGGCAGAAAGTGAAGGCTCACTTGAGCCATTGTTGGCCTGCCCGCCGCCAGTAGCAACGGACGCCCGACTGGTGGTGCCAGTTTGTGTGTCCCGTACAAATATGTCGAAGCTATTGTTGGTATCTCCGTCCACCAGATTTGTGGCTTCAGATTCAAAGGCTACGAAACGGCCGTCGGCAGAAACCGTAGGTTTGTTGGGATAAAAGCCATAGCGTGGATCAAAGTAGTAACCGGAACTCTCCGCTCCATCTGAGGCAACGGAAACGCGTATGGTAGTATCTGTCTGTGTGTCTCGTAAAAAGACATCGGGCAAATTATTGGTGTCGTCACTAACCAGGTTGGTTGCCAGGGAGTAAAAAGCGACGTAACGACCGTCGGCAGAAATGGCGGGCATTACAGAATCATCATTTCCCTGGGTTCCATCTGTAGCAATTGAAACGCGGGAGGTCGTGTTGGTTACTAAATCCCGCACAAAAATATCGTTATAGAAGTTCGTATCTCCGGCTACCAGGTTACTGGCATACGATTCAAACGCCACATAGCGCCCATCTTCCGAGATGGCAGCATTTGACGAACTGTTGTTTCCTTCTGTGCCATCGGAAGCAAGAGATACCTGGGTGACGGTGCCAGCCTGTAAATCATGTACGAACAGATCCAGATAGCGATCGTCTCCACTAACAAGATTTGACGCACCGGACTGAAAAACGATGTAACGGCCGTTGGCCGAGATTTCCGGGTTATCAGAAAGTCCATTACCTTGCGCGCCGACCGAAGATACGGAAACGCGGCGCGTTGTGCCAGGAGCTGCTTCAACAACGCTAAACATTACCGCCAACAACAGTGCCAGTAGAACGACGTGAATATGGGAAATATGATGCGCCATGAGCTCCCCTCAAAAGTGATTTATGACTGTGAGTCTCCCGACAATAATAGAGTGTGCATTTCGTTCCAAAAATAGGAAAATCCGGCCTCCTATCTTTGTCCTATGTACTTACCAAAGTGGATTTTATGAATGCCCGATTAATAAACGCTTTCGGGCGTTTATTTTTGCTGCCTGAACCAATCCACTGCCGCCCTGGCCCCGTAAGTTTGAAGCAGGACCCTTAACCGATACTAAACCCACCATCTCAGCCAGCAACGAACGCCAAAAATCTAGCACTGGAGGAAGCTCATGCCTTGAATTTGACGCTCAACTTCATTCATTAGCCGGATAGAGAACCCAATAGGAGAAAACAGAATGCGTAAAAAATCATTTGTTGTGCTGATAACTTTGTTGTTTGGTTTGACGATTGTTTTTACTGCTTTTGCCAGTGAGCACGAGCCGCTGGAGGATCCAATCCCAGCCCCAATTGTTGAAGGCAGCGTGCAGGTGCAGTTACAAACCGTGGCCTCCGGGCTAACGGCGCCGTTGTGGGGAACGGCCGTTTCTGACCAATGTCACGGTGGCCTATTTGTGGTAGACCAGGTTGGCATCTTGTGGCATATCACCCTTCCGTCCGGGGCAAAATCCGTTTTCCTGGATGTGAGCGACCGGCTAGTGCCCCTGGGCGCGTTTGGTCCCGGCTCTTTTGACGAACGCGGCTTCTTAGGCGCAGCCTTCCACCCCAACTACGCACACAACGGCCTCCTTTACACGTACACGTCGCAGCCAGTTGATGGCCCAACAGACTTTTCCACCATGCCAGCAGGCGAAACAGCCAACCACCAGGCGGTGATTACCGAATGGCAGGTGCCCAATCCCTGTCATGGCGTTGCAGACCCCAACAGCGCCCGTGAGCTGCTGCGAATCGATGAGCCTCAATTCAACCATGATGGCGGCGCGGTCAATTTTGGCCACGATGGTATGCTGTACGTTTCTTTGGGCGACGGTGGCGGACGTGATGATGAAGGCGTTGGGCACGGCACAGAAGGCAACGGCCAGGACCCCACCACCATTCTGGGGACTATCATTCGCATTGATCCTGCAGGCAGCAGCTCGGCCAATGGGCAATACGGTATCCCTGCCGATAATCCTTTTGTGGGCCACGCCGATCATGTTGAAGAGATTTACGCTTATGGCTTTCGTAACCCCTATCGCTTTTCCTTCGACATGTTAACCGGAGATTTGTATGCCGCTGATGTAGGCCAGGGAGACCTGGAAGAAGTGGATGTCGTTTCCGCTGGCGGCAATTATGGCTGGAACATTAAGGAAGGGTCATTCTGTTTTGATCCGAATGGTGCTGATCCGGGTTTTGTCTTTCATTGTGATGCACCCCACCCCAACCTGATTGATCCGATTGCAGAGTACGATCATGATGAAGGTGTGGCGATTGTTGGTGGGTTTGTCTATCGCGGCCATCGCATTGGCGCCTTACAGGGCCACTACGTCTTTGGCGAGTTTGCTCAGACCTTCAGCAACGACGGCCGTTTGTTCTACCTGGATGCCAGCCACGAGATCTTAGAATTCCAGATTGCCGGGCAGGAAAATCTAGGCGCTTCGCTGCTGGGCTTTGGCCAGGATACACAGGGCGAAATTTATGTATTAGCCAACAGCACGGGCACACCCTTTGGAGACACGGGCGTTGTCATGCGCATTGTGCCAGACAATCGCCGCCGCTTCCAGGCCGATCTCACCGGGGCTGAGGAAGTGCCACCGGTTGTGACCGACGCCTCCGGCACGGCCGTCTTTGAAGCTAACCGAGCGGCGACGGCCGTTCGCTATGCCGTGCACGTGCGCGACATTGAAGACATATTGGCCGCCCATCTCCACTGCGCACCGGCCGGGGAAAATGGACCGGTGGGCGTCACCCTCTTCAGCGGTGGTCCAGTCACGGTACAGGGCCTTCTGGCACAGGGCAACATTACCGCACCGGACGCGGGCAACGGCTGCGGCTGGTCAACAGTAGCTGACGTCATTGCTGCTCTGCGCAGCGGTGACACATATGTAAATGTGCATACGCTTTCTCATCCGCCGGGCGAGATTCGAGGCCAGGTAAAATAAAATTACCGGCTTTTGAGCAGGCTTAAGAGGAGAGAGGTCAGAAACTTCTGGCCTCTTTTCTTTTTAACGTCCGGTGGCGTTAAATGCCGGTGGTAATCAAGCGCAGCGAAACGCCGAACAAAAACAGGTTGCTAAAAGCCAGCACCCACTGCCCCCGATTAGAATCATCGCCGCGCAGGGCTGTAAAGTAAATAAACGGCAAAAAGACGATGACAAATGCCCCGTACAACACGTGGACTTCTGGGCGAGCCAGCGAAGAAAGACGGCCGTCCAACCATAAAATCACCCCAATCAATGCCTGAAGCACAAACAGCCCTTGCCCAATGGCAACAGCCCCCAAATAGCTGCCATCTGCCCCCTGCCCGCGAAAAGCACGTACCAGACCCCACAGGCCGATTGCCAAAAAAAACATCCAGGCCATGTTAGATAGCCCCTGATGCAATACAGTCACAATTCCCATCACCAACAAGCTCCTCTCAATGAACTTTCTCTGACCGTGCAGCCAAATGGCGTCTGCATGATCGAACAATAAATATCTCCCATCACTTCCATCAAACTCCACAATTGGTTACAATCGCGCCCTATGAACAACCTGGCAACTGACTCAACAACACAACAAAATAACGCCGATGCAGCAGCGGACGCCGCAGCGTACGAAGAAGCATTGGATTATCTCTATAGTTTTATCAACTTTGAGGCCAAAAAGCAGGACCGGTACATGGCCAGCAAGCTGGATCATACCCGGCCCCGGCGGCTTATGGAGGCGCTTGGCAATCCCTACACCCGGTATCCTGCCATCCATATTGCCGGTACCAAAGGAAAAGGTTCCACGGCGGCGATGTGCGCCTTTGCCCTGCGCGCGGCTGGCTATAGCGTTGGCCTCTACACCTCGCCCCACCTACAAGATTTCCGGGAGCGAATTCGTATTTTAACACCAGATGAGGCAGACGGCCGTATTCCCAAACCACAATTCGTTCAGCAAATCAATAAGATACGCGCCCTTGAAGCAGATTTCCCAGACATTACCTGGTTTGAGATCCTGACCGCCATCGCCTTTCTCCACTTTGCCGATTCCGAGATCGATATTGCAGTTGTGGAAGTGGGCCTGGGCGGGCGGCTGGATGCCACAAACGTCATTACGCCGCTCGTTTCTGTTATTACCCGGCTGAGCCTGGACCACACTGCTCTCCTGGGCAACACCATTGCGCAAATCGCCTACGAAAAAGGCGGCATTATCAAGCCGGGCGTTCCCGTTATCACCGCAAACCAGGAGCCAGAAGCCCTGGCAAAGCTTCAAGCCATTGCCAGCGAACGCGGTTCGCCGCTAACCATTGTAGGCCAGGAGTGGATATACGAAGGAACGGCCGTTCCCCAGCATCCTAGCCAGCAAAAACTTACCATCAAACAGAGTCCGGGCGCCAAACTAATACCCGGGGGCACAGAATTTAATTTACCGCTGGCAGGGAAGCACCAACTGGAAAACGCAACGCTGGCACTGGCGGCCTTGCAGCAGGTACATCCCCATTTGCCGCGCCTTACTCTTCAAGCGTTGCAAAGCGGCCTGGAAGGCGTCAAATGGCCCGGGCGGCTGGATATCCTGCACCCTGGCGATGCCCAAACGCCCGCACTGCTGGCGGACTGCGCCCATAACCCGGATTCAGCCCACAAGCTGCAAGAAGCGCTCGAGCATGCCTTCACCTACAGGCACCTCTGGCTAATTTTTGGCGCACCGGCCGACAAAGACGTGCCGCAAATGCTGGCCGACCTGCTGCCACTGGCCCATCATACCGTTGTGACCACTGCCAGCCATCCCCGCAGCGCCACGCCAGAAGAGTTAGCAGAAATTGGGGCAGAATTGGGGTATGAAGTTACGGCCGTTCCCAACATGGCCACCGCCCTCACCACCACCTGGGAAAAGGCTCAGCCCGGCGATCTCATATGCGTCACCGGCTCTATCGTCGTTGTGGGAGATTTGCTAAATCAGTGGGAAAGTCTACAATCACAACTGTTGAAACATGCTCAGTCAATGTCTCATCAGAGATAGGAGTTAGGAGATTAGAGCTCTAATCTCCAGTCTCTAATCTCTCCATCACTTTCCATTGGAAAACAACTATGTCATTAGATGAAGAATTCGGCTTCGGCCAATATCCCGACTTATTAGATGCTATGCCTGGGCTAGAGGACGATCTCTTCCCACAGCGAGATGAAACGGCCGATGAAAATGGCCATATTGAGCTCGCCTTTTTGCCCTTGCGAGACATTGTTCTCTTTCCGCAGATGGTGATGCCTCTCTTTGTAGGGCGCGAGCGCTCCCTGGCAGCCGTGAAGGCAGCCATTGCCAACGACGAAAATATGATCGTCTCCGCCCAGCGCGACAGCGACGTCACCGACCCAGGCGCCAGCGACATCTACAGCCTGGGGACGGAGATCACCATTGGCAAGGCGCTCAAAATGCCGGATAACAGCACCAGCGTGTTGGCCCAGGGCCGCCGTCGCGTAGAGATTGTGGAATTTACTCAGTGGGACCCGTACATTCGGGTACGCGCCCGCGTTATCTATGAACCGCTGGAATGGGATCGCAATACCGAAGCGCTCATGCGCGCCGTGCTCACCCTGTTTGAGAAAACCGTCATGCTCAACCGCAACATGCCGGAAGATGCTTACACCTTTGCCATAAACATCGACGAGCCCGGCTGGCTGGCCGATTTTGTGGCTTCTACGCTCAATATTCCCATCGAAATGCGGCAGGACGTGCTGGAGACCTTTAACCCCGGCGAACGACTGCAAAAAGTAAGCTTGCTGCTGGCAAAAGAGCTAGAAGTGCTGGAACTAGAAGATCAGATTCACTCCCGCGTGCAGCAAGAGATGGATCGCTCACAGCGAGAGCATTTCTTGCGTGAACAGATGCGCGTTATTCAGGGAGAGCTGGGCGAAGGGGATCTCTTTAGCCAGGAAATCACCGAAATACGGGAAATGGCTGCGGGCAAACCTCTGCCCGATGTGGTGCGCGCCAAGGTGGACAAGGAAATTGCACGGTTAGGGGCTATGCCCCCCATGTCGCCTGAAGTAGGCATCATTCGCACTTATATCGACTGGGTACTCTCTCTGCCGTGGATGGAAACGTCTGAAGACA
This sequence comes from Promineifilaceae bacterium (SeqCode), assembly GCA_041987425.1. Classification (GTDB taxonomy): domain Bacteria; phylum Chloroflexota; class Anaerolineae; order Promineifilales; family Promineifilaceae; genus Leptofilum. Next base: position 27,845 of record JBHIWP010000013.1, on the reverse strand, counting down.
ATCTGGACGTCGCTCATGCAGCTGAGGTGCTGGACAACGATCATTATGGCCTGGAAAAGGTGAAAGACCGCATCCTGGAATACATCGCCGTTAAAAAGATTGCCTCCGGCAAAATGCGCAGCCCAATTTTATGCTTTGTGGGGCCGCCGGGAACGGGCAAGACGTCAATCGGCCGTTCCATTGCCAATGCACTGGGCCGGGAATTTGTTCGCATCAGTCTCGGCGGCGTGCGCGACGAGGCCGAGATTCGCGGCCACCGGCGCACCTATATTGGCGCATTGCCCGGGCGGATCATTCAGGCTATGAAGCGGGCCGGTACGCGCAATCCGCTCTTCATGCTGGATGAGATCGACAAGCTGGGCAACGATTTTAGAGGTGATCCCTCCGCCGCGCTGCTAGAAGTGCTGGACCCGGAACAAAACTACAGCTTTGCTGACCATTATCTGGACCTGGATTTTGATCTTTCCCAAATATTGTTTGTTACTACGGCCAACTATTTGGACACGATTCCCCCGGCTTTGCAGGATCGCATGGAAATTATTGAGTTTTCTGGCTATTTAGAAGAAGAAAAGCTGGAAATTTGCCGTCAGTTTCTGGTGCAGCAGCAGTTAGAAGCACATGGTCTGGGAGACCTGAACCTGAACATAACCGAAGATGGGCTGCAAACAATCATTCGTGACTATACGCAAGAAGCAGGTGTGCGAAATCTGGAGCGCGAGGTGGCAAATGTGTGCCGGAAGATTGCCAGGGATGTGGCGGAGGAACGGCCGTATCCCCAGAAAATTGACGCCGCCAAAGTAGAAGAGCTGCTAGGCCCACCCCGCTTCTCTCAGGAAATCTTGCAGGATGAAGACCAGGTAGGCATTGCCACCGGAGCGGCCTGGACCGCAGCCGGGGGCGACATCATGTTTATCGAAGTGAACCTGATGCCTGGGAAAGGCAACCTGACCCTTACCGGCCAGCTAGGCGACGTCATGCAGGAAAGTGCCCGGGCGGCCCTCACCTACACCCGCAGCCAAGCGGAGGCGCTGAACATTGATACGGAGCTGTTTGAGAAGACTGATATTCACATCCACGTGCCGGAGGGAGCCGTGCCCAAGGACGGCCCGTCGGCGGGCGTGTCGCTGGCTACAGCCATCATCTCTGCCTTTACCGACCGGCCGATTTACCGGGATGTGAGCATGACTGGGGAAACAACGTTGCGCGGCCGCGTACTGCCCGTTGGCGGCATTCGCGAAAAGGCACTGGCCGCACGGCGGGCAGGCATCAAGAAGTTCATCTTGCCAAAGAAAAACGAGCGCGATTTGGAAAACATTCCAGAACGGCTACGCGAAGACCTGGAATTTGTTCTGGTGGAAAAAGTAAGTGAAGTAATGGCCGCCGCCATGCACCCGGCCAAAAGTGCAGTTAAGAAACGGCCGTCTCGCCAACCTTCGCCGATCCCAACAATTCCCCCGTCCAGCGCGCCACCCTCATGAGAAAGAGAGTAAAAAGTAAAAAGTGAAAAGTTAGAAAGCACTTTTCACTTTTTACCTTTCACTCTTTACGTTTCACGCTTCTCCACTTGCCCCGCCACCGGTACAAACCGGTACGTCCTGTTCTGCTCATCTACGCTGTACCAGGGATGGTACCGCGTCGCAATTTCCGCTAGTGGATAGATGAGCCGCTTTTTGTGGGTGGTTTCCAGAATGTAGATACGGCCGTTTTCCTCGTAAGCGACCCAGGCGTGAGCACTCTGCTGCGCGTCAATTGAGCCGTTATTCCATTGTGCTCTGCCCACTACGAACTCGGCTGGAATGTTTAACTCTGTCAGCTTGCGCCAGGCCCACAGTGCATGATCTTCACAATCTCCTTTTTTGAGCGTCTCAAAGTCGCCTGGATGCTGCCAAACGTCCCGCTGATTGAACAACACAGAATCCCGCACGTACTCACACTCCTGCAGCCAGCGGCAAACATCTTCAATCGACTGCACCTCGATCTGGCTTTGGCCGTTGAGATAGTCGGTAAACGGCCGTCTGGACCCCGCGCCAAACTGCGTATGATGCACGCTGATGGGCTCTTTCTCGTAGGTGAGAGACAGCCTGTAGTGGTGAACCAGCATTTCCATTAAATGCATCAGCGGCACGGGCATTTCTTGTTGGGTAATGCGTAGGGAACGGCCGTTTGCCAAAGTCAGCGCCAGCGTCAAATTAGGCTTTGGCGAGCGACTGCTGGTGGTGGTTACCAACCGGACAAATTGCAGGTCGCTCAATGTAAATTGTCGTTTATGGAAGGGAAACTGGACCACAATTTTGTCCGGCAGCAGCGTCAACCGCCAGGTGAAGTAAAAGCTGAGATAAAGCAGTAGCCCACCAATGCCGAAAGACCATAGACCAAAAAAGAGGGTCGAAACTAAACGCAAGCCCGCTTCATTGAGCCCGCTCCAAGCAATGCCACCGCCTACCGCCAGACACAGCAAACCCATGCTTACGAGAAATAGATAGGCTCGTAGACGGCCGTTAAACGTTTGCGGCAGCGGCTGATAAATGGCTGTCTGGTAATCAAGCTCCAGGGCCGGTGCCCGATATTTAAGCTTTGCCATCAGCTCACGGAACCGAATGATTTGGCGCTCAAGGTATGGGTATCTTTTTATCATAGCAACAGGTACAATCTTACTCGATTTACTTACGTCGCAAATAGCCGTCATTCTCATTTGCGGTTTAGGTGCCGTTTATCCTTTTTTTACAACTTTGTGAAACAATACACACCAAAATTTTTACACTTGCTAAAATTAGTCCCTATACCTTGGAGGTTTACCTCGTGAAAAGAACATCACTTTTGCTAACATTCCTCGCCTTGTTTGGCCTGATGTGGGCGGCCTGTGGCAGCGCCACGGGGCCTACTGTCAGCGATACGGCCGCTACAAATACTGATACCGAAAGCGAAGCTGCCGACGATAACAACGGCATTGTGCAAACGTCCGCCCAAATAGATGATCAGGCACAAGACGCCCCGGTAACTGAAGAAATCGTCACCACCCAGACCTATATTGATCTCTACAATCGGCTAAATGATTCCGTAGTCAACATCCAGATTATCAGTGAAGCAAGTCAATCCGGTTTCAACCAGTTCCAAATCATCCCGGACCCCGATAACCCGGATGAAGAGCTCCCCGAAGGCTTTCCGGAGCTTCCAGATGATTTCCAACCAGAACTGGAAGCAATTCCCCAGCGCTCCCAGGGCTCTGGCTTTGTGTATGACAAGGAAGGCCACATTATTACCAACAACCATGTGGTAGCAGATGCCATTCGCATCACCGTTATCTTTTCCGACGACACCGAAGCTGAAGCTGAAATTGTAGGCACCGATCCCGGCTCAGATCTGGCCGTCATTAAAGTAGATGTCGATCCAGATCGCCTCCACCCCGTAACCATTGGCGACTCGGATAACTTACAGGTGGGCCAGCTTGTAGCCACGATTGGTAACCCCTTTGGTCTTTCCGGCTCCATGTCCACGGGCATCATCTCTGGTCTGGGCCGCCTGTTAGCTGCGGGCGCTGCTGCCCCAGGCGGCGCGCGTTTTAATATCCCGGATATTATTCAGACGGATGCGGCCGTTAACCCGGGCAACTCCGGCGGCCCGCTGCTTAACTTGAGCGGCGAAGTCATTGGCGTCAATACCGCCATCCAAACCAATGGCGCCAATGCCTTTGGTGCCGTTCCCACCTTTGGCGGCATCAGCTACGTTGTGCCGTCCAACATTGTTACGCAAGTAGTGCCCCAACTCATCGAAAATGGGGAAATTGCCTACCCCTGGCTGGGCATCTCTGGCACCACGCTCACTGACGATCTGGCTCTGGCCATGGACCTGCCGATTGAGCAAAATGGCGTGCTTATCTTTGAGGTAATTGAGGATGGCCCGGCGGCACAGGCTGGCTTGCGCGGCAGCGAAGATGAGGTCACGATCGATGGCTTTAATGCTCTTGTGGGCGGTGATGTCATTGTGCAGATGAACGATGAGCCGATCAACGACTTTGATGATTTGCTGACCTACATCGTGCGCCGCACATCCGTGGGCCAGAACGTCACGCTGCAAATTTTGCGCGATGGCACCCTGGAAACCATTGAGCTAACACTCCAGGCGCGACCTGAGTAAAAAGTTTGGAAGTGTGCAAGTTTGCGAATATGCAAGTGGCAGGTTACTGTTGGAAAGCAGAACTTGCCACTCTCACTTTTTACTTTTCACTATTAACCCCCTTCATGATAAAATGAGCCCAAGACTATTAACGAGGTTAAGTCGTGGAAAATATTATTGATGTAACCGAAGAAACGTTTATTGAGGAGGTATTGGAACGATCGGAAGAAGTGCCAGTCATTGTTGATTTTTGGGCACCCTGGTGCGGGCCATGTCGCATGCTGAGCCCCATTTTGGAACGATTGGCTGCCGATCCCAACCTTGATTTTATCCTGGCAAAAGTGAATGTAGACAATAACCCGAACCTCTCAATGCAATACAGGGTTCAAAGCATTCCTGCCGTTTTGGCCTTTGTAGACGGCGAGGTAGCCGATGATTTTATTGGCGTCCAGCCAGAACCTAAAATTCGACAATTTATACAGAAGCTCATTCCTTCTGAGCTAGATGAAGCCCTAAGCGATGCCCAAAGTTTGCTTGCGACACGCCACTGGCTGAAAGCAGAGCAGGCGCTGCGCGATCTCATGCTTGAGCATCCAAAGCGGCCGGACGTGATGCTGAATCTGGCTAAAGCCCTGCTGGCTCAGGGTGAAGGCTGCGAAGCGCGTGATTTGTTGAAAGACGTAAAGGACGGACCTGAACTGGTAGAAAGCGAAAAATTATTGCCGTTGGCCAACTATCTATGCCTAATTGCTGAAGATCTCACGGAAGAGGAAGAACTGACCGGGTTGGAGATACAGTATCGTCAGGCTGCGCGTTTGATTAGCCGAGGCAATCTGGCCGCAGCCATGGATGGATTATTAGACGTGCTGCGCCAGGATAAGCGCTATGGTGAGGCTCGACAGGTGATGGTTGCCATGTTTGCCCTGTTGGGCGATGATGATGACCTGACACAAACCTACCGCACGGAACTGGCCTCGGTACTCTTTTAGGAAGTCTGCATCTGAGGGTGCCCTGCGCCTCATTCTTGCTTACAAACGTCCGGGGCAACTTGCTCCGGGCGTTTTATTTTTATGATTGTTTCGTCTAAAGTCACGGCCGTTTTCCACCAAAAGCCCCTACTGGACTACCTGGCAGGCCGATTTACCTACCAAACGCGCGCCACCTGGCAGGCGCGCATTGAAGCCGGAGATGTAACCTGCAACGGCCGTCTCGCCACACCACACCAAATCGTCCGCCAGGGAGACCTCATTGCCTGCGATCTGCCCGAACCCCCTCTGCCCGATGTGAACCTGGATTACGAAATTGTGTATGAAGATGAGTGGCTGCTGGGGGTAAACAAGCCGGGAAATTTAAAGGTGCACGGACACGGCCGTTTCGTCCAGGCCAACCTTGTTTACCAGCTGCGCCACAGGCACAATCCCCCCTACCTAGAAGCCACGCTCATCAACCGGCTGGACCGGGACACTTCTGGCGTCGTGCTGCTGGCACGAGACAGCCTTACCCTGCGCGAAGTGCAGGCCCAGTTCGCCGCCCACACTGTGCAAAAAACGTATCTGGCCGTGGTGCACGGCATTCCCGGCCAGGATACGCAGGAAATTGACCTGCCCATTGGCCGACTGCCCAGCGCCGAAGGCGTCTACCGCTACGGCATCATTGAGGACGGCAAGCCAGCCCAGACGAAGATAGAATTGCTGCGGCCGTTTCCGCCACACTACGCGCTGGTTCGCCTTTACCCCAAAACCGGGCGCACCCATCAACTGCGCGTGCACATGGCGGCGCTGGGACACCCCATCGTGGGCGATACGCTTTATACCCTAAGCGACGCCGACTATTTAGCCCAATTTGAAGCTGGCGGCGAACGTTTGCCGCCGCTGCCGCGCCACGCCCTACACTGTGCCGCAACGACCGTATTGCATCCTCACCAGGAGCGCTCGCTTACTATCAATGCGCCACTAGCCAATGACATCTGCGCCTTTCTGCAAACCTTAGACGCCACATTTGTCCTAACTTGAGGACACCTGCCGGTTGCGGCCCAAGTTCCGGCAAAATGTCATACTATGTCTCTCTTTTTCCCACCATTGGGAGAACGGCCGTATACTGTTAGCACGACGCAACAAACTCGGCCGCTGCGGACAACGCCCGACGCGGTGAAAGGACAAAATTGGGAGGATTCCATGCCAATACTCGACGATTACCAGCACTTTAACGGCCGTCACTGGGAAACCGGCACCGTGTGTAACTTTCTTGCCTACACTGGCGTAAAAGCGCCGCATACGGGACGGCCGTACAGCGAGGCCTTGCTCATGGGCGTCAGCGGCGGCGCCGTGATGGGCTATTTCTCGTTTGCCTACGAAGGCTACGATCCGATGGCCCGGCTGCTCACGCGCAATACATTTAATCCACTCGACACGATGCTCTCGCGGCTGGGCGTGGCGCAAAACCGCAAGCACACCGCCAGCCCGCAAAAGGGCATTAAGAATTTAGTGGAAACCCTGGAAAATGGCGAGCCGACCATCGTATGGGCCGACCATTTTACGCTGCCGTACACTGCCCTGCCCCACGACGAGGGCATGTGGGGAATGCTGCCCATCCTGGTCTATGGCTACGACGAAACGGCCGAAATTACCCACATAGCCGATCGCGCCACTGTGCCGATCACCGTGAGCACAGATGTGCTGCACGCAGCCCGCGCCCGCATCAAAAAAGAGAAGTTCCGCGTACTCACGTTGGAGCCGCCCGTTGCCGACAAGCTGCCTGCTGCCGTGCAGGCTGGCATCTGGGATTGCCTAAAACTGTATACCGAGAAGCCGCCGAAGGGTTCCAAAAATAACTTTGGCCTGGCCGCTTATAAATATTTAAGCACCCTGCTAACCAACCCCAAAACTCGCCTTAGTTGGGAACGGGAATTCCCGGCCGGGCGCAAAATGCTGGCTGGCCTTAAAGAGTTGTTCAATGATGCAAACTGCTTTGGCAAGGTAGGTTACGCTGAGCGAGACGTGTACGCCGATTTTTTGGATGAGGCCAGCACCATCTTACAAAAACCGGCATTGCAAGCGGTGGCCGCGCAGTTTCGACAAAGCGTCCAGGCGTGGGACCAGCTTAGCCAGGTGCTGCTGCCTGCGGATGTGCCGATGATGGACGAGATGCGGCAGAATTTGCTCGCACAGCGCGATCTGTTCTTGCAGCAGGGAAGCGAGGCAACAGCGGCTATCGTCCGGTTAAAAACGGAGGAGAAGGCGCTTATGACTCAGGCTGAAACTAATTTTCCGCTGAGTGAGGCTGAGGTTCTGGCTATGCGAGAAAAAATTGCCGAGCAGCTAATGCAGATTCATGATGTGGAGAAAACGGCCGTAACCCTCCTAAAAGAGGCCATGTTGTAACGGGCCATTTGGCTTACGACTTGATCTTTCTGGCTTCCCACCTGGCATGAATATCTAGATAGCGCAGCCAACCACCTAGGGTCAGTGGGCCGTAGTCGTTGTGTTTTACCGTCATAAACTGGTCTGCCTGGTTATCATCGAGGGCTTCGGCCAGTGCGGCCGTTCTTTTGCGCGTCATGCGAAATTCAGCCTTAAGCTGCTCCCAACTGCGGCTGCGCGCCGGACGGTAGCTGTTGTATTCCTCGTCAGTGAATGGCTCTCCCAGGCCGACGCGGAGGCGAGATTGACCCCACAGCTCAATGCCGATAATGTGGCTCAAAACGCGGCGATTTTGTTCGCTGTCGGGCAATTTTTCCAGCCGATTGCTGATGGCCTCGCCGCTGACTGTTAGCTTTTCGGCCCAACGGGACATAGTCCATTTTCGCCCGGCCCGTTCTAGGATTAGGGTGCGCAGTATCTTCTGAATCATTAGGGTTCCCACTGAAAATGAACCAGCGTGCTAAGGTAATATTGCCCTTGCCAACGTTCCAGGCCAACCACCCACGATCCCCAGTTCAGTCCAGCAAACTCCTCCGTGCCAGGGCGATACACCGAGTAGTAGTTGAGCGGTGCATATAAATCGGGCAATACCACAATCCCGGCCGTGCCGCCGTGCAAAATCTCGTTACAGGCGGATTCTGTGGCCTGCACAAAATCGGTTTGCAGGCGCGGCAGCAGAATTTGCGCAGGCGTCCCCGTGATTATTTCGCCGCTGCCTGCCGCTGCGCCCCAGCTGTAGCTAACTGGATCGCTAAACAGCCCCTGATTATCCAAACGCGTTTCAGCCTCGTGCCAGAGCAGGCGCACGCGCAGGCCGCGCTCTGGATGAATAAGCTGGGCAAAGAGCGCGTCGTCCTGGTTAGCCACGGCCGTTTCCAAACGATCCAGCAGCTGCAAAACGGCCGTATTCCCACAAAAGACATCATCGGTCACGTGCTCTGTCAAAAAGCGGCTGTTTACCCAGCCAGCCAGTTCGCCACGCCGTACGGGCACCCAGGTGGAGCCAGCCACAAGCTGGCCGCTGCCGGTAATATGCACGTCAGTAGCGTTGGGCGGCAGCGTACCCGCAATGCTAAAGCCAACGCCGGGACCGGCGCGCACGTTCAGCACGTCATTTGGCTCCACAAACACGACGGCATAGCTGGGCAGTTGGCTGCTGTTGCCGGGAATTGGCGTGTTGGTTGGCGGAACGGCCGTTCCGGTTGGCGACTCGACCGGGGTAACGGCGGGGATCTGGGTTGCGGTGCTGGTAGGAACGGCCGTTGGCACTGGTGGCGCGGTTTCAGTTGCTGCAGATTCTACAGCCGGAACCTGGGTAGGCAGGACCATCGTTGCGGCTGGCGTCGGCACTTCTTCTGCGCCGCCGCAAGCCGCCAGCAAAAATAGCAGACCAAAGCCAATCCAGTACACTCTTTTTTTTACTGCTATTAAATGCATATTCCCAACCAAAGAAAAATCAACCAGTCAGTTTGGGTCTTTTGCTCAACCTTGAGGTGATAAGCTTTGAAAATAAAGGAGTACCTGCCGTACGTCCGCTTGATCTGACACTCGACATTCAGATACTATTGAGATCTCCGAAACCGCATCAAATAATCCGTAAGTTTCGTTTTGCCAGCTAACTACGAGTTCAGGATTAATCTTTGTTTCGTGCGACGAAAGTGTACTCGCGGATCGAAGTAGTGCTGCCGCCAATCGTAAAAACCCATCTTTTGTAGCGACGAAAAATGCCTCGTCTGGGCCGGTCACTATCGCGATACCAATTCGAGAAGTCGAGTCTTCTACGAATGCGTCAATTTCATTGGCATATTTAATCAAATCCGAATCCATAACTTCTTCGCACACTTATTAATCTTAGATGTTAAACTTGATATTAATCACATCGCCATCCTGCACGATGTAGGTTTTGCCTTCCTGGCGCAGCTTACCGGCGCTGCGGGCCTGTGGCAGGCCACCAAGCCCCACCAGATCGTCGTAGGCTGCAGTTTCGGCGCGGATAAATCCTTTGGCTAAATCGGTATGAATGGCGGCGGCGGCGTCTACGGCCGTTGCCCCCCGCTGTATCGTCCAGGCCCGTACTTCATCTTCACCCACGGTAAAAAATGAGTGCAGCCCCATCAAGTCATAGCTCAGACCAATGACGCGATCCAGGCTCAGCTCGGTGACGCCGTACTCCTCCATGAACATTTCCAACGATTCGGTATCCCCGGCGGCGCTCAGCTGCGACAGCTCCATCTCCAGCTTACCGCGCAGGTTCGCCACTACGGTCTGTGCGTGGTCATAGTCAAGCTGGACTTCATCCTGGTCATCGCCAATGTTGATCAGCACGACAGTAGGCTTAAGGGTGAGCAGACCGTAGCCGCGGAGCATTTTTTCCTGCTCATCGGTGAGATCAAGGGTGCGCAACGGCCGTTCCTCACTGAGCGTTTCGTTCAGCTTTTGGAACAGCGCCAGTTCTGCCTGGGCCGCCCCTTTGTCCTTCGTTGCCCCCTTGCGCAGGCCGTCCTCGATCTTTTCGATGCGCCGCTCGACCACGCCCAGATCGTTCAGCAGAAATTCGGTATCCAAGATTTCCAGATCGCGCACGGCATCGACGGTGCCGTCGGGATGCGGCACCAGGTCCGATTCAAAGGCGCGCACGACATGGACAAAGCCATCCAGCCCCGAAAGGTGGTTGAGTAGCTCGCCGCTCATGCCGCCGCCCTCGTTGGCCCCTTTCTTGATGCCAGCTACGTCGGTGTAGGTGATTTTGGCAAAGGTGGTCTTCTTAGGATTGAACATGTTGGTCAACACATCCACCCGCTCATCGTATACATCGACAACGGCCGTTAGCACGTCAAAACGGCCGCCCATACTTTGCCCCGTTGGCGCATCGCCCTTGGTGAGGGCATTAAAGATTGTTGTCTTGCCGCTGCTGGGCAAACCAATAATTCCTAACTTCATAACCTAATTCTCAATTCGTTGTAAAGACCAATCGTCAATGAAAAATCCGTTGCTGGCCAGCGCATAGCGTCCACGCATTCCCACTCCAATGCGCACCGTTTGGGCCGAATCAATGGTGAAGGTGTGCTGGAATGTGCCCCACACGCCAAAGCGAGCAAACGTGAGCCAGCCCGTACCGCCACTGGGCGATATAAAGCGCACTTCTCCTGCATTGGGGTCGCCAGAGAACTGCTTGCCGCCTTCGTAGCTGGTTACGAGGTCTGGAAAAATATACACGGTAAAGACGTAGGTTCCCGGCTGCAAAGCAATATCTTGCAGCAGGCGCAAGCTGATTGGTCCGTTGCCTTTAAACGCCTTAATTGTGTAGTCGCCGTGCCGGATAAACAAGCCGCGCTCGTTTTCGGGTAGCTGGAAGGAAGGCAACACGCGCGTTTCGGGTGGGAACCAGATGTCCCACGGCTGCCCGCCAAACCCGGTGGCACCAGAATCATATTCCATTACCCAGCCGTTGGGCAGCTGGAACTCCGGTGCGCCAAACATGTTGTACCAACCATCCTCAAAGGAGCCGTTGACCAACAGGTTGCCGCCCAAAACAGGCTCAGCCGGTGTGGTTGGTGGTGGTGGCGGTTGGGTATTGACGGGCGCAGTCGTGGGGGGAATGTCAGTTGGAACGGCCGTTTCCGTCGCTTCTACTGTTTCTGTAGGAACAGGCGAACTGGTCGGTGGGGGGGTGCTGGTTGGTGGCGGGGGTACGGTGGCGGCTATGGTCGGTGTTTCTATTGCCTGCGTGGGAACCGGCGGCAGCGTTGGCTCTTCGGTGGCCTGGGCCACTTCAATGGCGGTAGCTGTGGGAGCCTGGGCAGTCACGGTGAGGGACACGGCCGTATCCACCGTTGCCTGCACGTCCGCCTCCGGCGTTTCTGGTTCACTCTGGCAGGCGGTTAGCCCCAGGAGCAACCCGGCCAGCAGCAACCATAGGTAAAAATCTTGTCGTTTTCGATTCACTAAAATCCTCCAATCCACTCCCGTTACAGCTTATAACAAAGAATAATGGGTAACGAACAGCCCTTCAGGACTCAGTTACCCATCCGTGTAACGCCTCTTTTAATGGAATGAACCGTTCGAATTGTATGCAGGTGAGTTTGAATTAGCAAATTGAACAGAGGCTGAAAGGAAACGGCCGTTACCGCCAAAATCGAAAAAGTTCCACGATAACCAGCGTCATACTGCCGCTCACCAACCCACTAAGAAACGATAGGTATGCCAGCCGCACAAAGCGATACTTCTGATGCCCCAGGTATGCGCCCAGCTCATATACCTCCCGTATCTGAGCTTCATAGGTATTTTCTGGCGACTTCATTACCTCTACCATAATCTCCTGGTAGGATTCGTAATCCAGGTTCATAAAGTTGCCAAAAAAAAGGACGTTGCAGTCTGGATTTTTTATTTCCGGCCGATAGTCAAAATCGAGCTTAGGCATGACCGCATAAGCAGCAAAAAAGACGGTAGCCATGCAGAACAGAATTAGCACAATCACCGGCCAGCGCAGTTTTGGGTCATCCAGGTAACCGATCGAGAACGTTGTTACCACGGCCGCAAGCGTTAGCATGATATTTGCCTTCACATCTGCCATAGAGCTGAGCTGCATGTGGTGCATCCGCGTCTGGCGCAGCAAATGGTCAATATGAGAACCAGGGGCAATCGGGGTCATAATTTCCTCCAGTTGATGACAGCTTCCTATACAGAACGGTTTCTTTTGTGATGAGTCACAACAAGGTAAACTAATCGTAGGTCAACTTTGCAAACTTGACCAACTCTCATAAAGGAGCGTTTTATGACCCACCAGCAATTTCTCACCACCAGCACCGGCCTGCAGCGGCACATTCCCCCCATGCGCCTCTATGAAAAGGCTAAGCGGCTGGGGATTTGGAATCCCAGCGACATCGATCTAACCCAAGACAAGCTAGATTGGCAGAAGCTAAGTCCATCAGAGCAAGACCTGCTGCTGCGCCTGACGGCAATGTTCCAGGCGGGTGAAGAAGCCGTGACGCTCGATCTGCTGCCGCTCATTCTGGCCATTGCCCAGGAGGGGCGTCTGGAAGAAGAGATGTTTCTCACGACTTTTTTGTTTGAAGAGGCCAAGCACACCGACTTTTTCAACCGCTTTTTGGTCGAAGTGGTGCAGGCAGAACCAGACCTGAGCCATTATCATACCGAAAATTACCATGCTATTTTTTACCAGGCGCTGCCTCAGGCCCTGCGCGCGCTGCAAGCAGACGCCTCTGCTACAGCCCAGGTGCGCGCTTCAGTCACCTACAACATGATCGTCGAAGGCGTGCTGGCAGAGACGGGGTACCACGCCTATTTTACCGTCATGGAGGAGCATGATATTCTGCCGGGCGTGCGGCAAGGCATCCGGCTGCTGCAGCAGGATGAATCGCGCCATATTGCTTATGGCATTTTCCTTCTCTCGCGCCTGGTCGCTGCTGACGATAGCTTGTGGGATGTGCTGGAAGAAACGATGAATGAACTGTTGCCCCCAGCATTGGGCGTGGTAGGAGATGCCTTCGCGGCCTACGAGGCAATGCCTTTTGGTCTGCAAGAGTCGGTGTTTATTGATTATGCGCTGAATCAGTTTCAGAAGCGGGTGGCGCGGCTGGAACGGGCGCGAGGCGCCTCACTGGAGGAGATTAACAGAGTCACCCAGCAGGCAATTGACCGAAATGACAGCTAAATGTGCAAAAGCGGCAAAATAGGTGCATCTGCAACAAATTTTAAGGTGGGAACGATTGACGGCCGTTCCCCCAGTTCTTTATAATGCAGCACAACAGAGCCATATCACCCCGGATGAAACGGTAGATTGGCCAGGGAATAGGCACTTTTGAAATCTCCACTCGTGAGCCTGCTTGCTTCCGCATAGATAATTTCCCAGGAAGCCAACACCTGTCATTGGCCACGATGAGATTCACTAACATAAGGCTGCTGAAACTTGCGCTATTCCAGGTCTACTGTCACTCTCCGGGGTTTCTTTTTGCCCCACCACCGTGTTGCCGCACTAAATGCACCACCGTTCCAGCCGGTAAACCATAACGCGTGTTGCCATCTCGCCCCACTACCGTGTGGGCCATCAGCAAGCTATTGTAGATCGCTTCTTCCACACCCTCGATAACGGCCAAAGAAAACAGGCTCATGACAGGTTGTTCGTAGACGGCCGTTTCCTCCACAATCAATTTTTCTGGCCGGTCCGGTATTCGGTTAGCGGTGCTGAAGGCAATGACAAAGTCACCGCTGCCTCCGTGACAGGTGCTGCCGGTTCGCGCCAGGCCAAATGCCGCCCGCTGGCACAGACGGCCCAGCTGTCTGGCGTCCAGCGGCGCATCTGTGGCCAAAACAATCATGATCGAACCATCCTCCTGCCGACCAGGTGAAGATGGCGGCTGCAAATGCAAGCCCACGGGCACCCCAGCGATCGTCAGTTCTTCTGGACGGCCGAAATTGCTTTGCACCAACATGCCCACGGTAAAATTTTGCCCTTGCACCTCTAGCACCCGACTAGCAGTGCCAATACCACCTTTCCAGCCATAGCAGCTTGTCCCCGTGCCTGCGCCAACCGCACCTTCTGCTACCAGACCTGTAGCAGCATCTGCCAGCGCTGCCCGCACCTCTGCCAAGCCAATCGGCCGCGCCTGCATGTCGCTTAAGAAGCCATCGCTCGTTTCACCCACCACAGGATTTACACTGGCGTAGCCTTGCCGCCCTGTGGCGGCAAAACCCAGGCCGATGTATGGGTTCTGCTCAATGGCAATCGTCATCAAGGCATCGACCACGCGGGGCACGTTTAGGGTGCTGGTAAGCGCAATAGGCGTTTCGATTTGGCCCAGCTCACGCACCTGCTCAAATCCGGCCACCTTGCCAAAGCCGTTGATGACGTGAACGGCCGCTACTACCTTTTCTTCATACAAATTTCCCTTGTGTGGCAAAATCACGGTTACGCCCGTGCGAAACGGTCCATTGCCTGTCCACGCTCCTTTCCCCTCTATCAAAGTAAAGTGACCCACAGCCACGCCCGCCACGTCGGTAATTGCGTTGTGTGGGCCAGTGGGCAGTCGGCTTTCATAAATACCTAGCTCTCGAATCCGGGGCATGGTTTTCTCCAGTGCATCAAAAGCAGAAACGCTCAGAAGACAAACATCACAGCGACTTCAATTTTTCGGGATTTGCTTCGCGGATGAGGGCGCGGGCTAAAATTAGGGTCGGATCGATGAGGGGAAGGCCAGCGTCAGTCAGTTCAGGGACCGCCAGAGACAGTTCCGTACAGCCCAAAATGACAGCCTCGGCTCCGGCGATTTTAAGCATATCCAGGCCCAACAGCAAGCTATTGCGCGCCTGCTCTGTAACAACACCGCACGCTTTAATGCCACAGATTGGATCATAGATGGCCGGATGGATTTTTTCGGTTTGCAGGGGGGACGAGGGTAGAACGGCCGTAAATCCCAACGGCTCCAGCACAGACGGATAAACGCCAGCCCGGTAGGTGCCCGTTGTGGAAAGCACACCGACTTTCTTGACCCCGGGCAGCTGATCCTGCAAAAAACGGCCGACTTCCTCAATCATATGCAGCAGCACAACATTATATCCAGCCGTTTCAAGCTCCGTCCGAATTTGGTCAAAGATACGCGGCGCGTGGGCCGTGTTGCAGGGGATACCCACCACGCCAGCGCCCATTTTTGCCAACTGCTGCACCTGCTGCGCCAGAGCAAATGCTGGATTCTGAGCCACCTTCCCCAGCAAAAACTCGGTTCGATCCACAATCTGGCCCGGCTGCGACCAGTTCAAAACCGTAAAGTGATCCTGGTCTTTATCGGCCACCGTTTGCGCCGCAATCTTCCCTAACAAATCAATTCCGGCAAAAGGCCCCACGCCACCAACGACACCAATCCACTTTGTCATGCGCTTGATCAAAGACTGGAGATTTTTTAGCCTGTAATCTCCAGTCTCCAATTTCTATGCCAAACGATTGATATTATTCAAATCCTCAAACGCCTGCTTCAGGCGGGCGCGGAAGGAATCTTCTGCTACGCGCAGCCATCTGCGGGGATCGTAAAACTTCTTGTTCGGCTGATCTTCACCATCTGGATTGCCGATCTGGCCTTGTAGATAGCCGTGGTGCTTTTGGTCATATTGGCGCACGCCATCCCAAAAGGCCCATTGTAGGTCGGTATCGATGTTCATTTTAATGGCCCCATAGGAGATTGCTTCAGCGATTTCTTCTGGGCTGGAGCCGGAACCGCCGTGGAAAACGAAGTTGATCGGCTTTTCGGCCGTGCCAAACTTTTCCTGCACGTGGACCTGCGAATTGTGCAAAATAATCGGCCGTAGCTGCACGTTACCCGGCTTGTAAACGCCATGTACGTTGCCAAATGCGGCGGCAACGGTGAACTTATCGCTCACCTTCATAAGCTGTTCGTAGGCGTAGGCCACCTCTTCCGGCTGCGTGTACAGGCGCGAGCTATCTACGTCAGTGTTGTCTACACCATCTTCCTCACCGCCAGTAATGCCCAGCTCAATTTCCAGCGTCATGCCCATTTTGCTCATGCGCTCCAGGTAACGCTGGCAAATCTCAATGTTTTCCTCAATTGGCTCTTCCGATAAATCCAGCATGTGAGAGCTATAGAGGGGAATACCATTGGCTTTGTAAAAGGCTTCACCGGCGTCTAGCATACCGTCAACCCAGGGCAGCAGCTTTTTTGCCGCATGATCGGTGTGCAAGATGACCCGGGTGCCGTATAAAGCAGCAACCTGGTGCACGTGGTGCGCGCCGGAGACAGCTCCGGCAACGGCCGCTTTTTGGCCGTCATTGTTCAATCCCTTACCGGCAAAAAAGCTGGCACCGCCGTTAGAAAATTGCAAAATGACGGGAGCGTTAACATCGCGGGCCGTTTCCAGCACGGCATTCACGCTGTTGGTTCCCACAACGTTGGCCGCAGGCAGGGCATATTGATTGGCCTTGGCATGGGCGAAAACCTCTTGAACCTGATCGCCGGTAATAACACCGGCAGGTAAATGACTTAATCCTGACATTTAACACTCTCCTGTTAAACTTAGCCGCAAAGTACGCGGAAAACGCAGAAGAAAAGCGAAACGATCTGCGCAATAGTTAGATAATACTTTAAGTATGCAGAGGTTTGGCCCAAAAAGCCACAATTTACCTGCCCGGCGTAATCACACACGTAAGAAATAATCAGTACCGTAGAGCTATATTGGCATAAACAATAAATCCAGCAAGCAGTAGGATGACGAACAAAATGGAAACGGCCGAATTAAAGCTAAAGCCGCGTGCGGTAGCGAAACAGCTACAGGAAAGGCAGGCAAGCAGGAATGTCATGTATCGACGAATTGTGGTCAAATTAGGCACGAGCGTGCTGACTGGTGGCACGCCAAAGCTGGATCATCCTCACATGGTTGAGCTGGTGCGCCAATGTGCCGAGCTGTATCGCCTGGGAAAGGACATCATCATCTGCACCTCTGGAGCCATTGCGGTGGGCCGACACCGCCTGAACTTCCCAGACATCCCCAACACCGTCACCAATAAGCAGATGTTTGCCGCCGTTGGTCAAAGCCGCCTGATGCAAATGTGGGAACGCTATTTTGAGATCTACGGCATCCATGTGGGCCAGATATTGCTCACACGCGCCGACGTCACCAACCGGCGGCGGTATTTGAATGCCCGCGACACGCTGCACACGCTGTTAGAGAACCGCATCGTGCCCATTATCAATGAAAACGACGCCGTAGCCACCGAGGAAATCAAAGTCGGTGATAACGACAATCTTTCTGCACTGGTTTCGACCCTGGCAGAAGCAGATTTGCTCTTGCTGCTGACCGATCAGCCCGGCCTGTTTACGGCCGATCCGCGCAAAGACCCCGACGCCCAGCTAATACCAGAAGTGAACAAGATTGATGAAGCTGTGAAAGCCCTGGCCGGGGCCAGCGTCAGCGGGCTGGGCGTTGGCGGCATGGCTACCAAATTGCAGGCAGCCGATGTGGCTCGCCGGGCTGGTGCGGATGTGGTGATTGCGGCGGGAAGCGCGCCGAACGTTATTGCCCGCATCGTGAATGGCGAATCTGTGGGCACGCGCTTCCCCGCTCTAGAAAATCCCCTGGAAAACCGCAAGCGCTGGATTTTTGCCGGGCGCAAGCCAAAAGGCTGCGTGATGATAGATGAAGGTGCAGCCCGCGCCTTGCTGGACAACGGCCGTTCCCTGCTGCCCGCTGGCATTACGGCCGTTACCGGCACGTTTTATCGGGGAGACACCATCTGCATCGAAGGGCCAGGCCAACAAGAATTAGCCAGGGGCATTGCCCGCTACGCAAGTGATGATTTGCAGAAAATTGCTGGACTGCACTCCGACCAAATCGAGGCCCAGCTGGGCTATGCCTACGGCCCGGTCGTAGTCCATAGGAATGATTTGATTTTGTTGTAAAGTGAGATTGGAGATTGAAAAACGCTGGCTCTCCAATTTCATTGACTGAAGGGAGAAAATGATGACTGATTTAGTAGCGATGGGCAAGGCAGCCAAGGCGGCGGGGCGCGTACTGGCCACGTTGACAACAGATGAAAAAAACGAGGCCCTGCTGGCTATTGCCGATGAACTGGAAGCGCAGACGGAAACCGTATTAGCCCAAAACGCAGTTGATATTGAAGACGGCCGTAAAAAAGGCTTAAGCGACGGGTTGCTGGATCGCCTGCTGCTGACCGAAGCGCGCATGGCTGGCCTGGCGGCCGACACGCGCAGCGTAGTGGGTCTGCCGGACCCGGTTGGCAGCGAATTTGACAGCCGCGTTCTGCCCAACGGCCTGCGCCTAAGCCGCCGCCGCATCCCCGTAGGCGTGCTGGGCGTCATTTACGAAGCGCGGCCCAACGTCACCATCGACATCGCCACGCTGTGCCTGAAGACGGGCAACGTCGCTATTTTGCGCGGCGGCAGCGAAACGCTGCGCAGTAACCTGGCACTGGTCAACGTGATTCAGGGGGCGCTGGAAAAAGTGGGGCTGCCGCAGACGGCCGTGCAGTACATCGACAGCCCGGACCGCGCCCTCGTGGCCGAAATGATGCGTCTAGACCAGTACATCGACATGCTTATTCCGCGCGGCGGGGCCGGGCTGCATCGCCTCTGCCGCGAGCAGGCCACCATTCCGGTCATCACTGGCGGCATCGGCATTTGCCACGTTTTTGTAGATGAGAGCGCCGATCTTGAGAGTGCTCTTGACATCATTGAGAACGCCAAAGTGCAGCGCCCCAGCGTCTGCAATGCGCTGGACACGGTTCTGGTGCATCCAGCCATCGCCGATGAGTTCCTACCCAGGATGGCACAGCGCATGGCCCAAAACAAGGTAGAGCTGCGCCCCGCTGGCCGCGCCCTAGACATTCTGAGCCAGAATGGCCATGGGGCCAAAGTGGTTCCTGCCGGACCAGACGATTTCAGCACCGAGTGGATGAGCTTGATTCTAGGCGTGAAAATCATGGGGCTGGATGAGGCCATTGACCACATCGACGCCCACAGCATGGAACACAGCGACAGCATCGTGACGAACAACTGGCACAACGCTACAAAGTTTGTGAATGAGGTGAACAGTTCGGCCGTGTTCGTCAATGCCAGCACGCGCTTCAACGACGGCGGGCAGTTTGGCCTGGGAGCCGAAGTGGCCGTCAGCACCCAAAAGCTGCACGCCCGCGGCCCGATGGGGCTGGAAGAGTTAACAACCTATAAGTGGGTCTGTATTGGGGATGGGCATATACGGCCGTAATCTCACCTCTGCTAGCTATCTTCTTTAAAAATCATCGGCAGGAAAATTTTGTGCTGACTGGCCAAATAAGGCGATTCATATGCGCCAATATCGCAATGTAGTCCTTGCGACCGCGACACACCACGCTGATCGGTTTCAGGGCAAACAAGATCATTTGCCGCATCAACTGCTGGGCTAAGGGGAGTCAACGCATGTGTCAAAGTTGTGTCCCCATTATTACCCAAAACCTCTAAAAAGGGGTCCATTGCTGGTAAATCATTGGGCTGATCAAGATTACAGCTGCCGTCGCTATCCAGGTTGTGATCTAACGAGACGATTATTGTTGAGGCAGATGAACAATCATTGCCGCCTGTCGGATTCGCAACGATGCTGTTCTGCAACCAAAATCCGTCAGTAAACGAACCAGAAAATGTAATGTTATGCCAATCATTTTGAGTGACGGTAGAATTCGTTAAAGTAAATACGGCCGTTGTTCCACTCTGGTAAATTCCTGCCCCGATGGAATTATTACTAATGGTGCTGTTGATAATCTGCATATTTCCCGAGTTGTTAATCCCACCGCCCTGGCTGGCTGTATTGTAGGCGACCGTGCTGTTTTGCAACAACATCTGAGCATCGGCAAAATTTCGGATGCCGCCGCCGTATGAACCACCTCCACCGCTTGCTGTATTGCTTATCACCATACTGTGTGTGATTGTCAGCACGCCAAAATTTCTAATGCCACCACCAGAAGCACTTGTGCTTGTCGCGTTATTATCACGGACAATACTATCGATAAGCTCCAGAGTGCCACTGTTTACAATACCACCGCCATCTCCAGCAGCGTTATCTTCAATAGTAGAGCCAACGATTGCCATATAGCTGTTGCCTTCGTTGGTAATCCCACCACTTGATAAAGCGGTATTGGCAGCAATGATGCTGTTCTCAATTGTGATTGTGCCACCGTTTCGGTTTAGAATAGCGCCACTGCCAATACTGTTTGCTGTATTATTCAACAACCGCATGTTTATTAGCCGGATGTTGCCCCCGTTATTTTGAACGGCGGCCCCACCATGATGCCCTAAACTAGAATATATCTGGCCGTCCCTAACGGTAAAATCCTGTAACGTGACGGTAACTGCGCTACTAATGCGGAAAATACCTACAGAAGTATCAGAGGAAACAACTGTGTTCTGCTCGTCTTCGCCAACGATTGTCAGATCGTCCGTGATTTCTAAATCAACGCCTTCGAAACCAGGAGCAAGTGCATAAGTTAGGGTGTAGTTATTTGCAGGTAAAGCAATGGTATCATCTGTGCTCAGGGCATTGGCTTCGTTAATGGCTGCCCGAAGCGTGCATTCATTATTGCCAACGGCCGTTTCACAAATACCGTTACCCGGAGCAACGTCAGGCAAATCTGCCGTGCTGTTCACTGTAATCATAGTTCCGCTGCCAAGCGACGATGCACTTGTTTGTAAAGATGTAATATAAAATAAAATTGCTAGACTCAATAGTGGAACAAGCACTGTCAAAAGCATGGTGAAACGCTTCATTTTCCCTCCATATTGATAGATAGAATTGCCCAATAGTAGCGCAATATTTAAGATGATCCAGGAGCCGGGAGCCCAAACGAATACTTTAAAGTAGAATTGCACCCCCTTGCGGCACTCTACAGATTATAAGCCAGAACATAGTTAGATCAAAAGTAGTGATTTCAACACGGAGACGGTGGGCCGCACGAACTGTAAAACACTCTTGACACCACACCTGATTGCCCTGTATACTCGTGACGAGTATAATCGCAACGAATATATTTAGAGCTGCCGGGCAAGAAGAGAGAGATCTATGAGCGAGGATATTCAACGATTGCTGCCCCTGACACCCACTGTATTCCACATGCTGCTGGCGCTGGCCGATGGTGAGAAGCACGGGTACGGAATCATGAAGGCTGTCGAAGAGGAAACGCAGGGCCAGATGCAGATTAGAATCGGCTCGCTATATGGTTCGATCCGTCGCATGATCGACGCCAAGCTAATTGAGGAGACAGAGGAGCGCCCTGACCCGGACGATGAACGACGGCGCTACTATACGCTAACGGACTTTGGCACGCGCGTGCTCAGTGCCGAAGCGGCGCGCATCGCTCAGGCAATGGCAGTCATCCAGGGGAAACAGATTCTGGGCGAGGCATAAAAATGCGCCGCAGGTTACTGCTATCTGAACGGCTGTACGAGGCGCTGCTCTATCTCTACCCTAAGGAATTTCGGGCAGCTTTTGGCCGACAAATGCGCCTGGCCTTTCGCGACGCCTGCCATGCAGCTTACCAGCGAAAAGGTGCAGGTGGTCTTTTGGCCCTGTGGGCCCATACCGTGCTTGATTTGGTAAAATCGGCGCCCAAAGAGTGGGCGCGACAAGGAGAGATCACCATGTCGGAACCAAGATTGAGTACGTGGGCTGGCCCGCTGACTATCCTGGTTGGCGCCTTATGGCTGATGTCGTCTATCGGCGACTTTGTGTTCCAATTCTGGCTGGACGGTAACGAACCGTTCTTGGGCTTAATTGCAATTCCCCTCTTTTTATCCTTTGTGCCGATGCTCTTTGCCGTGATTGGCACCCGCCTGCGCTTTCACCAATCCGCAGGCACGGCTGGCAGGCTTGGACTGGCCCTGAGCGTTGCCGGAGCAACCGGCTTAATTGTTTCGCTACTCACAAATATTCTCTTGAGTGGAGCAGCACCCGAGGCCGGGCCACACCTTTGGGTAAACTACGCGGCGGTAGCCGGTTTACTCAGCATCAGAATTGGATACATCTTTTTTGGGATTGATGCGCTGCGAAATCGGCTGCTACCTCGTTGGAACCTGTTACCACTCCTGCTGGGTCTGACCGTTATTCTCAGCCTCCCAATGGAATGGTTTGGCGTGCCGGCTTTTCTGCCGCCGCAATATGCAACGCCTTTTTTGCATTCTGCCATCACTGGCGCGTGCTGGTTGCTGCTTGGCGTGGCGATCACGGGCCGGGGCCGGACCCTACAGCCTGCAACGCTCTGACACAAGGGCAGCGCCTATGCACTAAACGCAAAAACGCACGGCCGTTTTGGGCCGTGCGCTATTTGCAGCAAATTCCTTGTTCGCTATTCAATCGACTCGGCGATGGCGAAGAACGCTTCTTCTGTGAGCACATTGCCAAACATGGTAAGACTGTAAGCGACGCCGTTATCTCGCCAGCGCAGTTCTTTAGCGCCTTCAGCATCATCCCATTCTTGTGTATCTGCGTTCCAACCACCAGTAATGAGTGCCGCTGGCTGTCCGTTTATCGTCACTTCTTCCAGGCTGCCTTCGCCGACCACCCAGTTCATGTGTGGATTAGCCCGGCTAACCGTCAGAACAAGCACATAATAGGACTGGGAGTCGCTCCAGCGGAACATGGCCGAGGGGCCAGCGACGTCGCTATAAGTAACCTCATTGACAATGGTAAAACGTTCTGGCAATGCCGTTGGCAAATGGAAATTGAGCCTGAGGCGGCGACGCGCATCCTCTAAAAGTTGCGCTTCTTCACCGATCAGCATTTCGTTGGCGATAATGGTCACATTCTCATCGTCTGCACCAGGGTAAACGGCCGTTTCCTTAAACCACTGTTCACCTATCTGCTGCAAAATGCCATCGATCTGTGCCCGCACCGCTGGCGAAAAGCCAGCTAGCAAAAGAAAGAGTAGGGCAACCACGGCGACTGCCAGGCGATAGCGACGAGGTTGGCGCATGGGTTCGGGCGTTACGGCCGTTTCTGGCGCAATTTGCCGCAGCCGCCACCACAAACCATCGGCAAAAGAAGTATCAGGTTCCTGTCTAAATTGAGTCAAAAATTTATTTCTCATTTGTTGCCTCCCATTGGCGACGTAATTTGCGCACCGTCCTAAAGAGGATGATGCCAATGTTGGCTGAAGAAAGTTTCGTGACGCGCGCGATTTCACGATTGTTTAAACCTGCCCCAAACTTCAGGGCGACGATTTCTTGTTCACGCTCAGGCAGGCCATCGAGCAGCTGCCGGAGCTTGAGAAGATGCTCTTTTTCTTGTAATTGCTCTTCGGGGGACGGATGATCGGCCGGAAGCTTTTCGCTCATTTCCGCCTGCAGCTGTTGCTGACGCATATGATCTATGGCTACGTTTTTGGCGATGGCAAAGAGCCAGGTGGTGACGCTGGCTTTGCTTTTTTGGTAGCGCTGTCGCTGCCGCCACGCTTTTTCGAAGGTAACGGCCGTTAAGTCTTCAGCCGTCTGGTCATTTTGCAAGCGATAGCGAAAGAAGTTGTAGATGCGGGGCATCTCGGTGCGATAAAGCTGCTCCCATTCATCCTGCTCACTTTTTACCGTTGTCGTGTTGAAGGTTTGTGCTGGTGCTGTCATAGGGCCGTCCGCTTACTTTTGTTTACACTGCATTATACGGCGGCACCAAAAATGTATTACAAATGGGCGGAGTTCGCTTTACTTCACCCTGTTAGGGCATCACATGCACAATTGGGCGGGGCCACGTGATGTAAATTGGAAACTGCCTGACAATTCTCTTCGTTAAAGTCAAACTCGCGAAGTTTAGCGTCAGCTCTCATCCAAAGTGCTGATATATTTATAGGGTACCTGGTCCACCAGCCAGACATTGTTGACCGTCTTGTAAAACCGAAAGCCATCGTGAGCCATCTGCCGGGCAGCAATTGATAAAATAATGGGTTTACCATAGCGGCTGCCCACGTTTTTTGCCACGGCAGCGGATTCAGATAAATGAACGTGATGACGCTTCATTTTTTGCAGGCCATTTTTTTGGATGCTGGCGATAAAGCGAACGGCCGTCCCGTGATATAACTGTTCAGGCGGTTCGACCGGCTCCAGGTCCAGATCGACTTCAATGGAATGGCCTTGATTGGCTTTAATTTTACGGCCGTCTTCACTCAGTCTGAAACGCTGCTTGTCGTTGGTTTGCACGGCCGTGGCAATGAGTTCCGGTGTCAGTTGATACTGCGTGGTTTTACTGATGAGCTCGTCTATTAAGGCCCAGCCATTGCTATCTAATGTCAAACCAATGGCTTCTGGACGATGCCGTAGAACAAAGCTCAGGTATTTGGATATTTTTGTGAGGTTGGCTGCCATGTTTGCCTCTTGCAATTATTGGGTGCAGAAATCAGAAAAACGCAACGAGAAATATTATACGAATGTGACCCATAAGCGCAATTCGCACTTAAATGTTATGACTGGATGAGAACGGCCGTATTCCCACACCATTTTTTACCAGACACAGTAAAATACCCCATGTTCACTCGGGCAAATGCGTACGCATATTCAACGATTCCCCAACGATTGACCCTATATTGTCACCTAAATTACAGTTTATGATACAATTGCGTCCGCGACCAAAATTTCACCAAATTCACCTATGAAGGAGCATCGTATATGGCAGAGATTGAAGCAGTTGCCAACCGCATCGTAGAAAATGTAGAGAAGGTTATTGTTGGTAAGCGTTCGGCCGTGCAGCTTACAGTGCTGGGCCTGTTGTGCCAGGGGCATATTCTCATTGAAGACGTGCCCGGCGTTGGCAAAACAGTCCTGGCCAAATCGCTTTCCAAATCGGTTGGCTGCAAATTCCAGCGTATTCAATTCACGCCAGACATGCTCCCCAGCGACGTAACTGGCGTTTCTGTTTTTAACCAGAAAAACCGGGAATTTGAGTTTCGCCCCGGCCCCATACACGCCCAAATTGTGCTGGTGGATGAGATTAATCGGGCCACGCCTAAAACCCAATCCGCCCTGCTAGAAGCAATGGAAGAAAAGCAGGTGACGGTAGACGGCACAACCTATCCTTTGGAAGCGCCCTTTATGGTGTTGGCTACGCAAAACCCCATTGAGTATGAAGGAACTTTTCCTCTGCCCGAGGCGCAGCTAGACCGCTTCTTGCTGCGCATTCGCCTGGGCTACCCCAGCAAAGAGCAGGAAATGGACATCCTGGACCGGCAGCAGTTCCGTCACCCGATTGAGTCTATTGAGCAGACGGTTTCTGTGGACGAACTGCTGGCGGTGCAAACGGCCGTCAAAGAAATCTACATCGACAACCTGGTGAAAGAGTACATCATCGAAGTCGTGCGGCGCACGCGCGAGCATCCCGACGTTTACCTGGGCTCCAGCTCTCGCGGGGCGCTGGCGCTGTATCGCCTGAGCCAGGCCCGGGCCGCCATATTTGGTCGCGATTACGTGTTGCCGGATGACGTGAAGGCGCTGGCCGGGGCTGCGCTAGGCCACCGCATCATTGTGGGACCAGCCGCCCGCATCAAGGATATTGAGCCAGACGCCATTGTCCACGACATTCTGGACAGAGTGCCCGTGCCCGGCGCCCAGGTAAAAGCGCCAACATCTTAGAGGCCCGACCATGATGAAATTTAGGCAGCAACGGCGTACGGCCGTTATTTTGCTGGCAGTTGTGGCCCTGTTCGGCGGTCTTGTTACCGGGCGCGAAATCTTGTTCAACGTCGCCTACCTGCTGGGCCTGCTGCTCATCATTTCCTTTGCCTGGGCTTGGGCCAATATTAACTGGGTGCATCTGTCTAGAGTCACCCGCACTCGGCGCGCTCAGGTGGGACGGCCGTTGGAAGAGCGGTTCACCGTGCGCAACACCAGCCGCGTGCCCAAGCTGTGGCTGGAAGTGCGCGACTTTGCCACATTGCCCGACCATTACTCCAGCCACGTGGTCAATGGCCTGGGGCCAAACGAAACCCATAGCTGGCGTGTGACCACCATCTGCCGCCAGCGCGGCCGCTACCAGCTTGGCCCCATCCGCCTGAAAACCAGCGATCCGTTTGGCCTTTTCCCCATGCAGCGCGACCTGGTACCAACTACCAACGTGGTCATTTACCCGCTGACGTTTGAAATTCACCAGTTCGCCCTGCCGTTGGGCGTACTGCCCGGTGGTGATGCCCTGCGCCGTCGCACGCATTACGTTACCACCAATGCTTCTGGCGTGCGCGATTATTCCCCCGGCGACAGCTTCAGCCGTATCCACTGGCGCAGCACGGCTCGGCGTGACCGGCTCATTGTTAAAGAGTTTGAGCTAGACCCTCTGGCCGACATCTGGATTGTGCCCGATATGGCCGTCTACGGACATATCGTCCCCCGGCAAGATGCTTTTGCGCCCAAACCGGGCTACAGCAGCCTGCCTGAATGGATGCGTTTAGAAAAGTTCAGTCTGCCCGCCACAACAGAGGAGTACACGGTGACGGTTGCCGCCTCGCTGGCCCAATATTTCTTGCGCCACGATCGCGCCGTTGGCATGTTAGGATATGGGCAGACCAATGAGATTTTGCAGCCAGATCGTGGCGAGCGGCAAATGAACCGGGTGCTGGAAACGCTTTCTGTGCTGCGGGCGGAAGGGGAAGTTCCCATCTCTGACGTGCTTCATGCTGAGTCTCATCTTTTCCCACGTGGCACAACCATCATTATCGTGACGCCCACCACGCGAGAAAATTGGCCGACGGCCGCCCGGCAGTTGGCCCGGCGTGGTCTGCGCGTGGTCACAGTGCTCATCAATCCGGAGTCCTTTGGCGGCAATCGCTCTACTGATGCTGTATTTACCATGCTGCAAGCCAGCGGCATGGTAGCCTACATGGTAAACAACGGGGACGATCTTACCAGCGTTCTGAGCCAGCACATGAAACGCACGGGCCACTTTACGATTGCCTAGTCCTTTCTGCTGACAAACATGTCTGACGGGCAAAAACAGGCGCTTACCCTAGCACTCATTTTAGCAATTGCGGTTTTCCTGTGCGCTGGCGTTATTGCTGGCGCACAGTTTCTTTCGGACGAAGTGCGGCAGGTTACTAATCCGCTACCGCCTACGCCTGGTGCGGATGAGGGTGTGTTGATTACGGCCGTATTGCCCAATAGCCCAGTAGCCCAGGCCAACCTGCAACCCGGCCACATTATTTTGCGCCTGGACGATCAGCCAGTTGTCTCATCAGACATGCTGATGCTGCTGCTGGCCAATATGGAGGCTGGTACGGAGTTCAGACTGCTGGTGCGAGATGGCGCTGGCGAGCTGCGGCAGACGACGGCCGTTCGCGCCGCCCAGCCGCCATTTTTGGGCGTGGAAATCGTCGATCTGCCCTGGCAAACGCCGGAACCCACCAGCGCCAATGCAACCGCCACCACGCCGCTGTTGACCCAGCTGCCTACCGTCTCTGGCATTGTGCCGGGCAGCCCGGCCGCGGAGATTGATGTGCAGGTGGGAGACGTGATTACGGCCGTAGACGGTCAGGCGATTCTGAACGGCGAGGAGCTGCTGAGCCAGATGGCGGACAAAGCCCCAGGGCACACAGTGACGCTGATGCTGCGCCGGGGCGAGGTGACTTTGGTACGAACGGCCGTGCTTGCCCCGCACCCAGACGAGCCCCAACGTGGCTTCCTGGGCCTAGAAATCCAGCCCTAACCGTTTACAGAAAGTCGCATGACTCCTTCCAAATTCGCAGCGGCTCCAGCGCAGCGTCATACCCAATCTGAGCCAGCTCGCGCCATTTGCCGTAGTCCGTAATGCCAAACCGACTTACATTGGGCGAAATCA
>JBHIWP010000012.1:0-40823 GCA_041987425.1 Promineifilaceae bacterium (SeqCode) | reverse complement strand
GGACCAAATCATTGCCCAGGGTATCCCCGCCCAGGCGCGCGACATGATGGGCATGATGGGCTTCCGCATCACCGTCAACTTTCACGGTGAGGTCACGGACATCGCTCAGCCCACTGCCCCCGACGATGAGTTTTAAATTGTTACGTTTGTAGGCAAATCACAGATGGATTATGGTTCAAGAGAGCTACAGCAACCGGGACGGCATTTGGCCCATTTCCTGGAATGATTTTCACGGTATTTGCCAGGCACTGGCGCTGGCTGCTGCGGAATTCGCACCAGAGATTATCATTGCTATCGGGCGTGGCGGCTTTTACCCTGGCACGCTGATTGCCCACCTGCTGCGCACGGAGATATATCCAGTGCGGTTTACGCGTCGGCTGAATGACGTGGTGCTACACGACAAGCCGCGATGGCTGCTGGAACCGCCAGCCTTGGTAGGTGGTAAGCGAATTCTTGTTGTGGATGAGATTTCCAGCTCCGGCCAGACGCTGCTTGGTGCCCGGCAGAAGATAGAAGAGATGGGCGCGGCTGCGGTGAAAACGGCCGTTCTCTACGCCCATACCTGGGGTGTTGAGATTCCCGACTACATTGGCCTCATCAGTGACGCCTTGCTGTTAAATCCTTGGGATCGAGAAGTGGTGGTAGACGGCCGTATCCAGTTTCACCCCGAATATGCCAGCGCCCTGGCTAAGCAAGACATCCCCCTTACCGACTCCCTGCGCATTCCAGCAACGCCCTTTACATTGGCTAAAACGTAATCTAGTAGGCTCCCCAGCCAAAGAGGGAGTGGGGAATGGTCTGCAATAAAATTCGGATGTCCAGTGCCAGCGACCAGTTTTCAATATAGTAAATATCCAACAGGCACAACTCGTCAAATGTCAGGTCGGAACGGCCGCTTACCTGCCACAGCCCCGTGATGCCACCAATGACGCTTAGCCGCTGCTTGTGCCACGGCTTGTACAGGGCCACTTCCTCGGCCAGCGGCGGCCGCGGCCCCACCAGGCTCATCTGCCCCAACAGGACGTTGTAAAGTTGCGGCAGCTCATCCAGGCTCATTCGGCGAATAAGGCGGCCTACTCGCGTCATTCGCGGATCGTCCTTCATCTTAAAGATCGGCCCATCGGCCTGGTTGAACTGTTTAAGCGCTTCCTTGCGCTGGTCGGCGTCCACCACCATGGAACGGAATTTATACATCTGGAAGGAACGGCCGTTTTTGCCTACTCTGGTCGCTTTGTAAATTATCGGCCCGGGGGAATCTAACTTGATTGCCAGAGCGATTACACCCATTGTCAACAGGGCTGGAATACTGCCAACCAGTATGATTGCCAAATCTAACAGGCGTTTGGCCACTTGCTGCGCCCGGCTGATGCCCACCTCTCGGATGCCCAGCGTAGGAATGCCTGCCATGTTGTTAAACTCCACGCGATTCATGCTCAACTGGAGCAAATCTGGCACGACCTGTGCCCTTACGCCATGCTGCTGGCACAGGCGCAACAGTTGGGAAATTTGCTGGTACATCTCGCCCGGCAAAGCAATGAATACGGTGTGCAATTTCGGCCGTTTTGCCAATGTGTTCTGCAAATCGGTAAATGTACCCAGGTTGGGAATGCGCCCCAGGCCGATATTGTTCTCGCTCAGGCCATCGTGCAGGTAACCCACCGCACGATAGCCCAAATCTGGCCGGGCTAGCAGGGTGCGAATGAGGCTGCGCCCCACCTCGCCAGAGCCTATAACCAGCACCCGGTCAGCCAAAATGCCCCGTTGGTACAGCAGGCCAAGCACAGAACGGCGCAGCAATCTGGCGCTGCCAATCAGCACGACGATGGCCAGAAAAGCCCAAAAATACATCAGGCGCGAGAAGGGTGTGGGCTGCACAAAGAAGGCGATCATGCTGAGCAAGCCAATACCGGCCGCCACGGCGTACGTGATGCGAGACAGCTCATCAACCCAAAATTCGCCCCGCTTGCGCCGCCAGACGCGCACCTGGGCAAAAGTAAAAATCAGCAAAATGTTGAGCAGCAGCAGCTGCCCTAAGTAATCGGAAAATGGTTCTAAGAAGGTGAC
The DNA here is from genome assembly GCA_041987425.1 of Promineifilaceae bacterium (SeqCode). GTDB lineage: Bacteria > Chloroflexota > Anaerolineae > Promineifilales > Promineifilaceae > Leptofilum. The sequence continues at coordinate 38,759 of JBHIWP010000012.1, read as the reverse complement.
AGGGCGAAGCCATTGCCATCTGTAGCGAATGACATATGCGAGGGCAAACCCGCCGTTGAACAGCAGCAGGTCGCTTAAGATTGTGACAATTCGAATTCTTTGATGGCTCATGTTTCTATATAGTTGCTATGGCCAACGATCAGTAATTTTGGAAAGCACGCTGGTAAACTACGGCCGTTTCACGACCGGCGCGCTCCCAAGAAAAAGTTTGGGCATGGGTTAACCCGGCTTCACTTAGCTTATTTTTTAAATTGGTATCGGTTAAAACGGCCGTCATCTGCTTCACCAGCGTTTCTAAATCAGCAGGCTCAAACAGCAGCCCGGCCTCCCCCACGGCTTCAGGAATAGAAGAGCTGTTGGCGGCAATCACCGGGGTGCCACAGGCCATCGCCTCAATCACCGGCATGCCAAAGCCTTCATAGACCGACGGAAAGACGAGCAGTTCCGCTGCGTTGTACCACAGCGGCAGTTCGTCATCGGGCACGTAGCCGGTAAAAATGACCCGCTCGGCCAGGCCCAATGCCTGCACCTGTTGGAAAATATCGTCGTATAGCCAGCCCTTACCGCCTACCAACACCAGCTTTACTTCTGGGTTCTCTAACCGCGCCATTGCCTGCAACAGCACAGGGATGTTTTTGCGCGGCTGGAGCGTGCCCACGTGCAAAATAAAGCGACCCAGGCCGTGCTTCTGCCGAAAGGAGGCAACTGTTGCCGCGGTCAGCGGCCGATAAACCGGATCGACACCAGGCACCACCACGTCAATCTGATTTAGCGCAACGCCAAAAAAGCGGTGTACATCCTGACGACTGGACTCTGAAATGGTAATGATGCGACGAGCGCGGCGGCAGGAGCGACGTGTTTGGCTGCTCAAGTAGAAGCGCTGCAAAGCCGGAAACCGTTCTGGATAGTGCAAAAAGCTGAGATCATACACGGTGATGACGGCAGGGCAAGTAGACAATAACGGCGTAACAAATGCCATGCTGTGCATCAGCTGGATATTGTGCTTCCGTACCTGCCAGGGCCAGATAGCCTGCTCCCAGAAGATACGCAGCAGGCGATTTTGAGTAGACAGGCGGCTAGAAACGGCCGTAATCCCCGGTTTATCCTCAAATAAATTTTTTTGTTGCGTAAAGACAACGTATGTTGGTTCACCCTCTTCCCAGGGTAGATGGCGTAAGACCTGGACAATATATTGGTGGATACCAGCACGTCGGTAGCTAGCCTCTCCAGACAACAAATGGGCATTAATACCCACCTTGCCCTGCCTTACGCCACCGTTTGAACCAAAAGGCTGTTCAGACGGCATAACACGAAATTATAGCTGATCCCCAAAAGTGCAGCGAAATAGAGGCTCACCTCTCGACAATCGCATACAGTTGGCACTCACTTGACGCTCATTTTGGCCTATGGTAGACTGCGTTATGTTTACTCGAATTTAACATAAATGGGCCTGCTGTAAAGCCATTGCCCGCATAAAATAAAGTAGGTAGGAGAAGGAGAATCCTATGAAACGTCTGGTTCAATCTCGTTGGTGGCTGCCCGCACTGGCCTGTTTAGCACTTGCGCTAGTGGCCTGCGAGCGCCCCATCAATTCTGAAAGCGCTGATCCCACGGCCGATCCCATCTTGCCAGCCACGCTTTCCGTTCCCACCACAGACCCCAATGCACAACCCACAACAGACCCCGCCACGGTAGCGACAACCGCTCCCGCAGCCACCACAGACCCGGCCACGGAAGCAACGGCCGTTCCTGAAGCGACTGCGGCGCCAGCTACCAGTGAGCCGCGTGGCGAAGTGACGCACACGGTCGTGGCTGGCGATACCCTTACGGGGCTTAGCTTGCTGTACAACGTTTCCGTAGAGCTGATTGTATCGGCCAACAACCTGACTAATGTGGATTCACTAGACATAGGTCAGGTGCTCGTTATTCCTGCCGAGGGTACAGTGGTGGTGGCTACAACTGAGCCCGGGGCGCAGGCAACGGCCGTTCCCCCCGCAACTGAAGAGCGCACGCATGTGGTTCAGGCCGGGGAAAACCTGTTCCGCATTGGCCTGCAATACGGCTTCACGGTGGATGAACTGGCTGCCTATAACGGCATTGCCAATCCCAACGTGCTGGAAGTAGGGCAGGTGATCAAAATTCCGCCGAGCAATTAATACTTTTTGAGATTAGAGATTGGAGATTAAAATAATTTCCAATCTCTAATCGTCAGCTTTCAATGGTAAAAAGAATTGCTTCCAAACCCTTGTGGCAGCAAGATGACAGCTGGCGCCTGCGGCTGGATACGCTGCAGTTGCCTAACGGCCGTACCGTCTCAAAAGCGGCCGTGGAACATCCGGGTGCCGTTGTGCTGGTGCCGCTGCGGACCTCCGCTGATGGCCCGCAAGTGCTGATGCTGCGCCAATACCGCCACGCGCTGGACCAAACGATTTTGGAACTTCCGGCAGGTACGCGCGGCTGGAATGAAGAGTGGCTCACCTGCGCCCAAAGAGAGCTGCGCGAAGAAACTGGCCATCGTGCCGAAAAATTCACAGAATTGGGCCAGATCTGGCCTGCCCCCGGCATCTCTGATGAGCTGATGCAGCTCTACCTGGCAGAAGAACTTACCCCTGCGCCTCTTCCCGGCGATGTAGATGAAATGATTGAACTGACTCCCATGCCTCTGGACGAACTGGTGTCGATGGCCTGGAACGGCCGTCTGCCGGACGCTAAAAGCATCATCGGTATTTTGCGTACGGCAAGACACCTGGCAAACGCTTGAATAGCACCATAGTACCACTGCCTTAAGCCAGTTTGTAAGCACCTCTGTAAGTGCTTCCCGCTACGCTTCGCCAATATGATACGCAGTGAGGAGCACACAAATTCCCAAGACACAACCCCAGCAGACAAGCCCATAGTCGTGATTGGCGGCGGGCCTGCGGGGTTAACGGCCGCTTACGAGCTTACCAAACAGCAGCGCACGCCCATCGTTCTAGAGAAATACAACAAGGTAGGCGGCATTGCCCGCACTGAAAATTATCAGGGCTATCATTTCGATATGGGCGGGCACCGGTTTTTTACCAAGTCTGCCCAGGTGCAGCGCTTTTGGCGGGAGATTTTGGGGGACGATTTTTTGCGCCGCCCGCGCCTCTCACGAATTTATTACGACAGTAAATATTTCCACTATCCGCTCAAGCCGTTTAATGCCCTGCTTGGCCTGGGGCCCATCGAAGGCCTGCGCATTTTTGCCAGCTACGTGCGCTGGCATCTTTTTCCGTACAAAGAAGAAGAAACGTTTGAGCAGTGGGTGACCAACCGGTTTGGCAAGCGGCTGTTCAACACATTTTTTAAATCTTATACAGAAAAAGTATGGGGCATTCCCTGCAGCGAGCTAAAGGCAGAGTGGGCGGCCCAGCGGATTAAGGATTTGTCGCTGAAAACGGCCGTTATCGCCATGTTCCTAAAGCCACAGCAAACCATCAAGACCCTCATTGAGGAATTTGATTATCCGCGCCGGGGGCCTGGCATGTTGTGGACGGCCGTGCAGGACCGCATCAACGAGCGAGGCGGACAGGTGCATCTGAACAGTAATGTGGTTGGCATTCAGCGAGAAGGGCAGCGCATTGCGGGGGTGACGGTGGAACGAGACGGCCGTTGCCATACCGTTGCGGGCAGCAGCTTTATCTCCAGCATGCCGGTGACCCAACTGCTCAAGTGGCTTGATCCTCCCCCGCCGCCACACGTATTACAGGCCGCCAACCAGCTGCACTATCGGGATTTCCTCACGGTTTGCCTCATCATCAAAAAGCAGAACGTATTCCCCGATAACTGGATTTATATCCACGAGCCCAGCGTGCAGGTAGGGCGCATTCAGAACTTTAAGAATTGGAGCGCCGACATGGTACCAGACCCCACGATGACCAGCTTGGGGCTGGAATATTTTTGCAACGAAGGGGATGAAATCTGGACAATGCCCGATGAAGATCTGGTGGCGCTGGGCAAGCGAGAGATCGCCAAGATTGGGCTGGCCGAAGAGGCAGATGTTGTGGACGGCGTCGTTTTCCGCGTGGAGAAATCCTACCCAATTTATGATTCTGATTATGCCCAAAGCCTGGAAACGATTAAGACCTATCTGGCGACGCTGGAAAATCTGCAAACGATCGGGCGCAATGGGCTGCATCGCTATAACAACCAGGACCACGCCATGCTCACCGGGATGCTGGCCGTGCGTAATCTGCTATATGGCGAGCAAAACAACCTGTGGCTGGTGAATGCAGAGCAGGCTTACCATGAAGAGATAATTTTGAATCAGGCGCTGGACTCGGAAGAAGTAACGCAGGTCGTTGAAGAGGTTATGGAAGGCGCCTTGCCCAAGCTAGATCCGCTGGCTTTGGGAATGTCATTAGGCATGGTGCTGGGGGTGGGCCTTATGTTGGCAACCTGGTTTTTGCTGCTGCGCGGTGGTGATACGTCCGGCGAAACGCTGACTTTATTGAGCCAGTTTTATCCGGGGTATGCGGTTACGGCCGTTGGCAGTATGCTGGGTCTGGTTTATGGGGTACTTACTGGCTTTCTGCTCGGGTGGGGATACGCTTTTTTGCGCAATGCGGTGACGGCATTGTATCTAATTAGCCTGCATCGTTCTGCCCAACAGAGCGCCATGCGCCAATTTTTTGAGCACATTTAACGCCAAATTTCTTGCACAAAGTGATAAAATTGGTTAATACTGGTAGCAAAATGCTGAGAAAGTGATGAGAATGGCTACGGCCGTTTCCCCACTTCGACATTGTCTCAGTTCACAATTTAATGATTGCACAGAACTTTTTGGGTTTGGATACGTTTGTCGGCAAGAAGCCGGACATTGTTAATAACTGGGACCAAAAAGTTTTTTTTTGAAAATGACAAAAGAGGAACCCACCCTGGAAAAAATCGTCAAGACGCGCCTGACACGCCTCAATGCAGTCGTCTCTGGTTTGGTAACGGGCGTGATTTTGGGGTTGGTCATTTTTATTGCAACAAACTGGCTGCTGCTCAAAGGTGGGGAACCTGTCGGCCCTCATCTGGCCCTGTTGGGCCAATTTTTTCTGGGCTACACGGTAAGCTTTTGGGGCAGCATTGTCGGTCTTCTTTATGGATTCGTGACGGGATTTATTGCAGGATACGCTGTAGCCTTCCTTTACAATTTTTTCCTCCATCTCCGCCACAGCCAGCAAAAATAACCTTATGAAACCAATGATTTCGGTGATAGTTCCGGTGCACAATGGCGGGCCGTTGTTTGATCGCTGTCTTACTGCTTTAAAAGAAACGCTCTACAAGCCGTGGGAGCTAATTGTGGTAGAAGATGGCTCTACCGACGATAGTGTAGAAATTGCTTTTGCCCATGGTGCCCGGCTCATTACGGGCCTGTCGCGGCGGCTGGGTCCAGCCCAGGCTCGCAATATTGGTGCGCAAGTTGCTCGCGGCGACATCCTTTTTTTTATAGATGCTGACGTGGTGGTGCAGCCTGGCACCGTGGGCCACGTGGCTGCCACCATGCAGGCCGATCCTGACCTGGCTGCCTGTTTTGGCTCGTACGATGATCAACCACTGGCTCCCAATTTCTTATCGCAATACCGCAACCTGCTGCACCATTATGTGCATCAGCATGCAAAAATTGATGCCTCTACCTTTTGGAGCGGCTGTGGCGCCATTCGGCGAGACACTTTTCTGGCATTAGGCGGCTTTAATGAGCACCTGTACGAGCGGCCCAGCATCGAGGATATTGAACTGGGCTATCGCTTACAGGCAGCGGGGCATCGGGTGCAGCTAGAGAAGCTGCTGCAAGTAAAGCACATGAAGCGCTGGACCCCGCGCCAGATGCTGATTACGGACGTGCGAGACCGGGCACTGCCCTGGACGCGACTGATCTTGCAGGGTGGCGGCGCGCCCAACGACTTGAACTTAAACTTTTCACAGCGCTTGAGTACGGCCGTTGCCTTCATTGGTCTTTTTAGCCTGGTCTTAGCACCGGTTTCCCCTTGGGCCTGGCTGTCTGTGCTTCTGGCTGTAATACTGCTTATCTGGCTTAACCGGGCATTTTACCAATTCTTACTGGACAAGCGTGGCCCGCGCTTTATGCTGATGGCGCTTCCCTGGCATTGGTTCTACTTTATCTACAGCGGCGCAACCTTTTTGGCTGGCGTTTTGCTCTACAGGTTGGGTCGTGTAGAGCAGATAATGGTGAAGGGAATACGGCCGTTAACCACCCCGCCTTCTGTCAACAAGCCCCGGACTACCGTTGATTAATCATTCGCCCAAATCCTTGTTTTGCAATAAGCTACCTATATGAGTAAAAGCGAGGCGCTGCGCCAGCAAATTCTGGCGTTGGTACAAGAGTATTACGAGGCTGAACACAGCCAACGGCCGTTTTCCCCCGGCGAAACAGAGGTGCCCGTGTCTGGGCGCGTGTTTGACGCGGCCGAAATGGTGAATCTGGTTGATTCTTCCCTGGAATTTTGGTTAACCACTGGCCGCTATGCCGATCAGTTTGAGCGCGAGTTTGCCCATTGGATGGGCGTGCGGCACGCAATTTTGTGCAACTCTGGCTCGTCGGCCAACCTGTTGGCACTGTCGGCGCTGACATCGCCCCGGCTGGGAGAGCGGCGCCTGCGGCCAGGCGATGAAGTGATTACGGTAGCCGCTGGTTTTCCCACCACCGTAAACCCAATTGTGCAAAATCAGCTCACACCTGTGTTTCTAGATATTGAGCTGGGCACATACAATGTTGATGTGTCGCTGCTGGAAGCGGCCGTTTCCCCCCGCACCAAGGCCATTATCATTGCTCACACTCTGGGCAACCCGTTCGACCTGGATGCCGTGCTGGAAGTGGCTAACCGGCACAACCTGTGGCTGATCGAGGATAATTGTGATGCGGTGGGCTCCACTTACAACGGCCGTCTCACTGGCTCATTTGGGCACCTGGCTACCGTCAGCTTTTACCCGGCGCACCATATCACCATGGGCGAGGGCGGCTGCGTGCTCACGCGACATGCCCAGCTCAAAAAGCTGCTAGAATCGTTCCGCGACTGGGGCCGCGACTGCTGGTGTGCCCCCGGCGTCGCCAATACCTGCGGCAAGCGGTTCGAGTGGCAGCTGGGCGATCTGCCGGAAGGGTACGACCATAAATACATTTACTCCCACATTGGCTACAACCTGAAGATGACCGACATGCAAGCGGCCGTTGGCGTGGCCCAGCTAGACAAGTTGCCCGCCTTCATCGAAGCCCGTAAGCAAAATTGGCGGCTTTTGTACGAGGGGCTCAGGCCGTATGAAGAATTTTTTATCTTGCCAGAGGCCACCGCAAACAGCGATCCAAGCTGGTTTGGCTTTTTGCTCACCGTACGGCCCAATGCGCCTTTTGGCCGCAATGAGCTGGTGCAGTTTTTAGAGGCCAATCAGGTGGCGACCCGACTGCTCTTTAGCGGCAACATCACCCGCCAGCCAGCCTTTGAAAACATCGACTACCGCGTTGTGGGCGAGCTGACGAACACAGACACGGTGATGAACCAGACCTTCTGGATTGGCGTCTACCCCCGCATTACGCCAGACATGGTGCAGTACGTTCTTGAGGTCTTCGCTAAATTTATCGCTCAATTTTGAGGTAAGTAATCTGCAAGCGTGGCAGCTACTTACTCATCCTTATCATCATCGTCCTCGCCGAATTTGTTGAGCTCTTCGGCCAGCTGCAGCAGGCGCGCCTGCACGGCATGGTGTACGGTGCCTTCGGGGTAACGGCCGTCTTTCTGTCGCTCGCCAGCAGGCAAACCCATGAGCAGCTCTATGCCCTCGTCCAGCGTGCGGATGGGCCAGATGTGGAACTTGCCCTCGGTGACGGCCGTTACCACCCGTTCGTGCAGCATCAAATTGTCCACGTTACTGGCCGGGATCAGCACTCCTTGCTCTCCGGTCAATCCCCGCGCCTCGCACAGGCGGTAAAAGCCCTCGATCTTCTCGTTCACCCCGCCAATTGGCTGGATTTCCCCCCGTTGGTTAACTGAACCGGTGACGGCCAATGATTGATTGATGGGAATCTCACTCAGGCTAGAGAGCAGCGCGTACAGCTCCGTAGAAGAGGCGCTGTCGCCGTCGATGCCGCCGTAATTTTGCTCAAATGTCAGGCTGGCGGTGAGCGTTAGCGGCTGATGCTGGGCGTACGTGCCCCCTAGATAGCCGTTGAGCGTCAGCACGCCTTTTTCGTGGATGGGGCCAGACATCTCGGTCTCTCGCTCGATATGGATGACGCCATCATCGCCCATGAAGGTGCGCGCCGTGATGCGCCCCGGCAGGCCAAAAGAGTAGTCGCCGGTGTCAATAACGGATAGCCCGTTTACCTGGCCCACAACGCTGCTTTCCGTAGCGACGAAGATGGTGCCATCCAGAAACTGCTCGAACATATCTTCTTCCAGCCGGTTGGCCCGCTCGGTGCGTTCGGTGAGTGCCTGCTGTATATCGTGAGCCGAAACCAGGGAACGGCTGTTCATGCCAGCCCAGTAGCTCCCCTCCCGCACCAGGTCAGCCACCATGCCAAATAAAGTGCTCAACTTGCGCTTGTCTTCGGCCAGCCGGGAGCCATATTCCACGATCTTGGCGACGGCCGTTGGATCAAAGTGGCGCAGTTCTTCCTGGTGGCAGCGGTTGGCAATAAAATTGGCATAGGCCATCTCCGCCGCTTCGTCACGAGGCATGGTGGAATCAAAATCGGCCCGCACTTTGAACAAGGATTGGAATTCCTCGTCCTGCTCAAACAGAGCATAATACAGCCCAACGCTGCTCGTCATGATAATTTTTACGTGCAGCGGAATGGGTTCTGGGTCCAGCGTTTTGGCCAACACCTGCCCGTTATTCATCATCGCTGCGGGCTGCACCGAGATTTTTTCTGACTTAATGGCGCGTTTCAGCGCTTCCCACGCCTCATGATGTTTGAGCAAATCGTGGGCATTCAAAATGAGATAACCGCCGTTGGCTTTGTGCAGGCTGCCGGACTTAATATTTGTAAAATGGGTGGTTAGCAGGCCGTTGCGCATTTCATACTCCAAACGGCCGAATAAATTGCTGTAAGTTGGATTATTTTCCACGAGTACAGGGGCGCCCTTTGATTCCGCATTGTTGATCAGGACATTAACTTCATAGCGGCTCAGATCAATTTCCTCCGGGCTGTCTACCGGCGAGGTAAAGTCATCAATCTGGTTGAGAACATCGGCCTGCACTTCGTCCAGATAAAGGCACATCTCGGTGGCGTCTGGATAGGCGGTTTTCAGATCATCGAAGTGGTGCTGAACGGCCGTCCTGGCCACATCCCGGTCAATCTCCTTCATCTTTTGCCGGGCCTGTCGCTCCAGCTCGTGAATCTGGTAAGCAACCTGCTCGAGTTCCAGCGAAAGTTTTTGTGCTTGTTGCTCCATAGCCTGCCGCGTTTCGATGGGCAGCTGCTGAAGCTGCTCCTGAGAAAGCTGCTGTCCGTTCTGAATGGGCACAATGGCAAAGCCCGAGGCTGTTTGCACCAGGCCAAAGTTTTCGGCGGCGGCCTTTTGGTGAAGCGCCTGCAGCAAAGCGCCGCGCTGCTGTTCAAATCTTTCCTGCACGGCGCTAATCGTTTCGCGATATGAATCGGTGTCAAATGCCTGGGGCAAATCCTGCCGCAAATCGGTAATTAGCCGAGACATGCGCGATTTAAAATAGGCACCTTGCCCGGACGGCAGGGCAATGGCTCGCGGCTGGTGGGGAATAGCAAAGTTGTGCACGTAGATCCAGTCTGAGGGGATGGGCGCGCTGCGCGTTTGCTGCTGTAAGAAATGCTCAATGGCGGTGGCGCGGCCGGTGCCGTGGGCGCCCAGCGCGTAAATATTGTAGCCGTGGCTGCCAATGCTAATGCCAAAGGCTATGGAGCGCGTGCCGCGCGGCTGGCCAATAATTTGCGTCTCGGCCTGGAGCTCGGCCGTGCTGCTAAAGGTAAATCGCTCTATCTGGCAGATTTGGCGTAGTTTGTCGGGGGTTAACGGGGGAACGGCCGTTCCCTTCTTCTTGGCCGCTGCTCTAGATTTGGTCATTCAACTCTCCGCAAAGTCAATTCATCTACACGTAAACCGCAAACAGCCTTTTTCATAAAATATTGCGGTTTGCGTAAAAAGTGGGTGGATTATAGTGGAAAGCAGGGGGAGTTGTCGATGAGACGTTGCGATCTATTATCTCAAACCGTCAGCGTAGGGGCAGCCAGCTCATAAACCGCTCGGGCAAATTCAAGCAGCCTTTCCTCAGCGTCTGGCTGACCAACCAACTCTCTGTAGGGCAACATTGTGCCCTGCCACCCGTCTGTATGCCATCTTGCACCGGCGGGCAGCGGCTTGTCCAGCAGCTTGCTGGCTTCAAAGGGCCAGGGATTAGAGTAGAAATATGGATCGCCGCCCGGGTAAAATCCCAGGTTAAGCTGCGCAGGGATTTCCTGCACTTCGCCATGCTCTTCGCTGCGCTCAACGCGAGTGCCGAACCACTCAAAGGCGATGTCGAAGCCGTGCGGCCATACCTGCACCGGGCTAACCGGCCCTTCCAAAGTGGCGCGATGTTTCTCAAAGGTTCGGGCGACATTTGTGAGTACAGTAAAAAAGCGCTCGGCCTGCTCCGGGTCGTATTGGCGCGGCTCGTCGTTGGCGAATTTCTCGCGGGGATAGTTGTTTTCGAGGCCAAAGTGGGAAACGGCCGTAATGACCCATTCACCCATCTCCGTGCCGGTTAATCCGTCGAGCAAACTCACGGATTTTGTCTCGCTGCTGCTGCTGGCGACGATAAGCTTATGCTGGTGCAAATCCAGACGCAGCGCCAGCACGCCCCCTTCAGGCAGCGGAATATTGTCCGTCATTAGCCCATCGGGGCGCAGCTTCAGGCTGATGTGCCACCATTTGGGGTGGGCAATGCCGTGTACGCGAGGAACGACGCCCACCGCCTGACTATACCAATGCAGCGTCTGCCGCGTCGGTTCAAAATCGACCAATGATGTAAAAAAAGTCATGGCGAACTCCTCTATTCATCTGGCAGCTTCATTGTGGCCACCAGTTCCGGTTCACGCTCTAGCAGCAGATTGCCTGCCAGGTGGCTGCCCGCGTAAAGAATCCCTACGCCGTAAACCAGGCTAAAAATGGCGCCCACGGCCGCCAGCCAGGGCATATTGAAGAAAAACGCCGCGCCCAACATGCCTGCCGCGGGCAAATTGACAACGGCAATACTGATCGGCACCAGGGTGATGGTGGCGCAGCCGGTTTTAAAGTTGCCGCCAGACTGAAAGGCGCTGCGGGTGCGCTTGGCTTCTAAATTGATGGGAATGGGAAAGAGAACGGAGGCAACGGCCGTAACCGCCAAAGTTGCAAGCCCCATGCCCAGGCCGATAATGACGCTAAGAATCGTAACCCAATCTCTTAAGATCACAGAAACGGCCCCGCCCACAATTAAGTAGGGAACACCGGCAAGCAGCAGAAAGACTATCCCCTTGGCCCAAAACAGCCGCCAGCGCGGCTGCGGCGTCAGCAGCAGCGAGGGCAGGCCCCGTCCTTCCCAGGCCAGCATGTTTTGGGAGGCAGACCAGAACAAAAAGAGGGCATACACCGGCATAGACAGCCCAAACCAGCTGGGAAAAGCAGAAATTCCTCCAGAAAAGTCGGCCGATAAGAGAAACGGCCCCATCATAAACATGGGCAGCAGCAGGCCTTGCAGCAAGCCGACGCGCCTTTGCGGTACGCGCCAGGCGGAGCGCAGCTCCTTGCCCACCAGCGCCGCCAGATCATCAGGCAGCCAATCCAGCGGTGAGCGGCGGTTTGTTTTTTGCCGGATGCGCTTTTCCTTGACTTCCTGCGGCCGTCCGCCAAGGAGGAACCCGCCGCCGGTAGCCAGCCGGTTCATTGCCTGAAACCAGACCCAGGTGAGGCCCGCCAGCAACACGGCCGAGTAGAGCAGCCAGAGTACGGCCGTTAGCCAAGACCCACCTAAAGCCTGCTCCACGGCGCGCGCCGGTGCCCCGGTGGGGAACCATTGCAGAATGTTCAGCGGCTGCCAGTTGGCAAACGCTTCCGCCATCGCCTCTTCTTCCTGCAAAGAGAGTGAGCCAGTTAACTGCTCAACACCGCGCTGAAAGGCCAGATTGATGAAGTAGCAAGAGCTGCCCAATAGCGAAACAATAATGATCGCCACATCGCGGAAGCGGCGGCTTTGCAAAATACCGCCAATTGCCACCGTAATAAATTGCCCAATAAGCACCATGTGGCCGTAGCTAAGCAAGATAGCCAAAACCACCACTGGAAAGGCGGCGCTAAAGCCAAACCCTATCAAGACGGCAATCAACAGGGGAAGCATCAGGTAGGTGGGATAGTCATAAAGCGTGCCCAGCAGCGTGCTGAGAATCAGGTCGCGGCGGGAGATGGGGAAGATGAGCAAGCGAGTAATATCCGCGCTTTCGTTGATGGAAGTGGCGACAATAGGGAAGCCCAGCCAGATAAACCACATGGCTACCAGTACGCCGCCCATTAAGGCCGTGGCCCAGCGTGTCTCTAAATTAAGGTAGCCCGTGGCCGTGCCAAAGGCCGCCCCCACGATCAGCGGTCCAAAAACCAGCAGCACCACAATCGCGCCAATGATGCGCCCTTTTTCGCGGCTAAACTGGCGCACCGTTAGCTTGCCGCGCAGTCGAAGCAGGGTCCAAATCTGGGAGCGGTTTTGTCGACTGTGTAAATCGACATCGCTTAGCTGAGCCATGTCAGTCTGCCTTCTGCTTCCAAATCGCTAGAAGCTCCCACGGCACGTAAAAATAGCTCTTCCAGGGTCGTTTCGTCGCCGGTTTCAGCCTGGCGTCTTAGCTCCTCCATACTACCCTGGGCCACGAGACGGCCGTCGGCAATCACCGCCACCCGGGTACACAACCGCTCCACTACTTCCAAAATGTGGGACGAGAAAAAGATCGTGGTGCCGCGCGCCCGCAGCCGCCCCAGCACGTCACGAATGATTCGGCCAGAAATGGCGTCGATTCCTTCAAATGGCTCATCTAAAAAAAGTACGCGCGGCGCATGAATAATGGCCGCAGCCAGCGCCGTCTTCTTCCGCATACCGTGTGAATAATCCACAATCAGCTTGTCGGCATCGTCAGTGAGTGTAAGCAAATCCAGAAGCTCTTCGGTGCGCTGCTCCACTTCTGCCTTGGGCACGCCATACATCGTGCCAGAGAAGCGAATATATTCGCGCGCTGTCAGTCGCTGGTAAAGCTGCATGCCTTCTGGCAGCACGCCAATGCGGGCCTTAGCCGCCAATGGCTTTTCCCAGATGTCGATGCCGTCGATATGAGCCGTACCGCTGGTGGGGCGGAGCAGGCCCACCAGCATGTTGATGGTGGTGCTTTTGCCCGCGCCGTTTGGCCCCAAAAAGCCAAAAAACTCCCCGGTAGCGACGGTGAGGTCAAGATTGTCTACGGCTAATTTTTTGTCAAATTGTCGGGTCAGCCCTCGCGTTTCTACAGCCCAACTGGTCATGCACTTTCTCCTGATAGTCAGGTTTTTTTGAAAAGGCGGGGAGTTGACTGGTTGGTGAAAAGTAAAAAGCAACAAGTGAAAAGTGGCTTCTTTTACTTTTCATTTTTTCTTCTTACTTGCCTAACTTCCCACGCGGGGCCAATCATACCATAAATTAATGACGTCTAACCGTGTAAAGTGATGATCTGGCGTTCCAGGGCGACGGTAACGGCCGCTGTCCGATCATCTACCCCCAGCTTGTTGAAAATGTGAATGAGGTGCGTCTTTACGGTGGCGGTGCTGATGTGCAGGCTCTTGCCCACTTCACGATTGCTGGCCCCCTTAGCTACCAGTTGCAATACCTCAATTTCGCGGGCGCTGAGGTTTTCCTCGGCGGGGGCGCGCATTCGGGTCATCAGGCGGGCGGCTACGGCTGGAGCCAGCACCGATTCGCCGTTGGCCGCAGCGCGAATGGCGCGGTAGAGTTCTTCGCGGGGAGTGTCCTTTAGCAGGTAGCCGGTGGCCCCGGCTTCAATGGCCCGCAGAATGTCGGCGTCGCTGTCGTAGGTGGTGAGGACAAGAATGTTGGCCGACGGCCGTTTCCCCTTTATCTCGCCAATCGCCGTCACCCCATCCATTCCCGGCATGCGCAAATCCATCAAGATAACGTCCGGCTTGTGTTGGCTGTCCAACCGCACTGCCTCAGAACCGTCTGTCGCCGTTGCCACCACGTCAAAATCCGGCTGCCCGACCAGCATTCCCGCCAGCCCTTCCCGCACGACGGGGTGATCGTCTACGAGGAGGAGTGAGATAGTTTCCATTTTCTTCTCCTTGAAACGTGGTGAAAAGTGATAAAGTTGTCAAGTTCTTATCACTTATCACTTTCTACTCAAAGTCAAGCGCCAACCGGAATCGACACCACCAGCGTCGTCCCGCTGCCTGGCTCACTTTCCAGCAGCACCTCGCCGCCAAATTGGGCGGCCCTTTCGCGCATGGCTTGCAAACCAAAGCCGCCGCCATATGGGGAGGATTTCGCGCCGTTTAGCCCGACGCCATCGTCCTGCACGTCTAGCAGGACTAGATCGCCCATGTAGGAGAGGGTAACGGTGACGTTTTTTGCTTGGGCATGTTTGTGAATGTTGGCCAGCGCTTCCTGTGCGGCGCGCAGTAGCGTCACGTCTACGTCCGGGTGCAGGGGCAATGGCGTACCGGTCGTTTGCATAATGGCTGCAATCCCGTGCTTTTGGCTCCAGCGCTGCACCGTACGTTCAATCGCTGCTGGAAGCGGATAATGTTCTAAAGTTTCGGGCCGCAGATCGGCCACGACGCGGCGGGCGGCCTGTAAGGTATGCCGCGCGGTTTCTTTTGCCTGCTGAATTTGCTTGAGAAAGTCGTCGTCGCTGTCTGATAGATTTTGTTCGGCCGTTTCCAGGTGCATGATGATGCTAATAAATCCCTGGGCCAGCGTGTCGTGAATTTCGTGAGCCAGCCGCTGCCGCTCAGCCAGCGTTCCGGCCCGGCGTTCCGCTTCGGCCAGTTCTGCCTGGGTGGCCTGCAGCTGGGCCAGCAGCTCGCGGCGCTCTTCACTCTTTTGAATGATAGCCTGAATCCAGGACCCTAATACGATGCTGGCGACGCCTACCATAAGATAAATCAGTCCGCTCTGCCAGGAAAATGCTCTGCCAGAGCCTACTGTTTCATGGTAAGCCATGAGGCTGGCTAAAATGAGCGCCCCCAGCGAAGCATACCGAAGCGGTAGCGCAATGTAAAGCTGGCTAAAAAGGCCAAAAAGCACAAGGTAGTAGACGGGGCTGATGTCAATGAGGAAGTACCAGGCAGTGATGCTGAAAATTACGTACGCCAGGGCAAGCGGCAGGGGCGCACGGCCGTTTTTCGCACCGTGAGCCCACCATTGCAGGCCAATGTGGGTAGCAATGAGCAGCAGGCACAAGATTAAGCCTAAAGCTCGCTGACTGGGCGTTTGCGCGCCTACCTGCCAGCCCAGCATAGCAGCAACGGCCGTTGCCACCACAAACAACCCAGACCATAACAGCTGAAACTGCTGCCAGAAACGGCTGCTATGCTCTTCATCTGCCTGCACCCTGGCCAAAATATCGCGTGTCATCGTGCTCAAGATTATATCCCACTGGCGCGATTCAGGAACGCTTGCCCAAAATCATGGTAATGCCAGCGATAATGAGACCGATAGGCCAGATGGCGCTCCAGGTAACCACCTCAAAGAGGAAAACAGCGGCGGCAGCAAGGATAGTCAGGCTGGCAATGATGCTACCGGTGCTTTGTTGGGTGAGACGGCCGTTTGCCTGGTAATCATAGTAAATGTTGTTGGCAAACAAAGCGAGGGGGATGAGCGTAAACAGCACCCACCAGTTAGTGAAATTGAAGCCAATAATGTTGCTCAAAATTAGCCCAACGCCAACGACGATAAAAATCATTGCCTTAAAGACGCTGCCATTTCGCTCAATGCTGCTTTTTTCTGCATCTTTCAATTGATCTAAATTGCTACTCATGATTAAACTCCTTAATTTTTGTGCATTTGGTATTGCGAACACAGCTACATCGTACCGTGCAGGCGCGGCAAAGTAACCAATCGGGCGATGGAATTAGGGCTTGCAAATGGTGGATTGGGGAATCGGTGAAATGGATACGGCCGTATCAACCGATCGGTTGATGGGAGAGAGCAATGCAGAAGATTGGACCAATTTCTTTAAAGGAGAGTTGGCATTTCATGCAAAAGAAAATTGGTCCAATCTGGTCTAAGTTAGTAATTTTCTTCGTCTAAAGCTTCATGTTCTTCGCGGAGGCGCAGATAGCTTTCGTAGCGGGCGGGTGGGATACGGCCGTCGGCTGCCGCTGCCTTCACCGCGCAGCCCGGCTCATGGCGGTGGCTGCAATCGCTGAACTGGCACTGCTCTACCAGCGGGGCAATCTCGCGAAAGTAGGCGTCAAGCTCGTACGGTTCCAGGTCAAACAGGGCCAGCCCGCGAATCCCGGGCGTGTCGGCCACGTATCCGCCCTCATCCAGGGGAAACAGTTCGGCGTAGCGCGTGGTGTGTGTGCCTTTGCCGGTGGCCTGGCTTACCGCGCTCACCTTCAGGCCCAGCCCTGGCTGAATGGCGTTGAGCAGGCTGGATTTCCCTACGCCAGACGACCCGGCCAGCACAGAAATGTTGTCATGGAGCAGTTCTTTAAGCGCGGGAATTCCTTCGCCGGTAGCCACGCTGGTGTGGAGGACGGGATAGCCAATATCGGCATACATCTGGAACTGTTCCGCGACCTTCCCACTTTTATCCAGATCGATCTTATTAAGACAGATGACGGCGGGCAGATCATTTCGCTCGGCCACTACCAGAAAGCGGTCCAGCTTGCGCAGGTTGGAGGTAGGATTTTTCACAGAGAAGACAAAAATCACCTGGTCCAGATTGGCTACCAATACCTGTTCCTGGTCAGCGGCCATTTTGCGCTGGGCAGGGGCGGGGCGGCTGCGCGAGAGCACTGATTTGCGCTCAGCAACGGCTTCTACCGTGCCCGTGCCATCGGCGTTGAGCGAAACAGTGACCCAATCCCCGGCAGCGACAAGCGTGCTGCTTTGCCATTCCTGCTTCAGCCGCCCGGCAATCTGGGCCACGACCGGTTCGCGACCCTCAATTTCCACAGTATAAAAGCCGCTAATGGCTTTAATGACGCGCCCTTCTAGCTTTTGTGTCATATCAGGATTATAGCGCAGGGTGGGAAAGGCCAGCTAAATTTCCCTTGAAGGTTTCGGCTAGTTTGCGGAAGTAAAGGTGATGAGCTTTTGCTGAAAATTGGCCTACGGTTGGACAACGGTATCTGGTTTGAGTTGTGAATTGCTTTAATATCGTCGCGTTACCATCGTTTCCTAATTTACATGGAGGTTGGATAAATGCGTAAA
This sequence comes from Promineifilaceae bacterium (SeqCode), assembly GCA_041987425.1. Taxonomy (GTDB): domain Bacteria; phylum Chloroflexota; class Anaerolineae; order Promineifilales; family Promineifilaceae; genus Leptofilum. The sequence goes on along the minus strand of JBHIWP010000012.1, from coordinate 21,329 downwards.
TCGGTTTTGTTTGGCCTTTTGATTTTGCTGATTGCCTGCAAAGAAGACATTCCTGCAGTGGAGGAAACGGCCGTCTTCCCCAGCCGAGTTGTTGCAACGGCCGTTGCATCCCAAACGCCAACCGTTTTAGCCGCTCCTGCCGTTGAAGAGGCGATTTTAGAAAACACGGCTGTTCCGTCCACCGCTACGGCTGCTGTAGAATCCAATTCCGTCACTCCCATTATCGAGCAAATAGAAAGACTGGAAGCGACGTACTTGGCAGCTTTTCCACCTCAGGTAGGCTGGCTTTATTACACTTTAGAAAGCTATGATTCAATCAGTAGCGAGGGCGAATTGGCAACTTACCGTGGACTTGCGGACACCTGGATCTTGGAAATATGGACCGAGGTTAACCCGGAGAACTTCATATCTAGCCAGGTGATGTTGGTGTACGATACGGAGGGCGGACTTTGGGAGCGTAGCGCTATTGTTGAAAACACAAATGTGCGGGTGCTGCCTGAACAAACAGTAGATGGTCGTGTCATTCCACTCCAAGAACCTATACCTTATCAAACGCCCCATCGAAGCTTAATGAATCTTTTGCACCAGATGGAAACAGGCACCCTATACGAGCATAAGTTCACCGACTGGGAAGAGAACGGACGTTACTACCTTCAAATTGACACGCTTTACAATGCACCCGTTCCTGCTGATGAGAACACAACGGGTCAGTCCCTGAACGGCGGCAGGTTGCTCTTCGTTTTTGAAATGGAAACAGGCGAACTGCTGCAGCAGCAAAGCTGGACAGTGAGTGGCACAGGAGAAGAAACATTGCAGAGCGACGCGCACTGGTCAAAAACGGCCGTTGTTCTGGAACTACCAGCCCTTGCTGCGCAAACATTAAGCGATGCTAACGTCTTGCTAGCGCAAAATGGTCACTAAAGCGTGATCAATACCAGGGCAACCAGGGCCATTGCCACGCCAAGCCACTGACGCCGCCCCAGCGTTTCCTTGAGGACGAGGCGGGCAAGCAGTACGGTGGATGCCGGATAAAGGGAAGCCAGCACGGCGGCAATATCCAGCCGCCCAGACTGCGTTGCCAGGGCAAAAAAGTAGTTGCCACCGCTATCCAAAATGCCGGAGAGGGCGATGATAGGCAGCACCCTACGGGCGGGCAATTCCCATTTGGCAGAAGGCCAGTGGCGGCTGAGCAAGAACATGAAGAGCAACGGCACGGAAGCCACGCGCGCCACCGTCAGGGGCCAAAAAACGACGCCAATGCTGATGCGGTCGATAAAGACAAAAAAGAGAGAAAAGCCCATCCCGGCCAGGAGCGCCAGCCCTAGCTCGTCTCGGCGGATGCCGCCAGCCTTGCCCCCGCCAGAGAGCAGCCAGACGGCCGTTACCGCCAGCCCAAACCCCGCCAGTACCAATACGGGGGGCACGCCCTCGGTAAAAATACCCACAATTACAGGAATGGAGGCGGAGAGAACGGCCGTTGTTGGTGCTACCACGCCCATTCGCCCGCGCGCCAGGCCAGAATAGAGCGCTAAAATGCCCACGACCCCGGCCAGCCCCGCTAGTGCGCCAAAGAATAAGTCTCGCGCCGGGGGCAGCGCACCTTCCAACAGCAGGGCCAGCACCAGCAGGCAAACCAGCCCTACCACCTGTGAAAGCGTGACCACCACGTATACGTTGCCACGTTTGGTCGCCAGCCCGCCGCTAAAATCACCTGCGCCCCAAACGGCCGCAGAGGCCAGCCCATAGGCCACGGCCAACAGTTCTGGATTGTTTAAAAATAAGTTCATAATTGGAGAAGAATGATAGATGAGTTTTGCCAATGGGCAACGGCCGTTTGGCAAAAGACAATGCGTAGCAATACCGCCCAACAGGTGCCATTGGCATTAACGTCATGTGAGCTTCAACTTTACCCCGGATCACTTCCGGTACATTAAGGGGTAGGTGCGGAACTTTTCTGCACAATGCGGCGTTTATTGCCGCTGAGCAGATAGTTGGCTGTCTGCTACGAAATTGAATGCTAGAAAAAGGAGTGTAACATGTTACACAAAAAAATTTGGTTAATTGTATTTGTTCTGCTGCTGAGCCTTGTTGCCTGTTCCCCGGCCGGATCTGAACCGGCGCTCGACCCGACGGAAGAGCCTGCAGAACAGGTTGCGATAGAGGCTTCGGCTGCAGCACGACAGGCACTTGCGGACCACCTGGGTGTGGTCCCAGATGCTTTAGAATTAGAAAAGATTAAAGACGCTGAATGGAGCGATGGCTGCCTGGGGCTGGGCGGCCCGGCCGAAAATTGCCTTGCCGCTATCGTTCCTGGTTATGCAATTACCTTCACGATGGAAGATGAAAGTTACACCGTGCGTACCGATCTGGACGGTAATCAGGCTCGTGTTGAAATGGCGATAGTTGATACGCCCGTAGGCGATGAGCTGCCCCCGGCGATCATGGCTGCCCAGGCTGAACTGGCGCGCGACCTGGGTATAGACCTGACGGCCGTTGAGCTGGTGAACTTTGAACAGCGCGAGTGGAGCGACTCCTGCCTGGGTCTGGGCGGTCCGGCTGAGCTGTGTGCGGCCGTCATCACCTCCGGCTGGGTAGTCATGCTGACGGCGGAAGGCCAGCAGTATGAAGTGCGCACGGACTTTGACGGTGTGCACGTACGAATTGCCGACGAAAGTGCGGGCGAACCGACTGGTGAACTGCCGGGGCCTGATCTGAACGGTGCGGCCGTTTTCTTTCAGCGCGGCGGCCTGACGGGCGAGCTACTGACCGTGCGCATTTACCCAGATGGCACCATTGAGCGCGCCATGGGTGAACCGAGTCCGGATTTGCCTGTGGAAACGGCCGTTGTCGAGCCGGCCATCGTAGAAGCACTTATCGCCGGACTGCAAGAAGCTGGCTACTTCGGCCTGGAACGCACCTATCTGCCGGAAGATACCTGCTGCGACCGCTTTCTGTACCTGATCAGCGTGCAGGGCGCTGACGGCCAGCAGACCGTAGAAGCGCTGGAAGCAACAGAAGAAATCCCCGCCGCGCTCTGGCAAAGCGTCACGTTGATTGAAGCTGTTATCGAAGACGCTTTCAGCAAGTAATGTAACCCAATTGTTGGCCCATCGCTGAAGCATAACAAAAAAGAGCTGGCAGAGTTCGCGATTTCTCATCGCCAACCTGCCAGCTCCACTGTTCACTGACCTACTGAATACTGCTTACTGACTACAGTCTCTTCTTAAACTCCGCCGTCAACGCGGGCAGCACCTTGAATAGATCGCCCACGATGCCGTACTGCGCCAGCTTGAAGATAGGCGCGTCGGCATCTTTGTTGATGGCCACGATGATCTTGGCGGTGCGCATACCGGCCTGGTGCTGGATGGCCCCGCTGATGCCGCAGGCGATGTACAGGTCTGGGCTGACGGTCTTGCCCGTTTGCCCCACCTGGTGCTCGTAAGGAACCCAACCAGCGTCTACGGCCGCACGCGAGGCGCCCATAGCCCCGCCCAGCGTATCGGCCAGTTCTTTCACCGGGGCAAACCCTTCTGGTCCGCCCACGCCGCGCCCGCCGGAGACAATGATGCTGGCGTCGGTCAGGCTGACAGTGCCTTCTTTGCCTTCGAAACCCACAATCTTGGTGGGGATGTAGTCTTCGGAAACGGCCGTATCCACCCACGTGGCCGAGCCGCTCTTGCCCGTTGGCTCTGCCTGGGGGAAGGCGCGGCTGCGTAAGGTGACTACCTGCGTGCCGCTGGTGGCAAAGGCATCGCTGAGCAGCTTGCCTGCATAGACGGGGCGCGTTACTTTCACCTTATCGCCATCTACGCTTACGTCTACGCCGTCAGCAACCAGTCCCACTTCGAGGTCGGCGGCGGCCCAGGCGGCCAGGTCGCGGCCCCGGCTGGAGGCGCTGGCCAGGATAACGCTAGGGCTGTGCTCCTGCGCCAATTTGGTCACCAGCGGGCCATACGCCTCGACGCGGAAGTGGCCCAGCGTGGCGTCATCGGCGCCCAGCACGGCATCGACGCCCAGATCAAAGGCGGCGTCAGCAACGCCGGAAACGTTTTCGCCAAAGACCAACCCGGTGAGCTGCTGGCCCAGGCCGTCGGCCACGGTGCGGGCGGCGCTAATAGCCTCGCGCGACCCGGTGGCGATTTTGCCATCTTTATTTTCCAGAAACACCCATACGCCGCTCATATTACCTTCTCCTCAAACAGTCTGTCGGCCAGGATTTTGGCCTGTTCTTCCACGGTGTCTGCTTCAATAATTTCTACGCTGCCTTCGCGAGGCGGAATAGAATAGACGTTAGACCAATCGACCTGGCTGCTGCCAGCGCCGTCGTCCAGGCCTAAATCGGCCGCGGACCAGACGGGAATTTCGGCCCGGTTGGCCTTGCGGATGCCCATTAGCGAGGGGTAGCGCGGCTCGTTGATCTCTTTGACCACGCTGATAATGACGGGCAGATTGGCGGTGACGGTCTCTTTGCCGTCGTCCAGCAGACGCTCGACAGTGATTTTGCCGTCGCCCATCTCTTTAATTTCAGAAACAAAGGTGAGCGGGGTCCAGCCCAGCTTGCGGGCCACCTGGACGGGGGTTTGTCCGGTGTCGCCGTCGATGGCCTGCTTGCCAAAGACAGCCACCTGTACATCACCAGCTTTCTCGATGGCGGCGGCAATGGCGCGGGCCGTGCCAAGCGTGTCTAGCCCTTGCAGCGCCGGGTCAGAAACGAGAATGGCTTCGGTGCAGCCCATGGCCAGGCAAGTTTTGAGGGCATCTTTGCTGTCTTCATCACCCACGGTGAGGGCGATAACGTCACTCGCGCCGTGATTTTCCTTAAGACGGACGCCTTCTTCCACGGTGTATTCATCCCACGGATTGAGGACGTTGGGCTTCCCACCCGGATCGTCCCAGCTTACGCTGCCGCTGTTGTCTACGATGAGAACGGCCGTTGTGCTGGGCGTTTGTTTGATACTTACAACAACTTTCATGCAAAAACCTCCAATTTGGTGACCGCGGAGAACGCAGAGAGCGCTGAGTTTTATCTTTCCTCTGCGTTCTCCGCACTCTCTGCGGTGAAAATCATTTTTTAAGCTGGTGCGTCAATCACCGTAGGCGGTTTGCCTTACGGGTTAAATTTCCATCAGGCGCGGCGCGTTGAGCTCACGGAAGCGGTCCGCGAACAGAGCATTTTCAAAAGCAAAGGTCGTGGCGCGCCAGGAAAAGGCTTCGATCGTTACCGATTGGCGGATGGCCTGTTTTTCCGGCAGGGCTGCGTTGGCAATTGGTTTGCGGAAGCCCCATAATACAGTACCAGCCAGCCCGCCAACCACCAGCAGGGCAATGGCCAGGCCCAGCAAGCCGAGGACGCCAGCCAGCAGCCAGCTCATTTTTTGCAGCCTTTCTTCTTCAGCGGACTGGCGGGTGAGTTCGCCAGCGCAGCGGCTGCACAGGGGCACGTCAATCAGGCGAGTGATACGGCCGTATCGCTGTCGCACGGTCATGGTCTGCGGCGCAGGCTGGCTGCAATGGACGCAAATACCGGGAAACGATACAGTTTGTTGAGGGCGAACTTTGATCTTGATGCGTCTGGTCATGGGAAAACTATTTTATCCGCAGAATGCACAACTATGGCGCAGATTGCAAACCAATAAGAAAAGCCTTACGTATGACTTAGCGAATTATAACGACGGTAAAGCAGATGTAAAATGAGCGGCAGTGAATTTACCACAAGGATGTTTTTGTGCAGGTTTATGATGAAAGTCTTTTATTCTCAATCTTCTCTGTCTCTTGTGGCAAGCCCCTTATGCCGCAGTGCGTTAGAGAATAACACAAACCAGAATAAAAATGCAATTAAAAAAATTACGTAAACGCTGGACCTGGCTGGCTGTGCTGTGGGGAACGGCCGTTACCCTTTTCTACTTTTGGCTGCGGCAGGTATGGCAAGTGGAGCTGGCTAACCGCTGGCTGTGGCTGACGCTGCTGCCGCTCATCTTTTGCTTGTGGGTTGTGGGGCGACATCTGGCAGAGAACAGGCGCCCGGGGGAAACGGCCGTGCTGCCCACCTTTGGCTGGGGCAACCGGCTGACGCTGCTGCGCGGGCTGGCTATCAGCATGGTGGCAGGATTTTTGTTTTCCCCCTGGCCAGATGGCTGGCTGGCCTGGCTGCCCATGCTGCTTTACACCGTCGCAGACGTGGCCGACTACCTGGATGGCTACCTGGCGCGCATCACCAACCACGCTACCCGGCTGGGTGAGCGGCTGGACATGGAATACGATGGCCTGGGGATGCTCATCGTTAGCCTGCTGGCGGTGTGGTACGGGCAGCTGCCCTGGTGGTATCTGCTTTTGGGGCTGGCCCGTTACCTGTTTGTTTTTGGCCTGTGGTGGCGCAGGCGGCAAGGGCTGCCAAATCATGAGATGCCGCCTAGCGTACACCGCCGCCTCTTTGCCGGGTTCCAGATGGGATTCATGAGCGCGGTTCTGTGGCCCATTGTGCCGCCCGCTTTTGCCACGATTGCGGGCACAATCTTTGCCATTCCCACAGCCCTGGGCTTTCTACGCGACTGGTTCCTGGCGACGGGCCAGCTAAATCCGCAAGAGCCACGCTACCGCCGGGTACAGGCGTGGCTGTACCGGACTACAACGCAATGGCTGCCACCCTTGTTGCGCCTGTTGTTGGCAAGCTGCGCCTCGGCCATTCTGTTGGCGACGCCGCAGCTGTGGCCGCCGCCAGCGTGGGTGGATTTGTTTGTCGGCTGGGGGCTGCCGCTGCCAGAGGCTTTGGCCATTATTGCTGTACTTTTACTGATTTTGGGCGCGGCGCTGGTGCTTTTGGGCGTGATGGGGCGGCTGGCGGCCTTTTGGCTGGTCTTTCCCCTTGGGTTCGACATGGTAACGCGCGGACTGGATTGGACTAATGGCGTGGGGCTGGCAACGGCCGTATGTCTGATGCTGTTAGGGACTGGCCCATATTCGCGCTGGAAGCCGGAGGAACGGTTTTTGCTGCGACGCGTAGGTGAACGGTGATCAGTGGGGCAGTGATCAGTGAGTCAGTGGTCAGTAATCGGTAATCAGTGGGGCGGTGAGCGGTAAACTGATTACTGCTCTACCGAATACTGATTACCGCAAACGAGCGACTGTATGAAACGAAGGTTTTCGCAGATTGGTATTTGGCTATCGGCGGCGGCCGTGCTGTGGCTGGTGGTGCGTGATGTGCCGCTGGGTGAGGTGGTGCGGACGTTGGCAGCATTGCGCGGCTGGCAGGTGGCCGTGCTGGCATTGCTGAATGGGCTGGTGCTGCTGGCGCTGAACGGCCGTTGGTGGCTGCTGCTTCGTGGGCTGGGGTATGACCTGCCTTTTGGGGCGCTGCTGGGGCACCGTCTGGCGGCGTTTGGCGTGAGCTACTTTACGCCAGGGCCGCACTTTGGTGGGGAACCGGTGCAGGTACTGCTGGTGGAGCGGCAGCACGGCGTGCCGCGCAGCGGAGCTATTGCCGCCGTCTCGCTAGATAAAACGGTCGAGCTGCTGCTTAACTTTGGCTTTCTGGCCGTTGGCGTCATGCTGGTGCTGCAAACGGGGCTATTGGGTACGTCATTGGCACAGGGAACGGCCGTTTGGCTGCCCTTGCTGCTGCTTGCCCCCGCGCTTTATCTCTGGCTCATCTGGCGCAGTAGAAAGCCCGTTACCCGGCTGCTGAATGGGCTTAAGTTGGGGCGATGGGCAACGGCCGTTGCTCCAAGTGAGGACCAAATGAACCGACTTTGCCAGCAAAATCCTGGGGCCCTGCTGGGTGCCATTGGCATTTCGCTGCTGGGCTGGGGATTGATGATCACTGAGTTTTACCTGATGGTGTCCTTTCTGGGAGTGGAGCTGGCGTCGTTGCAGCTAATTGCTCTGCTGACGGCGGCGCGCGTTGCCTATCTGCTGCCGCTGCCGGGCGGGCTGGGCACGTTAGAGGCCAGTCAGATTTGGGCCCTTAGTCTGATGGGATTTAGCCCCGCGGCTGGACTAAGCTTGAGCCTGCTAATCCGCTTGCGAGACGTGGCCCTGGGGCTGATGGGGCTGTGGTGGGTGGGGCAGCGATTGCAGCTGGTTTGGCTACGGCCGTAACTCGGCAGTCCGCTGAGGGGTTTAGCACTATACTATCAGGTAGGAAAGCGGAAACTCAGGGCTTGATAGGCACGTAAGTCGTAAAATGTAGGGCGTAATGAAATTATGGGCGCACCTTGCGCCATGAAGTCCCCAAAATCCATTTTACACAGTTATGCGTATGTTAGAACAATCAGGGGCAGACTTGCATCTTGTAGGAAGAGGTGTTTTAACAGCCAAACAACAAGACCACATAGCAGCAAATTTCGGCCGTTTGCTTCCCCATCTTTAATCATTTTTATGTAAGAGGAGGTTTTTCAATGGATATGGTTGCAAAATTATCGAGTCGGCAGAAAGCAATTGTGGGATTAACGGTGGCAACGGCCATCATTCACATTGTGTTGGGCATTATGTCTGGCGGCAACTTTTTGATCATGTTCTTGCTAAACGGCATTGGCTATCTCACATTATTGGCAGCCCTTTACTTTTTGCCACAGACGGCTGGTCAGCGGTCAACGGTGCGTTGGGTTCTGTTGCTGTATACGGCCGTAACGTTTGTCCTCTATTTTGTGTTCAATTGGCCCGATATCTGGTCTCCCCTGGGCATAGTAGACAAGCTCATTGAGTTGGTGCTCATCATCTTGCTTTTGCAAGAGTGAGCTGATTTGCCGGAAAGATAACCTGGTTTGGTAGCTGCGGGTTTAGGGCCAGGGTGGGTGGATGATCCGCTGGGTGCAAGATACCGTTAAAGCGATCTGGTTTTTCATAAAGTTTGCCGCCATTATTGTGGTTGGCTACTTATTGCTGCTGGGGCTGCTGTGGTTTTTGCGTCACCCTGCCGTTACTGGCTTAACTGAGGGGTCACCTGCCGGGGTAGATTTTTGGATGCGGTTGGTAACGGCCGTAAAGATCATGGGGAGCCTTTTTTTGATTACCTGGGGGCTGCATTTTGTCGACCGCTATTTGCTTCGCGGTTGGCTTGTCAGGCGAGGGCAAATTTTCTCTCGCGGCTCCTTTCCCTTGCTTACTATCTTCACCTTTCCGTTTTTCCATGGGCATTATGCGCACTTATCGGGAACCACGCCCCTGACGATTTTGTTTGCCGGGCTGGCAATCATGTTTATTCCTTCGCTTACCCTTCTGGTGCAGGTAGGGCTTATTATGTTTTTAGTCCAGGGGCTTGGCGTGTGGATTTTTGGGCCTAAAGGGAAGTCCCATGTGGGCACAAGCGGGTTGATGTTGGGCCTGTTTAGCTTTGACGTGCTGTTTGGCATATTGGAGCTGGGCTGGCAAACGGCCGTTGCCCTGCTGCTGGTCTTCTTCTTTGGCAAGAAAATGTTCAGAACGTTAGTGGATCGTGGTCCTAAGACGTCGGTTGCTGCGCATACATGGGGTTTCTTCAGCGGTTTGGTTATTGCTTATCTAGTTTCCCCCTTTGGACCGCTGTCGATATATTAACTTATGTTACGCACCCTCTCTGGAGAAGATTTCAAAAGTCTTCTTAGCAATTTGTTATCACCAGAGAGAAAAAAGACTTTTGAAATCTAAGCTGCTGGCCATCTGCCTAAAAAGTCTAGCTGGTGTGCAATATACACAAGCGTCCCCGCTTCAATTTGTGCCTGACGCAGCTTGATCCATTCGGCAAACTGGCTTTGGTCTAGCGCCGGATGATCCCACAGAGCCCGACGTATCGTCTCCACAATAAATTGCAAAAAGTATCGCTCATCTGCAGGATAGCCATTTTCCCTAGCAAAAACCACCCAGTCGGAGCCGCCCGCTGCCAGAATTGTAGCCCCTGCCTGCCGCAAATAGCCAAACAGGTGCCGCCCGCTGCGGCTGTCGCCAGAGCGTTCACCGTCGGTCATGCGCTCGTCCATCGTGTGGTGGTAAAGCTGCTCAATTTGCGCATCCAGCGCCGGATCAATGACCGGCTCCAACGTGGTAACGCCGTCGAAATTAATGCTGAAGTAAAATAGCCCTTGCGGCTTAAGCAGTGAAAAGAGCTGGGGCAGCGTTGCAGGGATGTTCATCAAATCCAAAAAAGCGTGGGCGATCAGCACGTCCCACTGCGCTTTGCCCCGCTCACGTTTGATAAAGTCGAACAGGTCTACGGCTTCCAGACTAAGCTCGATTGATTGTGGCAATTGAACCAGCCGCTGCTGTGCTGTGGCAATGTTCTCTGGCTGGCTATCGATCGCGGTGTAGTTTGCGGATGAAATGAACTGTTGTTCAATGATTCGTTCAATCATTGTGCCAATGCCTGCGCCTACCTCCAGAATGCCTGGCTGTGGAGGCAAGTTTTGGCGCAGCGCCTGCCAGACATGAGCGTTGAGGGCGCGGTCATCGACCGTTTTTTTGGCGGCGAGGTAGCGGGGAAAATCGTAAATCATCTAGGATTTGCTCCAATTTGATAAGAAATTTTATGCCGCACACTGCTCTCGTAAAAAGCGACGGACGGCGCTCATGGATTCGGACCAGGTGGGGTGCGTGGCGAAGCGGGTTTGGGCGGCATGGCTCATTTGCGTGAGAAGGGCGCGATTGTGGTGCAAGGTTCGCAGGTGGTGGCGCAGCGCAGCCACGTCACCCGCTAAGAACCCATCGACGCCCTCTGTCACAATCTCGTGCGCTGCGCCGCCGCGCCCGGCAATGGCGGGCAGGCCAAAGCTCATCCCTTCCAGGTAGACAATGCCAAACCCCTCATAGCTGGAGGGCACAACCAGCAGGTGACTTTGCGCCAGCTTTGCCCCAAGTTCTGCATCACTGAGCGGGCCATGCAGGGCGACGTTTTCGGCCAGATGTTGCTGGCTGATGAGCTGCTGGATGCGTCGGGTGTAGCGGGGGGAAACGGCCGTATCGCCCACCACATCCAGCCGCCATTCCATTTTTGGCAACTGTGCCGCTGCCTCCAGCAAAATGTGCAGCCCTTTCCGCTCGATTAAATTGCCAACAAAAAGCAGCCGCAGCGGCCCAGGCTGGTGGGCGCGCGCCTCGATTTGCTGCGGCTGGATGGTGGCCTGTAGGCGGTTCCCGGCGGGATAGGCCACAACGTGCGGCTGCGAATTGCCTACCAGTCCCTGCACCACCTGTCGCGTGGTCTGGCTGTTGAAGACAAAACCATCGACCGAAGCCAGGTAGCGCTGCTCGACCAGCCGGTAAAACCAGTTTTGCCAGCGCGGTCTTGCTTCGCTGCTGCGCAGGTGATGAACGATACTGACGATTGGGTAGCTGACCTTACCGCGCAGCCGCCGGTTGAGCCAGAATAGCGACGGATGATTCAGCTCATCTTGCAACAAAACATCAAAATCGGCCATTTGCAGCTGCTCGGCCAGGGCAAACCAGACGTTGTGCAGCAGAGAACGGCCGTATCCTTCCCAGGGCAGCGAGATGATTTCTACCGTGTCCCCCGCTGCTTCCAGGTGCTCCACCAGTTTGCGATCGTACAGGTAGCCGCCGGAGATGGTTTGCAGACGGCCGTAGATGATGAGTCCGATTTTCATAGTATTCAGTGTTCAGTACGTCAGTAATCAGTAAAAGCGAAGCAAGGGTATTACTGACTTACTGATTACTGGCCCACTGACAACCGATAAGATGCCCAGGCAATCTCATTCTCCCACACTTTCACCGTGAGGTAGCTGAGGGTGCTGGCCTGGATGCGCTCGGCCAGTTGAGTGGCCAGGATGCGGGCGAAATGTTCGATGCTGGGGTTAAGCCCGGCAAATTCGGGCAGATCGTTGAGCGTTTTATCTTTGTAGTGAGCCACCAGGGCCTCCAGGTTGGCTTCGATATCTACAATGTCAACGAGGTAACCGTGCTGGTCCAGCGTAGGGCCACTAAGCTGAAGCTCGACGATGTAGTGATGAGAGTGCCACTCGTTTTCTTGCCCCCAATCCCCACCGATGAGGAAATGCTGGGCCACAAAATCACGTTTAACGGCGACGGTATACATTTAGTCTCTCCTGAAAATAGGACGCAGATTCTCCTGATTTATCTGATCCGAGCAATCAAGCAAACCAGCGATCTGTTTTTATTTAACATAATAAAAAATGACCTGCACGGCCGTTTCGGGCCTTTCATCTATCAATTCATACGCCTGCTGGGCCTGTGCCAGCGGGAAGCGATGGGTGATGAGATGCTGGGGCTGTACCTTTTCCAGCATCTCCCAGGCGACAGCCAGCCGCCGGGCTTTGCTCCAGCGCCCTTGCCAGCGGGGGGCAACATGGCTCACCTGGCTGCTGATGAGCTGAATGTGCCCACGGTGAAATTTGCCGCCCAGGTTCAAGTCCGCCCGCTTGCTGCCGTACCAGGAGCCGATGAGGATACGGCCGTTAAACCCCATCATCTCAATAGCCACGTCCAATGCTGCCGGATTGCCAGACAGCTCAAAGGCCAGATCGAGGCCCGCGTGTTGGCTGGCGTGGGGCAGCGCGGCCAAAAGCTGGTCAGATAAGTCGGGGTCAGATGGATTGAGGCTGGCGGTGGCCCCCAGCCTTTGCGACCAGTCGCGGCGCAGCGCATAGCTGTCTAGCGTGAGCAGGCAGGCCAGCGGCAGCTGCGCCAGCAGCGCCGTTGTGAGCAGCCCCACAACCCCCTGACCAAACACGGCCACCTGTTCGCCAATCCCCGGCTGCGCGTCCATGACAAAAGAGACGGCCGTCTCCATGTTGGGCAGGAAGACGGCCGTTTCCGGCACCATCCCTTGCGGCAGCGGCAAGACATCCTCTGGACGGGCGACAAAGTGACTCTGGTGCGGCTGAAAGGCAAACACCAGCCGGTCGCGCCACGCCCTATCTACAGCCGCGCCAACCTCCACCACCTGTCCAACGGCCGCGTAGCCATATTTTTGCGGGTAACCGCCCTCGCCCAGCGCGGCGATGGTGGCGTCAGCCATTAGCTCGGGCGGCATTTGGCCACGATAGAGCAGCATCTCCGTACCGGGGCTGATGGCCGAGACGAGCGTTTGCACCAGCAAGCCGTCGGCAGGCAGCGGCGGCAGTGGCTCATCGCGGATTTGCAGGCTAAACGGGGCGGTAAAAATGAGCGCTTGACGATTCACGGCTGTTCGTTTAGCGGCAGAGGATAGTAGCCGTCATAATGGCGCACCGTTTTCGCTCGCCAGTTTCGCTAATGTTAAACACCTCGCCCTGGCAGACGTTTACGGTGCGGCCCGGTTTCAGCACACGGCCAATGGCAATTAGCTTCACGCCCTGTGCTGGGGCCAAAAAGTTGGCTTTAAACTCTATGGTGAGCACTTCGCTTTGCGGGGGCATGAGGGTAAGGGCGGCGTAACCACACGCCGAATCGACAACGGCCGTTGTGGCCCCGGCGTGAACAAAGCCGTGCTGCTGAGACAGGTTCGGTGAACAGGGCAGTTCTATGGTAATTTCTCCGGGCGAAACGGCCGTTAATCGCGCCCCTAAATAAGCCATAAAGCCCTGCCGGGCGAAGCTCTGGCGCACATCCTGCTCAAAGGTAGGATTTTGTACCTGGAATTGGGTCATCACGGCTTCCTTGCTTGTGATGGTTAAGCAAAAGCGGAAAAGTCTATGAAACTAAGAATACCTGACGCTAGTTAGGCTCTTGCCAGCTCACGTCTCCAGAGAGGATCATATCTTTGCCCAGCCATTGGCTATGTGGATTTTTGAGCTGGGGCAGGCCGTGGCCATTCAGGTCGCCTACAGCGTTCAGGCCACCCACCAGCAGCGGGGCGACGGTGATCACCAGTCGATCAACCAGCTGCTCCGCCAAAAAGCTGGTGATGATGCCCGCACCGCCTTCTACCATCAGGCTGCGGATACTGTGCTGCTCTAAACGAGCGAGCAGGTGAGGCAGGCTCACCTGGCCTTTGGCCGTGGCGGGCAGGCGAATGACGGTTGCGCCAGCGTCAGCAAGCGCTGCTTCTTTTTGCGGTTCGGCCGTTTCCGTTGTGGCTACAATTGGCTTATGGGGATGCTCGGTAAGCAGTTTTGCACTGAGCGGCAGGCGCAGCTGGCTGTCTACAATCACCGGCTGTGGGTCGGGGCCAGTGACTAGCCGCACCGTCAGGCGCGGATCGTCGGCCAGAACGGTGCCAATGCCCACCAGAATGGCATCGTGGCTGGAGCGCAGCTGGTGGGTGAGCATCAGCGACTCTTCCCCACTGAGAGCCATTGGCTCGCCGCGCTGCCGGGTGATGGAGCCGTCCAGGCTTTGGGCGTAGCTCAGGGTAACGAAGGGACGGCCGTTTCTAGCCACTGGTTTTGCGTTACCGTTGGGGGCGGGTTGTGGGAAACGGCCGTTCAGGTTTAGCAAGTGCCGCATGCGCTCTACTTTAGTTGCCAGGTAGGCAGCATTTTCCACGTTGAGCGCCGGAGGCATGGGGATTCGTTCTACCACAGGAATACCGGACTGCTCTAAACCTTCAATCTTGCCAGGATTGTTGGTCAGCAGCCGCACGGCCTGGATGCCTAAATCGCGCAAGATGCGCGTGGCTACGGTGTAGTCGCGGCCGTCAGCCTGGTGGCCCAACATCAGGTTAGCGTCTACCGTGTCGTAGCCCTCGTCCTGCAAATTGTAGGCGCGCAGTTTGTCTAGCAGGCCAATGCCGCGCCCTTCCTGCCGCAAATAGACGATGACCCCGGTTCTCGCTTCGGCAATTTTTTCCATGGCCTGGTTCAATTGAGGGCCGCAGTCGCAGCGCAGTGAGCCCAGTACATCGCCGGTAAAACATTCAGAATGAATGCGCACCAATACAGGATCTTGGGCGGCGATATTGCCCAAAACCAGCGCCAGATGCTCTTTTTCATCCAGGTTGTTTTGATAGTAGTAAAGTTGAAATTCACCTACTTCAGTGGGAATACGAGCGCTTGTTTTGCGCTCGACGATGAGGTTGTTCATTTTTTACGCTCCGACACAGCTTTGATTAAACAAACAGGGCTAATCAGTTAGATTATACGCAACTCTGGCAAGAATGGATCGATAGGGGGTGGGAATTTGGTGAGTGGAGGGTGGGGAAGTGTGGAGTAAAGAGTGAAAAGTGAGAAGTGAAAGGTGGATGGGAAGTTAGAAGGTGCGTTGGTAGAGTTGGTAAGTTTGCAGAGGCTTGGCGTTTTGTTTTTGCAGCCAGGCTACGGCCGTTTCGTCCGTCCATATTGGCCCAATGGTGAGGGTTTGCCAGCCAGCGTTTTGGGCTGTGCGCACGGTTTGCTGCCAAAGCTGTTGACCAATGCCTTGATTGCGCCAGTGGGGCAGCACACCCCCTAGCAAAACTCTGCCTGACTGGACGGGGCGATTTTTAACGGCCGTAAATCCCAACCGCCATAAGCCGCGACCGCCCTTAAAGCGCCGCAGTTGCGCGGCCAGGTCGGGCAGCAGCAGCACGATGCCAACCGGCTCATTATCAATCCAGGCGGCCCAGCCGCGCAGCTGTGGTCCCAGCCAACGCTGCCAAAAGTTGGCTTCTAGCGCATCAGGCGGGGCAAACCCGGCGGGATTGTGGCAGGCAGCGGCCAGTACGGGCAGCAATTGGCTGCTGAGCTGCCCGGGTCTGACCGGTTGCAGGGTGGCCTGGGTTTTGCTGGGGAAAGGCTGTTGCTGGGGCACCTCATAATGAAACAGCATGCTCTGGGCAAGTGGCTGCATCCGCCGCGCCAAAATTTCCGGCAGGTAAGGAGGATTGTACGGCGTGTGCTGTGGCGGGGGGAGGTTCCAATGAGATTCCAGCGCGCCGCTGGCCAAATGCGGCGAGAGGCCGGTAGGGCCAAGCAGCCGCCGGATGCCTCGCCTTGTCAATTCCTCAATGAGGTTATCCTGAAAAACCAGAAAGGCCTCTGGGCTGTTGGCGCAGTGCAGATGAGCCAGGTGTGCGGTACGGTCGTGGCGGCGCGGGTCTTGCAGCAGGATACCGGTGACCAGCGGCGTTTCAAACATGGTCAGGCCAGGACCGGCCAGCGGCTTTTCCTGGCGGCGCAGGCCGTCAAAGTAAATCAGTTGGGGATTTAGACGGGCCAGGTGGGGGTTGCGTTCAGGGTCAATCGCGCTGTGAATCTTGCTGGCTTCAGGTGGAATCCAGCGCGAATCGCGGCCATAGATTCGCTGGCTGTAGGCCAGAAATGCCCGACGTTCCCAGGGGGAGACGGCCGTATGTAGCCCAAAATTGAAGTAGCTGCTCATCACCTGTTAACGACAGATTACAGTCAACTTGCTACCTGCAACCTGCAACTTGCCACCTCCAATTCGCTTGATCTACTGCTCACTTACCAAAAAGATAATCGGCAACAAACCCGGCAATAATGGGGAAAACGAGCCCGATGCCCATGCGGATGAGCGTGGGCCGCAGCCCCACGATGCTCACTTCCAATGGCATGCGGAACAGCGTCAGCAATGACCAGGAGGTAACGAAGGCCACGCCCGCGCCGATGCCCGCGCCCGCCTTGTAAAGGGTGGCTGCCAGAGGAAAACTGACAAATATGCTGGGCGGCATGACTGCGCCCAGGGCAGACGCGAGCACAATGCCGCGCCAGCCAGACTGTTCGCCCAGCCAGCGGCTGACCACTTCCTGCGGCACCAGCGTTTCGGACAACCCCACAATAATAAAAACGGCAATAAAAATAGGAATAAGCTTAATAAAGGTTTGGAGACCAGATCTCAGGCCAGCAGCCAGGCTGCCGTCTTGCCGCAGGTAAGCAATGAGCATTAGCAATATTGCCACAATGATGAGCAAAACGGTGGTGAAATCCATAGTTCCTCTTTTTTTGGGGTGGGGGTTGGGCAGCATCATCTTTGTTACAGCTCCGCTGAGGGGCAGATGTCGTTCAGGGTGCAGTTGGGGCAGTCGGGACGGTGGGCAGCGCACACGCGACGGCCGTGAAAAATGAGCAGGTGCGAGATGTTGATCCAGTGCGTTTTGGGAACGATAGCCATGAGCTCGCGCTCCACCCGAATAGGGTCTGCGTTTGTGCTGGTAAGCCCCAGCCTGTGGGCAATACGCTTCACGTGGGTATCGACGGTGATCCCCTCGGCCTTGCCGTAAATTTCGCCCAGAACTACGTTGGCCGTTTTGCGGGCCACGCCTTTTAGCTTCGTCAGTTCAGCCATCTTGTCTGGAACCTTGCCGCCGTGATTTTGCAGAAGGGAAGCGGCCGTTTCTTGGATAAACGCTGCCTTTTGCCGAAAAAAGCCCGTGGGACGGATCGTTTCTTCCAGTTCTGCACGGTCGGCTGCGGCAAAAGCGGCCGTATCTGGATATTTGGCAAAGAGCACTGGCGTTACCTGGTTGACGCGCACGTCGGTGCATTGAGCGGAAAGAATGGTAGCCACAAGCAGCTGCAGAGGGGTTTCATAGTTAAGCTCGCAGTGGGCATCTGGATGCGCTTCTTGCAGCCGCTGCAAGACAGTTTGGACATATTCCGGGGAGGGTTGCTTTTTTGCCATGATAGTTTTTATGCGTAGCAAATGTGGAGAACAAAATGTTTTAGAAAAAGATTCGCACCAAAGTTGCTTTTGTTCTCCTAAACGTAAACCACAAAACCAACTTGAAAACCAAGATGATAGGCGTGGTTTACGTAACTCTAGCGTTATCAGTTTCGTGGTGCAAGTGTATAATGGGTCGACATTGAGAAAGCAAGTCACGTAAAGTGTGAGAAGTGACTGACAAACTCGCCGACTTGTCTAGTGGCCCACTATAATGGACAGGAGCGGCTTAACTGCGCGAAGGAGCAACTGCTTGCTAATTGATTTTGGACGCGAATTATGTGGTGATTTGACCACGGCCGAATCGAGGGAGTGGCTGGTAACAAACGGCATTGGCGGTTTCGCCTCCGGCACTGTGGCCGGGACGCTTACGCGCCGCTATCATGGTTTGCTCATGGCAGCGCTGAAGCCGCCACTGGGGCGCACCCTGCTGCTGGCCAAAGTAGATGAAACAGTAGAGTATGAGGGCATCTACCCGCAAAGCGGCCGTTTTTATTCGCTTTATGTCAACCGTTGGGCCAACGGCGTTGTGGAAGGCAATGGACACTGCTTTATCAACCGCTTTCACCTGGAAGGCACTACCCCAGTCTGGACCTTTGCTTTTGCCAATGCGCTGCTAGAAAAGCGCATCTGGATGCAGCCAGGCGCCAACACCACCTACATACAGTACAAACTTACCCGGGCAACTGGCCCGCTGACAATGGAAGCCAAAGCTTTTATTAACTATCGCGACTACCACCATACAACCATTATGAATGACTGGGAGCCGCAAATTGATAGAGTCGCCGATGGGCTGCGCCTTCAGACGCACGAAGAGGCCACGCCTTTTTATCTGCTGAGCGACAAAATGCTCATGCGGCCCCAGTTTGATTGGTACGAGGATTTTTACCTGAGCGTTGAGGAATATCGGGGACAAAACGATGTGCAGGAAGATCACATCTACGCGGCGCACCTGCGCACGGTGCTGCGGCCCGGCGAGTCGTTGACGCTGGTTGCCAGCACTGAGGCGGATGCCAGCCTGGACGGAGACAAAGCGTACGCGGAGCGGCAGGCGCATGAGGCGGCCCTGCTAGAGCGCGCCAGGAACGTGCATCCGGTTGAGCTGCCCCAGGAGGTTGCCCAGCTGGTGCTTGCCGCCGACCAATTTGTTGTGAAGCGACCCACCTCACGAGATGCAGACGGCCGTTCCATCATCGCTGGCTATCCCTGGTTTAGTGACTGGGGGCGCGACACGATGATTGCCCTTCCTGGCCTCACGCTTGCCACCGGGCGGCCCGAAGTAGCCGCCTCCATTTTGCGCACCTACGCCCAATTTGTAGACCAGGGGATGCTGCCCAATCGGTTCCCAGATGCGGGCGAACATCCCGAATATAACACGGTGGACGCTAACCTCTGGTACTTTGAAGCATTACGCGCTCACTATGCAGCTATAGGCGACGCGGAGCTGGTGCGCGAACTATTCCCCGTTCTGCAAGAGATAGTTTTGTGGCACAGGCGGGGCACGCGCTACAACATTCAAATGGACGCAAAAGATGGGCTGCTTTTTGCTGGCGAAGAAGGCGTGCAGCTTACCTGGATGGATGCCAAAATAGATAGTTGGGTAGTTACCTCACGCATTGGCAAGCCGGTGGAGATTAACGCACTGTGGTACAACGCGCTGTGCATCATGACTGATTTTGCCCAGATGCTGGGGCAGGATGCAACCGAGTACCAGTCAATGAGCGAGCAGGTGAAGCAGGGATTTGCCCGGTTCTGGAATAAACAGATGGGGTATTGCTACGACGTGATTGACGGCCCCGATGCCGATGGGCTGGACGGCAGCCTGCGTCCCAATCAGCTGTTGGCCATCTCCTTGCCGCACAGCCCACTGACGGCAGAGCAGCAGCGCTCGGCCGTGGACGCTTGCGGCCGTCATCTGGTAACGGCCCACGGCTTGCGCAGCCTTTCGCCGGATGATAAAGCTTACGTTGGTCATTATGGCGGCGACCGGCAGAAGCGGGATGGCGCCTACCACCAGGGAACCGTTTGGGGCTGGCTAATTGGCCCGTTTGTAAGCGCCCATTTGCGCGTTTATAAAGACAGAGCAGAGGCCCAATCCTTCCTCGATTCTCTACTGCGCCACCACATTCGTTCCCATGCAGTCGGCAGCATTAGCGAGATTTTTGATGGAGATCCGCCTTTTGCGCCGAGAGGTTGTGTGGCCCAGGCGTGGAGCGTGGCGGAAGTGCTGCGCGCCTGGCAGCAGACGCAAGAAGGAGAAGCTGGAGACTAAAGCTGGAGATTAAGAGCACCTTCCGGTCTTCAAATTACAGTCTCAGCAATCAGGTAGCAAACATAGTTCCCGGTGAGGTCTCAGCGGGTGAAGGAATTTTATTCATGAAACTAGCAATGATTGGTTTGGGCAAGATGGGCGCGAATATGGCGCGGCGGCTGATAAGAGATGGTCATGAAGTGGTGGGCTACAATTTGGAAACGGCCGTCACCGACGATCTTGCCGAAGAGGTGGGCCTTATTCCAACCTACTCCCTGGCTGAAGCAGTGGAAAAGCTGGAGCCCAGGCGCGTAGTCTGGGTGATGGTGCCCTCCGGCGACCCCACCGAAAGCGTGGTGACGGAGCTGGGCAATTTGCTCAGCGAAGGCGATCTGGTGATAGATGGCGGTAACAGTAACTACAAAGAGACGATGCGCCGAGGTGATGTGCTGGCAGAAAAGGGAATCGAATTTGTAGACGTGGGCACCAGCGGCGGCGTGTGGGGGCTAAAGGAAGGGTATAGCATGATGGTTGGCGGGTCGGAAACGGCCGTAAACGCCATCACCCCTGCGCTGAAAACCCTGGCACCCGATGAAGACAAAGGCTGGGGGCATGTAGGACCCAGGGGAGCTGGTCATTTTGTGAAGATGGTGCACAACGGCATAGAATACGGCCTGATGCAGGCGTATGCCGAAGGATTTGAAATTCTTAAGGCCAAAGAAGCGTTTGACCTTGATTTGCACCAGGTGGCCGAGATCTGGCGCTTTGGCAGCGTGGTTCGCTCCTGGCTGCTGGATTTAACGGCCAATGCCCTCGCGGACGATGCTGAGCTAAGCGACATTAAGGGGTTTGTGCCTGATAGCGGTGAAGGGCGCTGGACTGTTTTTGAAGCCATCGACCTGGACGTTCCTGCGCCAGTTATCACACACTCGCTTTTTGCCCGCTTTGTCAGCCGCCAGGATGAAAGCTTTGCCGCCAAGCTGCTGGCGGCAATGCGCAACCAGTTTGGCGGCCATGCCGTTGTGCGCAAGCAAAGCCCTGAAGCGTGAAAATACCTGAGCGCTTTGCCCCTGTTTAACTGTTTTGTTGTATTTCCTTCTTGCTTCGCTGCTCTCAGCCTGGCGAAACAGGAATTAATATTGAGGATTGATTGTAATGCTTATGTTTGAAAACAAGCCCAAATTTGGCCCAGAGCAGTTTCCGGCAGGCAAAGATATTATTCAGCAGGGAGACGTACCCGATAAGTTCTACATCATTACGCGGGGCAAGGTGGCTATTGTGCTGCAGCCGCCAGACGGCCTGGACGCCGTGATTGACTATTTGGGTCCAGGAGACTTTTTTGGCGAAGTGGGCCTGCTTCATCAGAGCCGAAGGATGGCTACAGTGCGGGCAGAAACGGCCGTAGATGTGATGGCTATGGATTACCAGACGTTTCGCACCTGGATCGAAAGCTCGCCGCTGGTGGCCCAGGAGATTGAGGCCCTGGCTGCTGAGCGCACTCGTGACACTGGCCCGCTGGAGCCTGTGCCGCCTCTAGACATGCAAAAGCTGCCAGACG
>JBHIWP010000011.1:0-44224 GCA_041987425.1 Promineifilaceae bacterium (SeqCode) | reverse complement strand
GGCAAGCCCCAGTACGCCATTCGCATGCCCAACGCTGGCGAGGCATACGGCCGTGTTGAAAATCCAAAAGGCGAGCTGGGCTACTACATAACGACCCGCCGCCGCGAATCCAACCCAGACCGGTATCACGTTCGTGCTCCATCCTTCATTAACCTCACCCCGCTGGGCAAGATGTGTGAAGGGCACAAAGTGGCTGATATTGTAGCCATTCTGGGTAGTATCGATATTGTTTTGGGCGAAGTAGATCGATAAAAATTAGCAACACAGATTTGCAGAGTACACAGATGTTTATGCGTGATATGCGTGAATTTGTGGATTTTTAAGAGGACGAGCTATGTACGGACTTGGCATTTTGAAAGGTATGGCGATTACGATGAAGCATTTCGTCGATTCCTACCTGGACGATATTTTTTGGGCAGCTCGAGGCGGGCGATACTACAACAATGAAGCCTTGCAGGTACGGCAGGGTCTGAAGGGGAAGGGCGTAAAAACGGTCTTCTATCCCGAAGAAAAGCTGCCCGTGCCGGAGCGTTTTCGTTTTGTGCCGTTTCTAATAACGGACGATCCGCCGCCCGGCCAAAAGTGGGGCCAGGATTGGTGCACCTCCTGCGGTATTTGCGCCAAGGTATGCCCGCCGCAATGTATCTGGATTGAACGAGGCAAGCTTCCAAACGGCCGTCCGAAACCAGAACCTGAGGAATTCTACATTGACATCGACATCTGCATGAACTGCGGTTTTTGCGCCGAATTCTGCCCGTTCGATGCCATTAAGCTGGACCACGACTATGAGCTGGCCAGCTATGACCGCACTACAGCCCACATCCACGACAAAGAGCGCTTGAGCAAGCCGCTGAGCTACTGGCGCGAGATTGCGCCGCAAAAGGCAGCGGCAGAGGCCGCCATTCGTGATCATGTAGAAGAGCTGAAGGCGTGGAAGAAGGAACACGGTCGTGACGCCGACATGTCCGACGCGCCGCAGCTGTCTGAAGAGCATACCAGGCAGCTTTATTATCGCGGAGAATATTATTAGTAAGTCTCACCGTTAAAATTTGAAGACTGTAGGCGAATTGCGTATTTCATCAGATTAAGATGAGGTACGCAATCGTTTTTTTGGTAAAAGCGAGGGAGTAGCAATGTTTAGACAGAAAGATAAAGGGGGAAACGTGACGGAAACGGCCGTTATGGACGCCCTTTCAACCGTAATCGAACCCGAACTGCACCGCGATCTTGTCTCACTCAACATGATTCGCAATCTAAAAATCGAGGGCAGCAATGTTTCCTTCACCATTATGCTCACCACCCCCGCCTGCCCGCTGCGCGGCAAAATGGAAGCCGATTCCCGGGCAGCATTAGCCAATGTGCCTGGAATTGGGCAAGTCACCATTAATTGGGACGCCAATGTTCCCACCGATAAGCGCATCAAAGATCAGCTGGGGCAATCTTTCCGTAACACCATTGCCGTCTCCAGCGGAAAGGGGGGCGTCGGCAAGTCCACAGTGGCCGTAAATCTAGCAATTTCGCTGGCTAAGTCCGGTGCGCGCGTTGGCTTGCTGGATGCCGATATTTTAGGGCCAAACGTTCCCATGATGATGGGCGTAGAGCAAATGCCGCCGCCGCAAAATCGTAAAATGATTCCTGCCGAGAACTTTGGCGTTCGATTTATCTCCATGGCTTTCCTCGTTAAGCCAGACCAGCCGCTAATCTGGCGTGGTCCGATGCTGCACAGCGCCATTCGCCAGCTGCTCACCGACGTGGAGTGGGGTGAGCTGGACTATCTCATCATTGATCTGCCACCCGGCACCAGCGATGCCCAGTTAACGTTGGCTCAGGTACTACCCCTCTCGGGCACAATCGTCGTGACGCAGCCCATGCAGGTGGCCGCTTCAGACGCCCTGCGTGGCTTAAAGATGTTTGAGAAGCTCGAAGTGCCTATTTTGGGCGTGGTAGAAAACATGAGCGGTGAAATTTTTGGTACCGGGGCGGGTGAAAAATTAGCCAAGGATTACAACACCGAATTTTTGGGCAGCATTCCAATGGATGCCAATGTGCGTGTCGGCGGAGACGGAGGCCAGCCTTCGGTAGTGGCCTTCCCTGAATCCCCTGCAGCCCTGGCGTTTGAAGAAATTGCTCAAAAGGTGGCAGCCCGCGTGAGCGTTTTGACGCTTCAAAAATCAACTAACTTCATTCCAATTGAGCTGGTTGGTTAATCACCCAGGCTTACTGATGCTTCCAGGCCAGTTCCAGTTTCAGGGGCTGGCCTTTTTATTTTCTTAGGAAGTTGGTAAAAAGTAGGCAGGGTATGATAACATAAGCAAACCTTATTTTAACATTCCGCTGTTTTCTTGTAGCTTAAGATAATAATCGGATAACTGTCATTCCCGCGAAAGCGGGAATGACACATGGATTACCGAATTTAATATTTAAAGACTAACAAAACAGCGCTAAAAAGCTGTATCGATAGAAACATTCTGTTGCGGAGTTAACAAATGACACTTGTAGCACAAGAGCGCACCAATGTTGTAGGCGTGCGTTTTCAAAAGCTGGGCAAACTTTATCATTTTAAGCTGGGCAAACAACATGATGATATTGTGCCCGGGGATTACGTAATTGTAGAGACCAAACGCGGACGTCAGCTAGGCCAGGTAATTAGCTTCATTAATCCAGAGGAGATGCACCGCCAGCGGGGAATGCGGACGATTGAGCGCAAAGCGAACCCACGTGACATGGTGATGAAGCAGGTTTGGGAAACAAAAGAACTCGATGCCTTGATTAGCTGCCGAGAAAAGGCCGACGCGCTTAAAATTCGGGACGCCAAGTTTGTTAAGGCTGAATACAGCTTTGACGGCTCCTGGCTGACGTTTCACTATTCCACCGAAAACAAGAAGCTGGACGTGGGCCGCTTGCAGCAGACCTTGGGCAAGCAGTTTCGCACCAAAGTGGAGATGCGCCTGATTGGCCCGCGCGACGTGGCTAAAATTATGGGCGGATATGGGGCCTGTGGTGCGCCGCGCTGCTGCTCCACCTTTCTCACTGAATTTAGCCCAATTTCGATTCGTATGGCCAAGGCACAGGGCATATCGCTGAGTCCCCAGGAGATTACGGGGATGTGCGGCCGTTTGCGCTGCTGTCTGGTTTATGAGTACGAACAGTACGTGGAAGCCCGTAAGACGCTGCCAAAACCTGGCAAGCGGGTGGGCACCCCACACGGCGAAGGCAAGGTGCGGGACGTGCGCGTGCTGCGAGATTCGGTTCTGGTGCAGGTGGAGGGGGAGTATTTTGAAGTATTCCGCCACGAGCTGGAGCCGCTGGATGAGCTGGAGGCACTTAAGAAGAAGGCCGAGGCTGGCTGCTCTAAACATGAAGGCGGCGGCTGTGACTGCGGCGCCAAGCGTGGCTCCAACCAAAATGATGGAGAAGACACAGAAGATGCCTGATCGGTCTGATGCCTGGGACTTGGTTTGTGAATTTGTACAGGATGAGGGATTGCGCCGCCACATGCTGGCCGTAAGCGCCGCCATGGGTTGGTACGCCAATGAGCTAAATGAAAATGTAGCTTATTGGGAAACCGTTGGCCTGCTACATGATTTTGATTGGGAAATTCACCCCGATCTGAATCGCCATCCAATAGAGGGAGCCAAAATACTGCGGGAACGCGGCTGGGATGAAGAAACGGTGCGGGTGATCTTGTCTCACTACACTGACGGAACCGGCGTTCAGCGCGAGAAACCAATTGATTTTGCCCTTTTGGCCTGCGATGAGGTTACCGGGCTGGTTATTGCAACGACGCTGGTACGGCCGTCTAAAAACATAGCCGAAGTCAAACTCTCCTCTGTACGAAAAAAATGGAAGAATACGCGCTTTGCCGCTGGCGTGGATCGAGACCACGTAGAAGAAGTAACGGCCGATTTCAGCCGGGAATGCTTTGACGGTTCGTTAGACCTGTGGACCCATATCCAAAATGTGCTGACGGCTATGCAGGGGGCAGCGGAAGTTTTGGAGCTGGACGGCCGTTTGGCTTCGGTGGAAGCGTAAGCAATTAGCGGCTCTTAATATAGACAGCAAAAACTTTTCATGAGTGAAGCAGAATATTTAACCGTTCAAGAGGCCCTGACGACCGTTCTCGCCGGTGTCTCCGTGCTGCCTGCGGAGCGGGTGCCGCTGCTGGATGGCCTGGGGCGCATCCTTGCTGAGGACGTGGTGGCCCAGGATAGCCTGCCGCCGTTTGCCAACTCTTCAATGGACGGCTACGCGCTTATTGCGTCCGATCTCAGTGGCGCAAGCCAACAGGCACCCGCCACGCTGCGCGTCGTTGGTGATGTGGCCGCGGGGGCAATGCCAGATGTGATTGTGGAGCGTGGAACGGCCGTGCGCATCATGACCGGTGCGCCCCTGCCCTCTGGGGCCGACGCCGTTGTGCCGGTAGAAGATACCAACGAGGCATGGCGCAATCGAGAACGGCCGTTGCCGGAGCAAATTCAGGTAACGCGTTCTGTAAAATCGGGAGACTATATTCGCCAGCCCGGAGAAGATATTGAGTCAGGACAGACTATTTTGAAGCAGGGGCACATGTTGCGCCCGCAAGAGGTAGGCGTTCTGGCTTCATTGGGCATCGGCCAGGTTTCCGTTATTCGCCGTCCTAAAGTGGCTATTTTGGCCACGGGGGACGAGCTTTTAGAAGTCGATCAGCCCTTAAAACCGGGAAAAATTCGAAACAGCAATGGGTACACGCAGGCGGCTCAGATTTTGGCGCTGGGCGCGGTGCCCGTGCAGCTGGGCATTGCTGGGGACACGGAAACGGCCGTGCGCCAAAAGCTCCAGGCAGGTCTGGAAGCCAACGTTGATCTATTTATTAGTTCTGCGGGCGTTTCTGTGGGTGCTTACGATGTGGTGAAGGCTGTCTTGGAGCAGGAAGGAAACGTTGGATTTTGGCGGGTGCGGATGCGCCCCGGCAAGCCGCTAGCCTATGGTACCTACCAGGACATTCCCTACCTGGGCCTGCCAGGCAATCCCGTTTCGGCCATGGTTTCTTTTGAACGTTTCGCTCGCGCCGCCATTCGTAAGATGGCCGGGCATACTCAGCTAGAGCGACCCATCATAAATGTTACGCTGCAAAACGAGATTCATTCAGACGGCCGTGAAAGCTACATTCGAGCCGTTGTGACACCAGATGGAACGGGCTATAAAGCCACATTAACCGGCGATCAAGGCTCGCACATTATGACTTCATTGGTGAAAGCCAACGCCCTGCTCATTGTGCCAGAAGGCAAAAAGCATGTCCCCAGCGGAGAACAGCTTCATGCCTGGATGATTGATTGGCCAGAAGTCGTCTTCTAAACCCTCAAATTTAAATCTGCTGCCCAAAATAAAGCCCCGAAATCCGGGGCTTATTTTTGTTTATCCGTTGTGCTGTACCTGAAGCGTGCGGCTGAGGATATCCTCTTGCTGGTCACGGTTTTTGCCCCGCTTCCGCTTTTTCTTGCCGCCTTGCTTCTTACGAACAGGAATGGAATCGCCCATAGCCTGACGGAGCGCAAACTCCATCGCCGTTGGCATTTCTTCCTCTACCTCTTCTTCAAATTCATAAACTTCGGCGGGAGTGGCTTCGTTGGCTGCGGATTCTGGCTTTTCGAGCAGGTTCTTGATACTCAAATCGATGCGGCGTTTGCGCTTGCTAAAGCTTAATACCTGGACCTGAACTTCATCGCCCACATTTAATACTTCGGAAGGATGTTTCACATAATTGTGACTTAGCTCACTAATGTGGACCAATCCTTCACGCTCTGCACCAATATCAATAAAGGCACCAAAATTTTCTAATCGTTTTACGGAACCGGAATAGACCTGGCCTTTGTCGAGCTCATTCCACTCCACATCCAGCGGGGGAATCATGGTCACCATGATTTGCTCTCGCTGCGGGTCAACCTTATCCACCCAAACTGATACTTCGTCACCTACATTTAGAACGTCAGCGACGCGATTGACGTGTTCTTTGCCTAGCTGAGAAATGTGGATTAAGGCATTTGGCCCGATTCCCAGATCGATAAAGGCTCCGTACAGCTCCAACCGGTTCACGGTGCCTTTCAGTTGCATTTTGGGTTTGAGGTCCTCTATGCTGGTTGGTGTGACCTCTGGAGCCGCCGACTCCATTACTTCAGCGTTTTCTTCGCTCATGACAAGTTTCTCCTACGCAGGGGACAATGTATTGTAGATTCTGCGTTTTAAAATGTTAAATTTTTTGCAGTTCGTTGGGGACAAAACATAGCAAAATAGTAGAGTTATGCCCAAAGTGAGTTTAGAGCAATTATAGCAAGGCTCTATGCCATGTCAAAAAGAGGGAAGGGCCTATTAAACAAAAGTCCTGGCCCAATTAGCTGGCCAGGACTCTCTAAAATTTGTGCTGTTAAAAATGTATATTAGAAAACAGCATCTTCGGCTACAGCCCCATTTTGAGCCTCAACTTCCACACCTTCGAAATCAGTGGTAGGCAATCCCGCTTCGCGACGGATAAGAAATTCCAATTCGTCCAAAATTTCGGGATTTTCTGCCAGGAACACTTTAGCGTTTTCTCGACCTTGGCCCAGCAGCGTTTCACCATAGCGGAAGTAAGCGCCACGCTTGTCTACAATGTTGTATTCAACGGCCAAATCAATTACATCACCGGTAAGTGAAATGCCCTCGTTGTACATGATGTCGAATTCACACTCCGTAAAGGGAGCCGCTACCTTATTCTTCTTTACTTTAATACGCGTGCGGTTGCCGATGACGTCGCTGCCTGCTTTGATGGCTTGAATACGGCGAATATCCAGGCGCACTGAAGCGTAAAACTTCAAGGCATTACCGCCGCTGGTTGTTTCTGGGCTACCAAACATTACGCCGATTTTGGAGCGGAGCTGGTTGGTAAAGATAACGATGGTGTTGGTTTGTTTGATGACGCCAGAAAGCTTGCGCAGCGCCTGGGACATAAGACGCGCTTGCAAACCGACATGCGAGTCACCCATTTCGCCTTCGATTTCTGCCCGGGGAACGAGCGCGGCAACGGAATCCACTACAACCACATCCATTGTGCCAGAACGGATGAGTGCTTCAGCAATTTCCAGAGCCTGTTCACCTGTATCTGGTTGAGAAACATATAGTTCGTCAACATTAACGCCAATTTTGGCAGCGTAGGTGGGGTCCAGCGCATGTTCCATGTCCACAAAGGCGCAAATGCCCCCGCGCTTCTGGGCTTCGGCAATTACATGCTGGCAAACTGTCGTTTTACCAGAAGATTCTGGGCCATAAATTTCAATGACACGGCCACGAGGCAAGCCGCCAACGCCCAGGGCAATGTCCAGTGACAGGGAACCTGTTGGAATTGTTTCCACTTGCAGATTGTGCGCTTCGCCTAACCGCATAATGGTTCCTTCACCAAACCGCTTGGTGATGGAATCTA
Source organism: Promineifilaceae bacterium (SeqCode) (assembly GCA_041987425.1). Lineage (GTDB taxonomy): Bacteria > Chloroflexota > Anaerolineae > Promineifilales > Promineifilaceae > Leptofilum. Next base: position 36,792 of record JBHIWP010000011.1, on the reverse strand, counting down.
GGGTCTTTTCCAGGGTGCTAGAACGGCCGTCGCCATTGGATGATTTTTTCGCCATGAGAACTCTCTCCTTATGTGCGCAATGCAGCAAGAAACATGGCCAGCTAGCTGCTGGTAGGGCAGGGACTGCATTGTTTGGTTAATGATTGGGGTGTGACGATGGGGAGTTTAGCACGAACGTTCTAATATGTCAAGGTTGAACCTTTGATTTTGAACGAGCGTTCATTTGTTGTGTTTTGATCCAGAAAAAAGCCTGAAACACCAAGAAATCGTTGGGCCTTTAACGCGTAAAGGAACCAGTTAGGGTTGTTGTTTGCGTATGAGGCGAAGGAGCGTCGGGATTTCCTGGCCGCCTAGAAGCAGATTTGAAGCGATGTAGCTAACGACGCCAACGCTGCCGGCCACAAGTAAAAAGAGAATGGAAGAGGAAATAAATTGCCGAATAAGCAGGATAAGAACGGTCAGCACGGCCGTTCCCACCAGGGCTCGCCCGGCCACATTAAGTAATGGCCTGAGCGCCAACCGGTTTAGCCAGAACAAAACGGCCGAAAGCAGCGTAAACGCAACCGTGCTGGCCAGCGCCAAGCCAACCACGCCCATACTGTCTACCAGCGCATAGGCCAAAAGCACGTTGACCACTAGCCAGCCGAGATAAGCAAACATGGGCGTTCGCGTGTCGTGCTGGGCATAAAAGAGACGGGCCACGATTTCCAGGGTGGCTTCAGCTACAAGGCGCAGGCTGAAGGCCAGCAAAACGCTGTACACCAGTCGCGTGGAGGCGGCATCAAATACGGCGCCTTCCAGCAAAAAGGCGATGGCGGGTTCTCCCAGCAGGACCATCAGCGCCGCCGCCGGAATGGTGAGGGTCCATATGATGCTCAAGGCGTTTACGGCCGTTTCGCGCATCCTTTCTCGCTCTCCCGCATTGAAAAGCTCTGCCAACGTGGGAAAGACCACCAGCGCAATGGCCGTGCCAAAGAGTGTTTCGGGGAACTGCATCAACGCGTAGCCATAGAAATAGCCAGACGTATTACCCTCCGGCAGGCCAGAGGTAAGCCGAATGATAAAGAGATCGGCCGCCTGCACCGTGCCCAACGTAACAATACGCGGCCCCATTAGCCGCACGATTTCACTGACGCCGCCGAGCCGCCAATTTAACGCTGGCCTGTAGCCAATGCGGTATTTAACAAGCGCAGGCACCTGAATGGCAATGTGCAGCACGCCGCCCACCACCGTTCCCCACGCCAATCCCACTATGCCCAACTGAGGCACAAAGAGAAACAGCCCAACAACGTACCCAATGTCCAGTGCTAAAGGCGCCAGGGCGGGCAGGGCAAAGTGCTGGTGAGCATTAAGCATGCTGCTCAACACGCCGCTAATGCCAAAGATGGTGGTCTGAATCAGGATAATCCGCATGATGTCCGCCGTGAGGCGCTGAAGCTCCGGCGAAAAGTCCGGCACCAGCACAACGCGGGTGAGCCACGGAGCAATCAGGGCTCCCACGGCTGAAACTGTCCCCAACAGCAAAATGACCATCGTCAAAATAGTGTGGCCCAGCGCCATGGCTTTTTGGCGGGATTCATTATTAAGATAGTTAGAGTAAACAGGAATAAAGGCTGCCGCCAGCGACCCCCCGGCAATGAGCACAAAGAAAAGTTCGGGTAGCTGGTTGGCGGCGGTAAAGGCATCGTAGTCGGCAGAAGTGCCAAAGGCCCGGGCGACGAGCTGCAGCCGGATAAGGCCCGTTGCCTTGCCCAGCCCCAAAAACAGGATAACCAAGACAGAAGAGCGTAAAAGATGTCGGGCGCGAATCATGGGCGGATTGTAGCGGTTCGTGAGTGGCATGCCAATTGTGTGGCAAACCAAGGATGGTCATTGCATATTCCCGCATCGCGGTAGGCTGAAGCCGTCCGGCTACTTATGAAAGCCCAAACGGGCTTGAAAAACAGGCCCTTGGAGCCTTCCAAATGTAGCGGGGGCGTTTACGCCTCCGCGTATGTGGCAGAGAACTGAGTAAGCGATTGCCCTAGTAAAACACCAATGTGGGCAACTTGTGCATAAATAATTGGTATTCCGTTTTTAAATGGGATACCGAACCGCTGTGCAGTGATCGTATAATGAGGCGATGTTATCAATTGTTCACGTGTACAAAGATTATTGGCCCATAATGGGGGGAATCGAAAACCATATCAAGGATTTGGCGGAGGCAGAAGCCGCATTGGGCCATCAGGTAACGGTATTGGTAACCAATCCAGGCGGACGACCAGCACGGGAGCAGATCAATGGTGTTCAGGTCATTCGCGCCGCTCGGCTGGCGACGGTCGCCTCCACCCCCCTAAGCCTGACGCTTCCCTTTTTGCATTCCCGGCTACGGCCGAATATCACGCACCTTCATTTTCCCTACCCCATCGGGGAGCTGAGCCAGTGGCTTTTGCGGCGCAAACGGCCGTATATCATTACCTACCACAGCGATGTGGTAAAGCAGCAGCAAATTTTGCGTTTCTACAATCCGCTGCTGCGCCGAGTATTGGCTGGGGCCGCGCGTATCGTTGCCGCCAGCGACAATTACGTACAGAGTTCACCCTATTTACGGCCGTTGGCCCACAAATGTGCAGTCATTCCCTTTGCCGTGGACGTGGCGCGTTTTGCCGAAGCAGAGCCTCTTTTTGCGGCAGACGGCCGTTTCACGCTTCTCTTTTTGGGGCGGCACCGCTACTACAAGGGGGGCGAAGATTTGATTCGCGCCGTGGCGCAGCTGCCAGCAGATTTGCCCGTTCGGCTTCTGATTGGCGGCGATGGCCCGCTGCGAAGCGAATGGGAGCAGTTGAGCCACAGCCTGGGCATGTCCGGTAAGATTGAGTTTGTTGGCGAATTGAGCGCGGCCGATCTGCCTGGTTTCTACGCCAGCGGCGATCTATTTATACTGCCCGCGAACAGCCGGGCCGAAGCCTTTGGCAAAGTGCTACAAGAGGCGATGGCCGCTGGATTGCCCTGCATTACAACTGAATTGGGCACGGGCACCTCTTTTGTGGTGCAAAATGGCCAGACGGGGTGCGTTGTACCTCCAGGGCAGCCGCAGGCCCTGGCTGCCGCCATTGCCCATTTGGCCGCTCGGCCAGACCTGTGCCAGGCAATGGGCCAGGCAGGGCGGGAAAGGGTCGGGCAAGAATTTCGCATAGAGAAAATGGTATCGCAGGTGCTGAGGCTATATGAGGAACACCTTGGCGAGATTTAAACAACTGCTCAGATGTGTTGGTTATGTAAGGTGTGGCTATCTAAAAACTTTGATTATGAGGTGACTTATCGACACACAAAAAAGTCGGACCCAGCACCGAAAGGATCCCTACAAAGAAACGTCGAAGAGCAGTAAGCGGCGGTCATTAGGCTGTGTGTTGCGAACCGGTTTATTGCTCATTGTGCTCACCGGATGCCTGACGGCCGCTTTCGTCTCTTATCTTCAATGGCGGGGTGGTGACTTGGTGGCAGGGGACGGCCGTTCCCTGGCCGCACGCGATCTTTACCTGCAGGCATACCTGGCCGCCAATGCTGACACGCTCGAGGAACCGGCAGGAAGTGGCTTTACTCCCGCTCCCTTCACCATTCAGGCCGGAGAATCTGCCGAAACAATCGCCGCAAATCTAGTGCAAAGCGGCCTGCTAAACAATGCGGAGCTGTTTCTTAACTACATTACCTATCACGGGCTGGATGCCCGGCTGGAGGCGGGGGAATTCATTTTAGATCCGCAGCAAACGATTCCCGAACTGGCAGCCACGCTCACTGAAGCCAAAGCACAGGCTGTTGATTTGCGCTTTGTGGAAGGGTGGCGCCTGGAGCAGATGGCCGATTATCTGGCAGATAATCCCTCGGCCAATATCGATGCTGAGCAGTTTTTAGCAATTGTTCAGCGGCGCGCTGCGTTCGACCTGACGCCATATCCTGTTTTGGCGGGACTGCCCGTAACCGCTTCACTGGAAGGATATCTCTTTCCGGATACGTATCGCTTGCCCAGCAACGCCGACGCGGCCTTTCTGGTGGACCTGATGCTGCAAACTTTTGAGCGGCGGGTGACGCCAACGATGCGGCAAGGTTTTCAGGCCCAGGGGCTGACACCACACCAGGCGGTGACGCTGGCCGCCATTGTGGAGCGGGAGGCCGTGGTCGCTGATGAACGGCCGATTATTGCCGGTGTGTTCTATAATCGACTGGCTCAGGGTATCAAACTACAGGCAGACCCCACTGTCCAGTATCCGCTGGGTTACCAGCCGGGCAGCGACAGCTGGTGGAAATCGCCCCTCTTTTTGGATGATTTGGCGCTGGACTCACCTTACAATACCTATGTTTACCCGGGCTTGCCGCCCGGACCCATAGCCAATCCCAGCCTTTCTTCACTGGAGGCGGTGGCGTTTCCCGCGGAAACGTCTTTCATCTTTTTTGTGGCCGATTGCAATGCGACCGTTCCCGGCAGCCATTACTTTAGCGAAACGTACGAGGAGCATCTGAATTATGTCCAGCGCTGCCAGTGAGCGAAGGAGAGGGTTGTCAGTGAGCAGTAATCAGTGGTCAGTAAGCAGTAAACGGTTAAATGCCACTTTTCACTTTTCACTTATAACTTTCCTATTGCTATCCGCCTGCACCAGCGTCTCGCCCGTTGTCAAAATTGGGCTGGTGGCGCCATTTGAGGGGGCGCAGCGAGAAGTGGGGTATGATGCGATTTATGCGGCCCGGCTGGCCGTGCGAGAAATCAACGAGGCGGGCGGCATTGCGGGTTATCACGTGGCGCTGGTGGCCCTGGATGATGGGGGAAATGCAGAGATGGCGGCGGAAACGGCCGCTTCTCTGGCGATTGATCCCGCAGTTGTGGCGGTCATAGGGCACGGTCTGGCGCAGACAACGGCCGTTGCCCAACCTGTTTACGCCCAGGCTGGCCTGTCGCTTTTACCGCTGGGCGAGGCACCATTTACGCTGCACGATCCGACCTTGCTGCCTGCCGATTTTCGGGCTGCATACAGTGAAGTCACGCCGTTCGATGAGACCGCTGGCCCGTATGCTGCGGCCACCTACGACGCCATGCAGCTGCTGTTCCTGGCAATGGCCGCCAGCGAAGCCACAACGGGCAAAATTGATCGTGATTCTGTGACAAATAATCTTGCTGCATTAAAATACGAGGGGCTGGTGGGCACAGTTTACCAGCCCTGATAGGAACTGTTGTTGACTAGGGAGTTAAAAGTAAAAAGTAAAAAGTGAAAAGTAGGACTTGATTTACTTTTCACTATTCACTTTTTACTAATCGCTCTCCTTCCGGGAGAAATATATGTTCAAGAGAGTCCTTGGTTTACTTATGCTGTTGATCGCAGTTGGGGGAATTGTGCTGGCCGTTGCTGGCGCCCGGTTGGGCCACCGCCTGGTAGATAGGGTTGCCGCCAATTTTGACCAAACCTTGCAGCTTACCTCACAAAGCCTGGACACGGTTGCCGAGACGTTGACGCTGGCAAAAAGCAGCATTGCCGATGTCAACACGGTGATGGAAACGGCTGAAACGACGGCCGATAACCTGGCTATAACCATAAACGATACACGGCCGTTGCTGGGCCAAATTTCTAGCGTGGCCTCAGAGCAGGTGCCAGACAGCCTGGAAACAATTGAACAGGCGTTTCCCAGCCTGGAACAGGTGGCCGGCGTGATTGACACGACGCTGGTGACATTAAACAACTTTCGGATTGACGAGGAGATCTTAGGCTTTCCCATTCAGTATGATCTGGGGGTTGACTATGCGCCGGAGGTGCCGTTTGATCAATCTGTACGAGAATTGGGGCAGGGGCTGGAAGGGCTACCGGAAAGCCTGCGCACCTTGCAGGTGTACATCAACGTTTCCAGCAGCAACTTGCAAACGGTTAGCCAGGATGTGCGCAACCTGGCCGATGATTTGCACACGGTGAACGGCCGTATCAATGAACTGAACCCAATTCTAGATGAATATCTCGTCCTCATCACCACCACCAACGACAATACACGCCAGCTTCGCGCTCAAATTAACAGCGATGTACAAAGCATAAAAAATGGAATCACGTTGGTGATGATCTGGCTGGCTATTACCCAAATTGCGCCGCTGTACTTAGGTTGGGAACTGGTAACGGGCCAGCGAGATAGGGTCGTAACCCACGAATCGCCAAACACGATAGACTAATTATTTTGAGTGGCAAGTAAAAAGTGATAGGTGAAAAGTGAGCTCTCACTTTTCACCTTTCACTTACCGCTTCTCACTTTTTTACCTACCATTTTTAGAAGGAAGGGAAAGATGTTGCGCAAGCTTACCGGGTTGGTATTGCTGGTGATTGGTCTGCTGGGGGTATTATTAAGTATTGGTGGCATTGTCTACAGTGGGCGAGCCGTAGATGCTGTGGTGAAGGTACTGGACGATTCGTTGGGATTGACGGGCACCAGCCTGACGACGGTGGCAGATACGCTGGTGTTAGCGCGAGGTACTATTGGCGACGTAAATACGAGCCTGGTTACCGTAGAAGTAACGGCCGATTCCCTGGCCAAAACCATTGAGGATACCCAGCCGCTTTTGGCAGAAGTGGCTCAAATCACCGGCGAGGATGCCCCCAACAGCATCGAATCCGTGCAGCAAGCTATTCCGGCCGTGGCAGAAGTGGCCGGTGTCATAGACGACACGCTGATTACCTTGAACGCCTTCAAAATTGAAGAGGAAATTCTTGGTTTTGAGCTGAATTATGATTTAGGCGTTAACTATGCCCCCCAGGTGCCCTTTGACGAGACGGTTTCTGGGCTGGGCACCAGCCTGGATGGTTTCCCAGACCGGCTGCGCGAGCTGGAGCCCAGCCTGATGGCAGCCAATGCCAACCTGGGTGACGTATCGCGCAATATTTATGCCGTGTCGGACGATCTGGCGGTGATAAACGGCCGTGTGGCCGAAGTCGAGCCGCTGCTGGGAGAATATATTGCCCTGGTGCAAAACATCAATACAACCATCACCACCACCCAGGGCACCATTCAAGCTCAAGCGGGAAATGCCAAACTGGCACTGCAGCTTATCTTCGCCTGGTTGGGCTTCCTCCAGTTCTCACTGCTTTATCTGGGCTGGGACTTAATGACGCGCCAGGATGATGATGATGAAGTGGAAGAAGCGGAAAGTGATGAGCAAGAAGTGAAAAGTGATGAGTAAAAAGTGAAAGGTGAAAAGTAAACGGTGAAGAGTAGTTAAACTTTACCTGATACTGATCACTTTTTACTACTAATTTTTACTACTAATCGGAGACGTGTATGCGGCCATTTTGGAGCCTTTGGCTCGGTGTTGTGGGGTGTTTAATTTTACTGGTGGGGTGTGGTGAAGAGCAACCCTTGACAGAGAGCTCCTTGCAGCCAACGGCCGAAACGACCTTGCAGCCCACACCGACGCTGGCCTCTAATTTGCCCACGCCAACGCCGAATGGACCACAATCAGAGGATGGCTCTACCGCGGTAACGGCCGTTTCCACCCCTATATCTTTGCCAACCGTCACGCCGCTGCCCTCGCCCACCGCCTCACCCGCACCTGCCATGCGCCTGACGCTGGCCGAAACGCAGCTGCACAACGGGGATTTTGCTGCCGCCGCGGTCAATCTGGAGGCTGCCCGCCAAATTCAAGAAAATTACACCGCCTCCCAACAAATCTACATTTTGTACCAGCTTGGCGTGGCCTACCACGGGGACGGTCGTACATCCGACGCGGTTCAGGCATTCAACGAGTTGCTTGTTCAGTTCCCTGATGCTGCCCCCGCCGATGTTCATTTGCGTCTGGGCCAACTGTATGCCGCTTTGGGAGATAGGCCAAATGCTATTGCCGCCTATCAATTTTACCTGGCACAAAATCCAGAAATGGCGGCTTACGTGGAACCGATGCTGGCCGAAATTTACCGGGCCAATGGGGAAGTATCTTCCGTCGTGGCTGCATACGAAGCGGCGCTAGAGGCTCCGTCCCAGCGCTTGCAGGAGATTGCCAACCGGCAGGCGCTGGCCCAGCTTTACCTGGAAAACGGCCGTTTGCAGGAGGCGATTGCGCAGTACGACGCCATTCGCAATTTGGCCCGCACGGAGTTTACCCAGGGCCAGATGAACTATTTGGCGGGGATGGCTCTGCTGGCGGCAGAAGATACCGAGGGGGCCTACGGCCGTTTTCGCATCGGCATTACTCAATACCCGCGTGCCTACGAAAGCTACCTGGGGCTGGTGCAGCTGGTAGATGCAGGCGTTGTGGTGGATGAATACCAGCGCGGGCTTGTCAACTTCCACGCCGATTCCTACCAGCCCGCCATTGCCGCCTTCCAGCGGGCCATTGCCTTGCGCCCAGACGATTATCCGGCGGAGGCCCACCTGTACACAGCCTGGAGCTATGAGGCGATGGGCAATGCGGCTGAGGCTGTGGCGGCGGTGCAGCAGTACGCAGCACTGGAACCGGCGGCTGGCCTGTTTGAAGAGGCCAATTTACGGTCGAGATTGGGTGAAACGGCCGTTGCCCTGCAGCTTTACCGCGATTATCTGGCGCAATTCCCCGACGGCCCTGATGCGCCGCTGGCTGCCTGGCGCGCAGCCAGTTCAGCGGAAGATTTAGGCGATATGCCCACGGCCGTTTCTCTCTACACGCTGCTTGGCGGCCGGTACCCCACGGCCGACAACGCCGCTGAGGGGCTGTTTTTGGCTGGCTGGCTGGCTCACGAGGTCGGGGACGTGCCAACGGCCGTTGCCCGCTGGCATCAGCTCATTCAGGCCTATCCGCAAACGGAGTACGGCGGCGCGGGGATGGTCTGGCTGCAGCGGGTTCTGCCTCGTTACTCGCCAGAAGTGACCGTTACGCCCGCTGCTTCCGCCACGCCATCTGCCGAAGCGACCGCTTCCGAAACGCCTGCTCCTGAGGCAACGGCCGTTCCACAACTATCTCCAGAGCAAGTTGCCGCCGATATCGAGCAGCTGCTAAACGCCAACCGGCGGTTGGATTATTACTGGCTACGTGCGGAAGAGATAGCGAGCGGTGCGGAACCTTTTGAGGAAGACGGCCGTTTCTTCCCACCCACACCCCTGGAGCAAGAGGCACTGCAGCAGGAAGCCGAAGCCTGGCTGGGCCAATGGCTGGCATTGCCAGAGGGTGCGCCCATTAGCCAGCTCAGTCCCAGCCTTGCAAGTGACTCTCGCCTGATTGTGGGACAAAAACTGTGGGAGGCAGGGCTGTATGAAGCGGCCAAAGGCGAATTTGAAAATCTGCGCGCGTCCGTGGCCGACGACGCCTTGCTGAGCTACCAGCTGGCGCTCTACTTCCGGGATATTGGGCTGTATCGTTCCTCAATTATGGCGGCAGCGACCGTGCTAAATTTGTCTGGGCAGACGGTGTTTGAGGCTCCGTTATTTATTGGGCAGCTTGCCTACCCAGTTTACTATGCCGATCTCATCTTGCCGCTGGCCCAGCGCTATAGCTTTGACCCGCGCCTGCAGTTTAGCCTGGTGCGGCAGGAGAGCCTGTTCGAGAGCTTTGCCCGTTCTGGCGCGGCGGCCCAGGGGCTCAGCCAGGTTATTCCCGATACCGGCGCATACATTGCTAACCTGCTGCGCTGGCCTGACTTTGTCAACGAAGATTTATACAAGCCCTACGTGGGACTAAACTTTGGCGCATTTTATCTTAGCCAGCAGATTAATGCGTTTGACGGCCATGTACATGCCGCCCTGGCTGCCTACAACGGCGGCCCGGGCAACGCGGCCCGCTGGTACAATCAGGCTGGCGGCGATCTGGATCTGTTTGTGGAAGCGGTCAACTTTCCCGAAACCCGCCTTTACATCGAGCGCATCTTTGTGGGCTTCGTAATTTATGAATACCTGTATGGCGGGTAAAAAATGATGGGACCCTGATTTACCTGCTCACTCTGATTTTCAATCTCTTTGATCAGGAAAATCAGGGTAATCTGCGTTCTATTCTATAAAACCATGTCTTTTGAGTGGCAAACCGAAGAAGAGTATCGCTGGGATGAGGAACAGGAGGTTTCCCAACCACCTGAGCCGAAACGGCCGCGTTGGCAGTGGCGGGTGCTAGGTATGGTAGGGGTGCTGTTGGTGAGTACGGCCGTCTTCCTCCTCAACCGACAGCTTACCCAGCGTGTAGAAGTAGCTACCGAAGACGTGAGTAGCGATCTCATTGCCAGCTACGCCGTTTTGCAGCAGGCGGCGCAAAACAAGGATGAAAATTTGTTTAGCAGCCTGCTTTCTGGCCGGGAACCAGAATGGTCGCTGGCGCAGCAGGCAAACATCAGCAGAGGACTTTTATTTGACCGTCCCGGCTTTAACCTGGAATGGCAGCCGGGCGTGGCGGAAACGGCCGTTATCAGCCAAACGCTCTCCCCAGACCTCACCGCCGCTGAACTGGTCACTCTGCAAAAATACAGCCTGGACATTGGCAACGGCCTCAACGAAACCGTGTCGTTAGAGCGGGTAGACGTCTATCGGCTAGGTCAGGATCGCTGGCTGTATGCCCCGCCAGAGCGAGAGTTTTGGGGCGTTCGGCGGCGGCTGGAAGGGCAGCTTCTTAGCGTGCGCTATCCGGCCCGCGATGAGGAAATTGTGCAGCGGCTGGCCGCTGATTTGGAGGCAAAGCTGGTGCAGGTATGCACCGTCACCGGCTATAGCTGTCCCCCAGAAGCGCGGGTGCGCCTGGTTTTTTCACCAGAGCCAGACAGCCTGACAAGTGCCACGTTTCTGGACGCCCTGACGCAGGCTCGCGAAGCGTCCGGTGCCATTTGGAGCGGACAGCAGCCAATCGTTTTGCCCGCCCCAACCCTGGTCGGGTTGCCCCAGGATGAAATAGCGTATCGGGCAATTTTACGTGGCTATGCTGGACAAATGCTGACGCTGGCCATAAACGATCTAACCGGTTGGGAATGCTGCCGCAACGTACACTATTATCAGGCGACAATAACTTACCAGCTGTATGAACTGGGTGTGGGCGAATGGCCTCTGGCAGACAGTTCTGCTGTGGCAACGGCCGTATCTCTGCCCGCCGACTTCAGCCTTGGCGATGGCGCACTATTCTGGAATGCGCCCTTCCCGGAAACGCCAACCGACTTTACCCGATCGGCTGCCCCGTACGTCGTGGTTGATTTTTTGATCAACGAAGTGCATCTTACCCCCAACCAAATTATGACGCGCCTACTTGTGCCAGACGAAGTTCTTTTTGAGCAGTGGCTAGCGCAAGCGGCAGGCTCAGGTTGGACAGAAGCAACGCTTAACAGTGCTTTTCAACAATACGTGTCCAGGTGGCAGGCAGAACTGGAGGAAAGAAGCCAGCCGGAGGCGGGACTGATGTTGCATTGTCAGGATGTGGTTGGTGGCGAGTACGGATTTTACTATTTTGATTACTCGCAGGAGGAGCCGCTGCTGCTGCAAGCCAGGGGTGCCGACGATGCCAGCTTTTTTGTTGGGCTGCCGGATGGCTCTGGCGTGGCGGTAGCGGCCCGTAATGGAGACGGTCGTCCAGAGACCTATCTGCTGCGGCAAAATAAGCGGACAGATGTGTTGTGGAATCAGGTGTTGGGTATCGTTTCCCGCCCGCCGCTGGCGATTCCTACCACGACTGATCCAAACGGCCGTTACCTCCTCTGGACCATCATGCCCGAATTTGCCACCGATACCGTTTATGCACTTACCGATCTCACGACCTGCCAGGACGAAGATCGCTGCGAAGCGATGCCGCTGGGAGGCTACCCCATTTGGTCGCCCTCCTCAGAGCAGCTCATCACCCTTACCGTTACCAACCCCTGGTGGAGCGAGGGATTGAGCAACGGCCTGATGCTGCTGCGCGAGGAGCTTGGTGCCGGAACGGTTGATTCACCGGGTTTTGGCTCCTCAGTCTTTTGGCTTAACGAGGAAGCGTTTGGCTACTTGGCACGGCTTCAAAACGGCACACAACAGGTCGTTTTGTCAGATACTGCATTGAGCCTCCCGCAGACAGTAATAAGCAATGAGACGCTGGTCGGTGCGCTGCCTGCAGAGCTGCGTCAGGCCTCTTTGTCGATGCTGTTTGTGCGACCGCAGCCAACAAACCCTAGAATATTTGTCATTGCGGTGGCTGATTTACAGAATGAAGATGCTCCTGGTTACGTAATTTGGTACGATCAGGTTTTGGGCCAAGTGACATTGGCAGAACCGCTTCCTCCGACGATACACATCGATGAGCTGGGTATACGATTTTCGCCAGACGGCCGTTTCCTGCTCGTTGCGCTCCCCATGCCGGAGGAAGGCGAAAGTCAACTAGTGCTGCAGGATGCCCGCGGTCCCCGGTTCTTTACCTATCGACTGCAGGGTAAGACGCCCTATCCGCGCCATTTTTATGCCAGCTGGTCCCCCGACGGCCAATGGCTGGCCATCCCGGAACTGGGCTATATTCGCCTGTGGCACAATGGAAGCGATGAGCAGTTGCTCACTTTTGATGAACTGAACTGTACAAACGCGGCCTGGGTAGATAGGATGGAACCGTAGGAATTGTGAATGGTAAATAATTAATGGCTAATTGTTAAGTGAGCGTTTCATTCACAATTCACGATTCACAATTCACAATTTGAGGTTTTACAATGTCCTTCGAGTGGCGAACAGATGAAGATGAGGGTTGGCAGGAAGGGCCAAAGCCGGAGAAAACGGCCGTTTCCCAATCATTTCTGCGGCGGCGCTGGCGGTTTTTGCTGGTGGGGCTGCTGGGGATTGCGGCTGTTTGGGGGGTGGTGCAGTGGCAGATTAGCCAGCGTATTACCGCCGCCACCGCTGTAGTCGAGTCTGAGCTGTTGAATACGCACAACTTTTTGCTGCGAACGGCCGCTAACCAGGATGAAGATCTGTTCAACGGCAATCTTTCGGGGCGGGACCCGGCCTGGAGTGAGATGCAAAAAACGCTGCTAAACGAGGGCCTGCTGCTGGATCGACCCATGCTTGGCTGGCAGCATGAAGTTACGCGCGATGCCCTGGCCCTGGAGGACGTTGCTATTACCGTCGCCCCCACGCTGGATGCCGCCGAGTTGCTTTATCCCCAATCCTATGCCGTACAGACCCCTACTGGCGTTACGGAAACCGTAACCCTGCAGCAAACGGCCGTTTACCGGCTGGGAGAAAGGCGCTGGCTCTATTCGCCGCCTTATCCTGAGTTCTGGGGAGATTGGATCACCCAGGGTGGTGAACACGTTACCCTGGCCTACACTGAGCGTGACCGAGAAGTAGCGGCTCGTTTGGCGCAAGATTTAGATCAGCTAATCGGCCAGATGTGCTCAGAGCTTGAAGACATTAACTGCAACAGCGAGATGCGGGTTCATCTTCGCCTGGGGACGGATGCTGAATCGCTGCTGGAGATTAGCGACATCGAAACAATGCTAAGGGCGGGCCTGCGGCTTGAATTGCCCACCCCTACGCTGGTGGGCCTGCCCGTGGACGAAGCCGGTTATGAGGTGTTGTACCAGGCATATGGCGTGCAGCTGGCAACGGCCGTACTGGCGCACCAGGTCGCCTATAATTGCTGTCGCCACGAGCTTTTCTTCCGGGCGCTGCGCGACTATCAGCTGGCTGAGCTGGGTTTACAGCCGTGGCCGCTCACGGAAGAGATGTACAGCCAGATGCTTACGGCCGGGTTTGATGGCCACGTGACGCGCCACTGGACGCGCCGATGGGAAGAGGCGCCACCCCAGTTTCTACAGGTGTGGATGATAGAAGACCCGGAACCGATCTGGCAGCAGGTGTACATGCTCATTGACTTTTTGGCGGCTCAGGAAACGGCCGTATCTCCGGCCGAGATGATGCGGCTGATGGAGCGAAATAGCTACGATGACTGGCTGGCAAGCGTACTTTCTTCAGATGCTCCAAGTCCGGTTGTAGAAACACGCTTCCTGGAATACATCTATGCCCAAACCCGTGATGGGCAGCAGGCAGAGTCGCCTATTCCTTTGCCTGAGGGCAAAATTACCCTCGTGTGTGAAGATTACAGCAACAATGGGCCGCAAAGCCGAGTTTTTGTTTATGACTTAGCCACCCATACCTGGGCCGAGCGTTTTGCCGATCAATTCACCAATGCCTTTGTCGTTTCAACCGACGGCGACAGTTTTGTTTTCTCTGAACATGCCTACGTAGAGCCCAACAATATCTCCACATTTTATCTGGCTACTCAAGAGGGAACGGAGCTAATTGAAGAGGTTAGCGTTACGGCACAGACGGAGCATTGGATCAGTTACTTCCTCGTTGATCAGGCCAGCAACTATCTCATGCGCTATGAAAATGATGAAGGTCAGGTTGACAGGCGTCTGCGGGAAGTAGGATGCGCTTCTGCCGGGTGCGCAGAAATTCAAGTCGAGGGCTGGCCGCTCTTTTCGCCGGATAAGCGGCACATTTTGTTGCCCGTGGTAGACGAGCAAGGCACCGATCCTGGCCTTCCGCTTGGACTGCAAAGTGAACTTTATTTGGTGTCATTAGAGGAAAAGCAGCCTGTTCTAATTGATCAGGGTGGTAATCCCTTCTGGATGACCGAGGCTGCTTTCGGCTACGTAAAGTTGAGCGTGGAGGGCTGGGAAATAGTGACGGCCACTCTAGACCGTAGCGAGCCTAAATTTTTGCTCGACGAGGCACAGCTGCTGGTCCACTTCTCTGCTGATGAGCGCCCGATTAGCTTATGGTTCAATCAGGTTGTTGCTAATCCAAAAAATCCGCAAGAGCTGGTACTTATGACGTTCGTGGGCGAGTGGGGCGAAGGATATGATTCGGGAGCGCCGGTCTATTTATTCAAGGTCTTGCTGAACGATGACCTGACGGCCGTAACCCAAATTGAGCTTCTGCCCCACAATTCAACAGGTGACACGATTAGATTTTCGCCAGACGGCCGTTTTATTATCGTTGGCGACTATGGCTTCAGCGATCCAAGCGTTACCTGGCTGCTGTTGGATAATGAGACAGGCCATGAGGCTGCAACAATCGTCACGCAGGGCTATAATTTTACCTGGTCGCCAGACGGCCAATGGTTTGTGCAAGACGCCAACAACTATTTGCTGCTGACTGCGCCGACTCATGATTACAAACATTTTATTCCTCACGGCTTTGGTCGCTGTCCACAGGTGCTCTTGTCGGCCGGAGAATGAGGGGGATAATTCAGTTGGAAGTCGAAAGTAATAAGTGAAAAGTGAAAAGTATCAAGTGCTTACCACTTTTTACTTTTCACTTTTTACTGCTCATTGCTCACTATTAATCAGAAAAAACAGGAGAAGCAATTCATGGCAAAACAACGTCGTAAAACACCGTCGCGGGCCGAGCGGCGGGCAGCTTTAGCCAGGCAAAAGGCCGAGCGCCAACGCTTGCTGACAATCATCGGGGCGCTGGTGGCGCTGGCCATTGTGGCTGTGATTGTATGGCAGGTGTGGCCGGAACCGGAAAGCGAGCCAGTGGTGTTGGAGGGGGAACGGCCGTTGGCCGACATTGCCCCAGCGGAACGAAACAACTACTACAACGAACCGCCGCCCATGGTCATCGACACCGACAAAGAGTATGAAGCTATTTTTACGACTGAAAAAGGAGAAATGCGCTTCCGCCTCTTTGATGATGAAGCGCCGATTACGGTGAATAACTTTGTCTACCTGGTGAATCAGGGCTTTTACGATGGCACGATGTTCCACCGCGTATTGGAAGGCTTCATGGCCCAGGGCGGGGACCCTACGGGAACAGGTACCGGTGGCCCAGGCTACCAGTTTGAGGACGAGTTTGAGACCGGCTTCTCGTTTGACCGGCGCGGGCTGCTGGCTATGGCCAATGCCAATCAGCCGGAAGCAGGCATCTTGGGCACAAACGGCAGCCAATTTTTCATTACTTTTGATGCCCAGGGTTCTTCTCACTTAACCGGTCGGCACACAATTTTTGGCGAGCTAATTGAGGGCGACGATGTATTGAGCTCCCTTTCGCTGCGCAACCCCGGTTCCGCTACTACACCGGGCGATATGATTGAAAGTATCGTCATTGTGGAGCAGTAGCAACAGATGGACGTTCAGCAGGCTTATAACGCCTGGTCGGCTACCTATGATGACGATGAGAATTTAACGCGTGATCTGGATGGCACCATTACCAGGAAGCTTTTGGGCGGACGGCGCTACGGTGCCATTTTGGAGATTGGCTGCGGCACGGGCAAGAATACGCCCCTGTTGGCAAAAATTGGCGACGCGGTAACGGCCGTTGACTTTTCCGCCGGAATGATTACCCAGGCCAAAAGCAAAATCACCGCGCCAAACGTCACCTTCCAGGTGGCCGATATTACGCAGCCCTGGCCTACGGCCGAAGCAGCCTTTGGCCTCATCACCTGTAATCTGATTCTGGAACACGTAGCCGATCTGGGTTTTATCTTTGCCGAGAGCCAGCGTGCTCTGGCCGCAGGAGGCCAGCTGTTCATCAGCGAACTGCATCCTTTTAAGCAATATCAAGGTAGCAAAGCCCGGTTCCAAAATGGCGAAGAAACTACCTTCATTCCCGCCTATGTTCATCACGTTTCAGACTTTTTAGGCGCGGCCCAGGCTCAAGGATTTAAATTACGGGCGCTCAATGAGTGGTGGCACCGGCAAGACGAGGGCAAAGTTCCGCGCCTTATTACGTTTCTATTTGAGAAAGCATGATAAAGCTCTGGTTTGTTTTGGGCGTTCTTTTTTTGGCAACGGCCGTTGTGGGAATTGCCGTTCCGCTGCTGCCGACTACGCCACTGGTGCTGGTAGCCGCTGGCTGCTTTGCCAAATCATCCCCCAGAACATATCGCTGGCTGCTGGAAAGCGAGCGCTTTGGCCCCATGATCAAGAGCTGGGAAGCCGATCGCTGTATTCCCCTGCGGGTTAAATGGCTGGCCGTGTCGATGATTGTGCTGGTGGGTGGCTCGTCCGTTTGGTTCTTTGTACCTGCGGGATGGCCGAAATTTGCCGCTGCTGCGCTGTTGGCCTATGGCGCCTGGTTTGTACTACACCAGCGGACGTGTAAGCCTGTTGAAATAGCCGACTCATGATTGTATTGTCTGTTCAACAGCGCTTTGTTATACTGTTACCCAGTTGAAAATCTAAAAATGTTGATTGGGAGTAGTAAGAAACGCCCCCACGAGAGAGTCAGGGCAGAAGTTGGTGTGAGCTTTGGCAGGATACGGCCGTTTCCGAAGTCGCCCAGGAGTTATTTCAGTGAACAGTAAGCAGTAAAAAGCTGACCTACTGATAACTGAGATCGGGTAAGCCCGTTAACGCTTAGCTGAGTGCCTTTTTTCAGTAATCGGTAATCAGTAAACGGTAATCAGTAAAAACTGATCGCTGGTCTACTGAATACTGACCACTGACAATTGGAACCAAGGTGGTACCGCGTGAGAATCAAGCTCTCGTCCTTGAACTGGATGAGGGCTTTTTTGTTTAGAATGAGGAGTAGGGCATCCTCAGATGCCTGCCGTTCGCATCTGAGGATGCGAACTCCACCGCTTCAGATGAAGTTTGGAAGGAAACGACTATGACCAAGATGCCAAAAGCTTACGATTTTAGCAGTACAGAACAGCGCCTTTACAAATGGTGGGAGGAAAACGGCTGGTTCAAGCCAGAGGTGCGCCCTGCCGATGCGAAGCCGTTTGTGATTTCCATCCCGCCGCCCAACGTAACCGGGGAACTGCATATGGGACACGCCATGTTCGTAGCCCTGGAAGACCTAATGATCCGCCGGGCACGAATGCAGGGCTATGCGGCACTTTGGGTTCCAGGCACGGATCATGCCGGCATTGCCACCCAGCTCCAGGTAGAAAAAATGCTGGTTGCCAACGGCACCAGTCGTGAAGAGATTGGGCGGGAAGCCTTTGAAGATGCCGCCTGGGAATGGAAAGGACTGTACGGTGGGCGCATTATCAATCAGCTGCGCCGCCTGGGTGCATCTTGCGACTGGGAGCGGGAGCGCTTTACCCTGGACGACGGCCTGTCTGAAGCGGTAAAGGAGGCGTTTGTGCGCCTGTACCGCATGGGGCTGATTTACCGCGCCGAATATCTGGTGAACTGGTCACCGGGGCTGCAAACGGCCGTTTCTGACCTGGAAGTAGAGTACAGTGAAGAGCAGGGCCTGATGTACCATTTTAAATATCCTGTTCAGGGAGGTGGGCATCTGCCCGTTGCTACCACGCGGCCCGAGACGATTTTGGGGGATACGGCCGTTGCCGTCCATCCCGACGACGAGCGATATGCTGAATTCATTGGCAAAACGGCGCTCGTGCCGATGCTCGACCGGGAAATCCCGATCATTGCTGACGACTATGTAGACATGAACTTTGGCACCGGCGCGCTCAAGATTACTCCAGGCCATGACCCCAACGACTTTGAGATTGGCCAGCGGCACGGCCTGGCCATCATCAACATTATGAACAAGGACGCCACGCTGAACGAGAACGCGGGGCCATACGCCGGGCTGGAGCGGTTCGAGGCCCGCAAAAAGCTGTGGGCCGACATGGAAGCCGCCGGGCTGACCATCGAAACCAGGCCGCACACGCTCAACGTGCCGCGCAGCCAGCGGGGGGGCGAGGTGGTCGAGCCGCTGGTAAGTCGTCAATGGTTTGTCAATGTGGAACCGGCCGCCAAAATGGGGCTGGATGCGGTGCATCGCGGCCGTATCCGCATTGTGCCGGAGCGCTTTACAAAAGTGTGGGACAACTGGCTGGAAAATATTCGGCCCTGGTGCATTAGCCGCCAGCTGTGGTGGGGGCATCGCATCCCTGCCTGGTACGTGGATGACGATCCTGAGAAGGTGATTGTAGCCTATAGCGAAGCCGAAGCGCTGGCCGAAGCCAAAGAAAAGTACGGTGACAACATCACGCTGACGCAGGACCCAGACGTGCTGGACACCTGGTTTAGCAGCGGGCTGTGGCCTTTTTCCACGCTGGGCTGGCCAGATCAAACGGCCGATCTGCAACGATTCTACCCCACCGACGTGATGGAAACGGGCTACGACATCTTGTTCTTCTGGGTGGCGCGCATGGTGATGTCCGGGCTGCTGTTTACCAACGATATTCCTTTCCACACGGTGTATCTGCATGGGCTGGTGCGTGACGAACACGGCCGTAAAATGAGCAAGTCCTACGGCAACGTGACCGACCCGCTGGAGGTGATGGGCGAACTGGGCACCGATGCCCTGCGCTTTACGCTGCTCACCAGCGGCACGCCGGGCAACGACCTAAATCTGGCGATATCCAAAGTGGAAAGCAACCGCAACTTTGCCAACAAAATCTGGAACACCGCCCGCTTCATTACCGCCAATCTGGACAAGGCGAACAAGTCGGACGCAACAACTTCGCCGGAGTTTACTGCGGCTGATAAATGGATTTTGACGCGCCTGAGTGAAGTAACAGAAACGGCCGATCGCCTGCTGGATGGCTACAACTTTGGCGAGGCCGGGCGGCAGGTATACGATTTTCTGTGGGGTGATTTTGCCGACTGGTACGTGGAGCTGGCCAAGGTGCAGCTCCGCGAAGGTGGCGCTCGCGCTTGGACCACGCTGGCGGTGCTGCGGCAGGTGCTGGACAACTGTCTGCGCTTGCTGCATCCCTACATTCCTTACGTGACCGAAGAGACGTGGCAGCAAATCAAGCAAGCATTTGAGTCTGCCGATTTGGGCATCGCCCCGGCGGAAGGCTGGGCTGAGGCGCTCATCATTGCCGATTGGCCTGGCGCTGGCGAGAAGTACCCAGAAGCCGCCGCCGACTTTGAGCGGCTGCGCGAGCTTGTGCGGGCCATCCGTGCTGCCCGGGCGGAGAACAATGTGGAGCCGGGCAAGTGGATAGCGGCCGTTCTCAGTGCTGGCGACAAAACAGATTTCATCAACCAGCAGAAATCCATCCTTTGCTTCCTGGCCCGGCTGGATGAAGATGCGCTGGTGGTGGCAGAAACGGCCGTTCCCCCCGAGCCGGCCATTACCGTAGCCGTTGGCGAGATTAGCTGTTATCTGCCGCTGGCGGGCATGGTTGATTTAGACAAAGAGCGGGAACGTCTTGCCAAAGACCTGGCCGAACTGGAGCAGCAAATACAGCGGGTGTCCGGACTGCTCAACAGCCCGTTTGCCCAAAAAGCGCCCGAAGCCGTGGTGCAAAAAGAGCGCGACAAGCTGGCCGATTTGCAGGCCAGCCAGGCGGAGCTATCCGAACGGTTGGCATCCTTATGAAAGCAAAAGGACGAATCACGGTTCGGCGTTGGCAAGAAGAAGACATTCCCGGAATTGTAGCCTGCCACAAAGCGGTCTATGGCGACTTATATGAGGGCGACGAGCTGTACGGCCGTCGCGCCTATAGCCTGCAATTTGCTGCCTTTCCAGAAGGGCAGTTTCTGGCCGAGCTCAATGGACAGGTTGTAGGGTACACCACCTCCATCATTGTGCAGCTTGACGACGATGAGGAAGTGTATACTTACGAGGAAATTACGGGTTCAGGCACCTTCAGCACCCATACCTACAGCGGCGATACGCTCTACGGCGCCGATATCGCCGTCCATCCAGACTTTCGGCGGCGCGGCGTGTCTAAGCGGCTGTACCAGAAGCGGCGGCAGCTTGTGCGCAAATATAATTTGCGGCGCACCGTGGCCTACGGCCGTCTACCCGATTATCACCTTGTCAGCGGCAAAATCACGGCCGAAAAGTATGTAGAAAAAGTTATCGCCGGGGAGATGTGGGATTCAGCCCTGAAGGCCCATTTGGATGCGGGATACAGAGTAAAGCGCGTGTTGATGGACTACGTGGACGATGAGAAAAGCCTCAACTACGCCACCTGGCTGGAAATGCCAAATCCTGACTTCAAGCCGGAACGACGCAAAATTGCCGCGGCGCCATTAAAGCGCCCCGTGCGCACCATTCGCGTGTGTGCGGCCCAGTACCTCATGCGCCCCATCAAAAGCTGGGAGGAATTCGAGCAACAGGTGACCTTTTTTGCCATGTCGGCCGACACGTATCACTGTCACTTTTTGCTCATGCCGGAACTGTTCACCGTGCAGCTTTTTTCGCTCATGCCCGGCAACATGGACCCCAAAGCGGCCGTTCACCAGCTGGCAGACTTTCATGGGCAGTATGTGGAGCTGTTTAAGCGTTTGGCCATCCAGTTTGGCATCTACATCATTGGCGGCACCACGCCCACGCCACGAGACGGCAAGCTGTACAACGTGGCCCACCTCTTTAGCCCATCCGGCAATGTATATACGCAAGACAAGCTGCACGTCACGCCCTATGAGCGCGAGTATTGGGACATTGAACCCGGCGAGAGCCTGAACGTCTTCGAGACGCCGCTGGCCCGCATTGCCATCCAGGTATGCTACGATATTGAGTTTCCTGAAGCGGCCCGGCTGCTGACGCTGGCTGGCGCGCAGGCGATATTTGTGCCCTTTAGCACCGATGAGCGCAAGGCGTATTATCGCGTACGCTTTAGCAGCCAGGCACGGGCGGTGGAGAACTATATCTACGTGGCAATCTCCGGCAATGCTGGCAATTTGCCCACGACGCCCTGGTATCTGCTCAACTACAGCCAGTCGGCTGTCTTCACGCCCAGCGACTTTTCCTTTCCCCCGGAAGCAACCGCCGGGATAGCCGACGCCAACGTGGAAACGGCGGTGATCGCCGACCTGGATCTCACCACCCTGGCCCAAATGCGAGAGGTAGGCAGCGTACGGCCGTTGCGCGACCGTCGCCTTGATCTGTACGACCTAAAGTCTAAAATTCCCATCAAGAACGTGATTGTGGAGTAAAACCCTATGGCAGCAAAACCAACGGGCGTTAAGGCCGATAAAAGTGAACGAATTTTGACAATTACCTGGGAAGACGGCCGTACCAGCCGCTATCCCTTTGCCGGGCTGCGCGCCGCTTGCCCCTGCGTGGAATGCAAAGGCGGTCACGCCAACATGGGTGGTCCGGGCAACCCCGCCCTGGTGCGCGACGCGCCCGACAATGGCGTCACCATTGAGCAGATTCAGGCCGTAGGCGCCTATGCACTGCAAATTCTGTGGAGCGACGGCCATTCAACCGGCATCTACGCCTGGGACTATTTGCGCCAGTCTGATCCGGCTTTGGCGGACTAAGGGGTATTCAGTGGGTCAGTAATCAGTGGGTCAGTAATTAGTAGGGCAGTAAGCGGCAGCGGCGATGCGATGGGATGATGCCTGCGCATCGCCCACAATGACATTTCCCATCGCGTCGCCCAATGGTTGATAGGACGTAGACAATTCCCACCGTTTCTGCCAAAATAAGCTTGGTTCCGTTTCACCTTGATGCACGCGAGTTTAGGAGAATGTCATGCCAATTGACCCTTTTACTGCTACGGCGATTGGTGCAACTGCAAAATGGATGTGGGACAGCTACGGCAAAACGTTTGTCGATGGTTGGGCCAAAAGTATTGGTGGTTCCCGCGAAAAAAAGCAACTGGAAAAACAGTGGAATGCGGCGACACTCACCTACCTGGAAAAGCTCTATGACCAGGTGAACTGGCTGCGCCTGCTAGGCAAAAAAGACGGGATGTCGCTGGAGCGAATTTACACCGATCTGAACATACTAGACCAGCCAACGGCCGAACGATGGTATGACCCAGCTATGCTGGAGGAAGATTTTCGGCAGCGGCGCAGCTTTCACGTGAGGCGGGAGGCGGAGCGGCAGGATGGTTTGCAGGTGGCTAACCAATTTAGCCGTCTGTACATTTTGGGGAAGCCAGGGGCGGGCAAAACAACCTTTATGAAATTTATGACCCTGGAAGCTTTGCGGGGCAAGCTTGGGCAGAAAATACCCATTTTCGTGACCCTCAAGGAACTCTCAGACAAAGGGCAGGCCATTTTGCCTTTTATGGCAGACCAGTTTAAGCAGTGTGGCAACTGGGACGGAGAGGAAGTAGAGAATCAGCTGCTGAAATTTGTGACCCAATTGTTGCGTGCCGGGCGGGCGGTTGTGCTGTTTGATGGGTTGGATGAGGTGAATCTGGAAAACGAGAAACGCACCAAACTGATTGCCGAGCTGAAAGATTTTGTGTATACCTTTGAAAAGTGCCAGGTATTGGTAACCTGCCGCATCGCCGCCAGCGATTACTCTTTTGCCCGCTTTAAGTATGTGGAGATGGCGGATTTTACCGATGAGCAGCAAAAGCGGTTCATTTTTAAATGGTTTCAGGATAACGCAGCGCCGCGAGATGCTTGCTGGCAGGCGTTGTCTGATAGCAAATCACGGAATTTGCGGGAGCTGGCCCACGTGCCGCTGCTGCTAACGCTGCTGTGCATTACCTTTGAGCGGCGTGGGGAATTCCCGCCAGACCGGGATGAAGTGTACCGCACGGCGGTGAATGCGCTGCTGTTTGAGTGGGACAGTTCGCGCTTGCTTAAGCGTGACGCCGTGTATGAAGGACTGGATGTGAAATACCGGGAGCGGCTGCTGGCCTGGATTGCGTTTGAGACGTTTAGCCGAAACGAATATTTGCTGGACGAAGCCAAGCTGGCGGCGTTGATTGAAGCGTATTTAGGCACCGTGCCGCGTGTTGCCGCCGATGTAGATGGTTTAAACGTTTTAAGAACCATTGAAGCACAGCATGGGCTGCTGGTGGAGCGGGCGCAGGGCGTTTACAGCTTTTCTCACCTGACCCTGCAGGAATATTTTACGGCGCGGTTTGCCGTGGATAATGCGCAGGATGTGTTGCCCAAGATGGTACAGCGTGTGGGCGAAGACTCCTGGCGAGAGGTGTTTTTGCTGACGGCCGGGATGCTTTATGGGGCAGACAATTTTGTGCAGCAATACCTGGCGGCTTTGACCGACCTGATTGCCAGCGATAAAACGTTGGTGGCATACATAGAGTGGCTGGCAGAAAAAAGCGCAGCGATGGTAACGGGCATTCAGCCTGCGGCTGCCCGTGCATTTTTCCTTTTCCTCGCCCTTGCCCCCGCCTTTTTCCGCGACCTTTCTCTCGACCTCGCTCTCGACCGCGCCCTCGTCTTCGACCGTGACCGTGCCGTCGTCTTAGATCATGCCCTCGATCGCGCCCTCGACCGTAACCGCGCCCTCCTCCTCCTCCTCACACTTGATCACGCCCTCGCTCTCGCCTTTAACCTCGACCGCTCCCTTGCCCTCGACCGCTACCTTGACTTCACCATCACCATCGCCATCGCCATCGACTTCGCAATAACGTATGATTTAACTTTGCTTCAGGCATTGTCTAACGATGTATTGGAAACGATGACTACCGTTCAAAAATGGGGCAAGGTACGCGCGGATCTACCTACGTGGTTGGCTGAAGCGCTGAATCGGTTGGCATTGCCCGGTGAGAGTGCTCCAAAAGAGGATTGGGACCGTTTTGGCCAACAGCTAGAGCAGATATTGCTGCATCATTGGGCTTTGGAACAGTTTTGGGAGTTCAATCATGCACAAGTGGACATTCTGATTAAATACTTAACTGGTACGCAGGTTTTGGTTGAATGCCTAAGCGTAGCCACCGTAGCAGATCGAGCCACCATCGAGGCGCAGCTACTGCTGCCACCACCAGGGGAGTTAGGTTAATTCTGCCCTGAGATTGGCAAATTCGGGGCCAGCTTGTTTTGGTATGGCCCTGTTGGTTAGCGGGTGCCGTCCAGCAGGTGGTCGTAAGTTTGGCGGTAGCGGATGAGGTGGGTGGTTGTGCCATCCACTAGAACCTCAGCGGGGCGGAGACGGCCGTTATAATTCGAACTCATGGCAAAGCCGTAAGCTCCCACATGGGTAATCGCCAGCAAATCACCGGGGGCCAATGGCGGCAGCGCTCTATCCTTTGCCAAAAAATCCCCCGTCTCACAAATCGGCCCCACCACATCATATACTACCTCTGTACCTCTGCGTCTCTGCGTTAAATCCACAGGCAAAATCTCATGATAAGCCCCATACAGCGTCGGCCGCAGCAAATCATTCATCGCCGCATCCACGACGGCAAACTGCTTCTCGCCCTGCGCCTTGGTGTAAATCACCTGCGTCAGCAGAACCCCCGCCTCGGCCACAATCGACCGCCCCGGCTCCAGCACCAGTCCGTAACCGGCAGCATGAATAGGCGCAGCGACGGTGTGCACCCACGCCCCAATCTTTTCACTTTTCACTTCCCACTTTTCACTTCCATACGCAACCCCCAATCCACCCCCCACATCCAAATAGTCCAGCCGGATGCCGCTGGCGCTTAGCTCATCTGCCAGCCCCACGAGAAAGTTGGCCGAGGCGGCAAACGGTTCCAGCGCCGTAATTTGCGAGCCGATATGGGCGGCCAGGCCCACCGGCTGCAGCCAGGGGTGTTGGGCGGCAAAGTGGAAGAGGGAGACGGCCGTTTCCGGTGACACCCCAAACTTGTGCTGCGCTGCTCCTGTGCTGATGTATGGATGGGTCTCAACGTGAATGTCGGGGTTCACCCGCACGCCAATACGGGCCACCTGCTGCCGCTCCGTGGCGATGGCCGCAATCTGTGCCAGCTCCATCTCCGATTCCACGTGCAGGGCGCGGATATTGGCTTCCAGCGCGGCTTCAATCTCGTGGCGCAGCTTGCCCACGCCGGAGTAGATGATCTTTTCTGGGACAAAGCCCGCGTGCAGCGCCAAAAAGAGCTCGCCGCCGCTGGTCACATCAGCGCCTAGACCGGCCTGGGCCAGCAGCCGCAGGATAGCAGGATTGCCGTTGGCCTTTACGGCGTAGCAAACCAGAGCGCCGTTCCCGGCCTGTTGCAGGTATGCTAGAGCATTTTCTAAAATGGTGGACTGGCTATAAACGTAAAGCGGGGTGCCTTCACTGGCCGCTAATTGGGCCAGCGGTAGGTCTTCACAGTAAAGCTGGTTTTGCTGATATTGGAAACGGCCGTATCCCCTAAACCTAATCTCGCTCATACAAAATCGCCCCGGTAAGGGAGGGGTCAAAATTCTCGTTCGGCCAGACGGTCGCGCTGTTGTAGCGTGACCAGCGTAGATCGACGCCTTGCATGTTGGCGTCTTCCAGGATGGCGCCCCGTAAATCGGCAAAATTAAAGTTCGTTTTACTCAGATCAGCGTTTTTTAGGCTGGCTCCCCGCAGGTTGGCCTTGCCTAAATACGCTTCACTTAAGTTGCAGTTTTCCAGATTTGCGTTTACCAGGTTGGCGCGAAACATCTTGGCTTTTGCCAAATTGGCTTCCGTCAGATCCGCGCCTGCTAAATTTGCCCATTCCAGCGTGGCCTCATTCAAGTTTATCTCTTTTAATATGGCATTTTGAAAATTAACTCTGGTTAGATTAGCCTTTTTTAGATTAAATTTAGACAAATCTCGGCCGCTCAAATCTTCACGGGTCAGCCTAACCTTGTCAGAGCCGACCGTTTCCACAGTTTCTTTAATCGTGTCCAATAATGACATGTTTTGCTCCTGCCTGAGATGCTTGCACATAGCATTTGGGATGGCTTGAATAGGCAAACTATAAGCGGGAACTTTTGTTTGTCAAGCGGTAATGAGGTTGTTATAATTCTCAGCGCAGTGCCAGCTTAGCTCAGTTGGCAGAGCGACGCATTCGTAATGCGTAGGTCAAGGGTTCGACCCCCTTAGCTGGCTTGCAAAATAAAAGGCTGTGGCATCTGGATTGCTGCAGCCTTTTTGTTTGGATTGTAATTTTCCCCCAAATATTACATAATGTTGACTTTGGTGGGTTAATTTGAGTACTCGCTTGATGCGGGGGTAATTTTTGAGCAAGAAGCAATACGGCCGTTACGAAATTGAATCTGAGCTGGGGCGGGGCGGCATGGCCACCGTTTATCTGGCGCACGATCCCCGCTTTGGCCGAAAAGTGGCCCTGAAGGTGATGGCGCACTCCCTGCAGGACGATCCGACCTTTCGCGGCCGTTTTGAGCGAGAGGCGCACATCATTGCCACGCTGGAGCATCCTGCCATCGTGCCCGTTTACGACTACGGTGAAGAAGATGCGCAGCCCTACCTGGTGATGCGCTACATGCCGGGCGGTACGCTGGCAGAACGGATCATTGCCGGGCCGCTGCCCCTGGAAACGGCCGTTCCCATCATTCAGCGACTGGCCGGTGCGCTTGATCATGCCCATGCCCAGGGCGTCATTCATCGTGACCTCAAGCCCGGCAATATCTTGTTTGACCAATACAACAACGCTTTCCTGACTGATTTTGGCATTGTCAAGCTGGCGCAGGGAACCAACACGGCGCTCACGGGCAGCGGCGTCATCGGCACGCCCGCCTACATGAGTCCTGAGCAGATTCACGGGGAAGCCACGCTAGACGGCCGTTCCGACATCTACACCCTGGGCATCATCCTTTTTGAAATGCTTACCGGCCGCAAGCCGTACCGCGCTGACACGCCCGTGAAGCAGATGATGGCCCACGTGCTAAATCCGATTCCTAGAATTCGGGAGCTTAAACCGGAGCTGCCGGACGGCTTCGAAGAAGTTATTCAGACCGCCCTGGCCAAAGAGCGCGACGAGCGTTTTAGCACGGCCAGCGAATTAACGTTAGCCATTTCACAAACGCTGCCCGGCCTGGCTCCCTTGCCAACTCCGGCAGCGCTGGCTCCTGTTAGCACGCCTGAAGAGCCAGCCGGAATGGACGGCCCACCAACGATAGAGGCAGAAACGCCTCTTGAAATTGAGGCGATGGCAGAGGCAGGTACGGTGGAGCCAATTGAGCCGTATGAGGCGGAGAGAAGCAGCAGAATACGGCCGTTGCTTTGGGTTGGCGTCGCTGCGCTGTTTGCTGCGCTACTCTGGGCTGGCACCATTTGGGGACCGCGTTTGTTAACTGAGCCAGAGAGCACGCCAACCCGCAGCGCGATAAGCCTGGTTGTGCCCACGCAGATCGTGCCCGTGCCGCAGCCCACGGATACGGTAAATCCTACGCGGACGACTGAGCCATCGCCCGCGCCTACTGAGGACGACTTGCCAACGCCAGACCCGGCCCTGCCGACGCCAGTTATTACTTCAATTGGGCAGTCAGTCAATGGCATCTCTATCGAGGCAATAAGGCTGGGGCAGGGGCCAACAGTGCTTATTTTTGTAGGCGGTCTCCATGCGGGCTTTGCCCCTGGCTCGGTAGAATTAGCCAATCAGGTTGTGGAATATTTTTCTGAAAATCCGGCCGAGATACCACCGGAAATCACCCTGATCGTGGTGCCCAATGCCAATCCAGACAGCCCGCGAGCGCCGGGGCAGCTGGCTGGACGCCTGAATAGCAATGGGGTGGACCTGAACCGAAACTGGGACTGTCGCTGGACGCCAAATCCACCCTGGGGTGTTGATTCCCCGGAAGGCTTGGGCGGCACAGAGCCATTTTCTGAGCCTGAGGTACGCAGCCTGGCAAACTTTATCGTGGCGCAGGATGCTGCAGCCGTGGTCTTTTGGCAGGCTCGCGCGGCGTTGGGTCTGGTTTCACCGGGAGAGTGTTCGGAGGGAACGGCCGTTTCCCAAACGTTGGCCAATGTTTATGGCGTTGCCAGCGGTTACCACATTGAGGACTTTGAAGAATTGGTGAACACCATTGTGCAGGGGGACGCTACAAATTGGCTGGACAAGCAGGGCATTCCGGCCATTTCTGTGCTGCTTACCGACTACACCGCCACTAATTTTGATCAGAACCTGGCAGCAATTGAGGCGGTTATGCACTATTATGCCAATCGAGAGGCAGGTGAATAGCGGTGCAGTATAGAAAGACAATAGAATGGCTATTATTTTTAAGTTTCTTATTGCTTGGTTGCGCGCTAACGGTGCCAGAAAGTGGTTCAAATGTTCCGTCGTCTGCGTCTGAGGCCGCTACTGTGCCAGCCACGGCGGCCAGAGAGTTTTTGCCGACGGTTATCCTGCCTGCCACGCAAACGGCCGTTCCCACTTCTGACCCTGCTGCCACCGCCACGCCCGGCTCGTCGCTGGCAGCATCGGACGCGCCCACGGCCACGTTTGCTGCTTACGGCGTGGCGCAAACGATTGGCGTTTCTGCAGGCGGGCGGGCCATCGAGAGCTATCGTTTTGGCTTTGGTAGCCAGGTTGTGGTGCTGGTGGGTGGCATTCATGGGGGTTACGAATGGAACACCATTGTGCTGGCGTACGAGCTGATTGATTATTTCCTGGAAAGCCCTGATCGCGTGCCGAGCAATGTGACCCTTTACATCATTCCTTCTGCAAATCCAGACGGTCAGTTTACGGTAACGGGTGTAGACGGCCGTATTTCAGCCAGTGATGTCTCGGGCGATATTGAGCCTGGGCGATTTAATGCCAACGGAGTAGACCTGAATCGCAACTGGGCCTGTGACTGGCAGCCGGAAGGGTTTTGGGGAGAGACCGTGGTTAGCGGCGGTTCTACGCCGTTTTCTGAACCAGAAACGGCCGCTTTGCGCACCTTTTTTATGCGTCACAATCCTGCCGTCGTGCTGTTTTGGCACAGCAAGGCAGATGGTATCTACATTGGGAGCTGTGAGGGCGTATTCCAGCCGTCCAAGGATGTGGCCGAACTATACGGCCGTGCCTCTGGCTACCGCGTTTACGAAGAGTTTACCGCATACCCGGTGACGGGTGATGCCAGCGATTGGCTGGCGACACAAAATATACCCTCATTTACAGTGGAGCTAAAAACCCGCAGCCAGACCGATTTTGAAGAAAATTTGGCGGGAGTGTTGGCGCTGCTGGATTTATACGGCCGTTAAACGTAACTTCGCTGGTATCTCTTTCATTTCTCTTTTTGTAGCCGCAACTTTTGTGAAACGAAAGCGTATAAAGAGTGTCCCAAAACCGGCTGTTTTAGCTAAAAGGGCATTGACCAAACAAACTGTTCTCCACTAAAGTAGATTGAAGCCAGAGAGCGCTAAAAATTCGTTTTATCGCTCTTTGTAGTCAATTTTGTCTTGTTCCGACGCAGCCTTGTCGGAGAAAGGAGAACAACGATGGCCAATGTGCAAAACATTGTTCGTGGCGTTACCGAATTTGTTCAATCCGAAGCGTTTGAACAATTTCAGATTGATGCCAGGGACTTTATCTCTGCCCGCCAGGGTGGGGAATCTGCGGTCACCAAAATATCGCAGATGGCGACATCGCTTGAGGACGCAGCGGAGGTGCTTAACCGCAGCTTTAGCAAGTCAGAGGCGGATGTGCGCGAGGAAGTTACCAATATTATTTCCCCTGTTGTGGTTCCAAAACGCGCTGGCTCCTACTTTTTTGCCCTGAGCTTTCCTGCCGCCTTCTTCTTCTTTGGTCTGGTAGGCCAGCTGTTTAGCGGGGCGTTTGATGCGTTGTTCGGCTCCGGATTTGCCACCGCATTCTTTGGCCCCCACTACTTTTTGTTGGTGCTGTTCTTTGCGGTGATAAATGTGGCCCGCGCCCGCATGGTAATGGTGCCAGACGGCAGCCACGCCCTGATTACCAAGTTTGGTAAGCTGGAAGAGACGGTTGGCCCTGGACGCAAGTTCCTCGGCTTCCATCCACGGCGTAAGGTAAGCTACATCGTCAATACCACCAAGGAATACCCCTACAATGCCCCAATTCGCGAGGCACCTACCTCCGGCCGTGTTAATGCCTCGGTCGATCTGTTCCTCCAGTTTCGCATTGAGAACCCGGTAGAGTTCATCTTTACGCTAGGTGGCGTCAACGGCTTTTCTGAGAAGCTGCACAACGCCATCAGTGAAGTGACGCGGGCCCTCATTTACGAGCAAAAAGCGGAAGAAATCTACGATTTGATTGGTGAGACCACGCAGGGAATGCTGGAAACGCTCAATCGGCAGTTTTTACCTGCAGTGCGCTTTGTGAATGCCAACATTACCCATGCCGAGCCGTCGAGCCAGGAATATCGTATGGATCTGGCTGCTGCCGAAGTGGTGAAAGTCGCGAAGGAAGCCTACACCTATCAATATGAGCTGGAACTGCGTAAAAGCCAGGATGAGGGCGACTTGAACAAGGAACTGGCATCCCTGCGCCAGACCCTGTCTGAAATTCGGGCCGATATTGCTACCTCACAGGCGCAAATCAACACGGCTCATGAGAAGGCCATTAACCAGGCCAACGCCTATGCTCGCCAGCTGCTGGTGGAGGCCCGCAGCGAGGCCCAGGCCAACGCCGCTTTGCTCGAGGCGCAGGCGCTAGACATCCGCACGGTGAACAGCGCCTACTATCCAGAAATTTTGGAGTATCGCTATAAGCGCGAGGTGTTGGACAAGATTACGGCCGTTGCCGACAAGCTGCCGCAAATTGTCAACCTCGGTAACGCCGAACAAAACAGTATCGACTTTATGGAAGTGGCTCGCCAGATGATGGGCATTGAAGACAAGCCGCTCTACACGGCAGAGGATATTCGCGCCATACGGTCCCGTGCTAAAGAAATCATGGCCCGTATTAAGGAGCGCACCACCAAGTTAAACGACATCGTTGAACAGGACGAAGAAATGTTGTCAATGACCGACATTGATCCCACTGTAGCCAAAGTGGCAGAAGCCGTTTTACCACCTGCCGCCGTGGCCGATGCAGAAGATGCAGCCCAAGGAGAAAGCTAATGGCCATTACGGGTAGTTTTTCACGCATTAAAGAAGTTGTTGGAACCTGGGAAAACATCCAGCGCTTGCTCCGTTCTGGAGATGCTGGCTCACTGGTGCCGGTGGTCATTCCGAAAGATCGGCGGCGAATGGGCTGGTTAATCTGGTTTGCCCTGGCCTTTTATTCACTGGCTACCAACCTGCTGCTGTTTGGCTTTAACAGTGCGGGCATTGGGCTGGCGGTGCTAAGCGTCTCCTTCTTTACGCTTATCGGCGCCTTCACCTGGTGGCGCAGCGCCATTGTGGAGATTGAGCAGGGGACGACCGGCGTGCTATCTCGCTGGGGCAAAATCGAAGAGACGCTCAAGCCGGGTCGGCGCCTGCTCTGGTGGCCCTGGGAAAAAGTAGAGTTTATTGTCGATACGTCGACGGAGATTCCGTACACAGCCCCGGTTTTGGCCTGCCCAACCCGTGAGAACGTGCCGCTCAAGTCGATTGAATTCTTTCTCAAGTTTCGCATCATCGATCCGGTGCTGTTTGTCCGCCATATTGGAGCCAGCAACTACGATATGGTGCTTAGCAGCGCCGTGCAGGATGCCATTCGCAACCGCAGCCGCCGGGTAGAAACGGCCAATGCTTACGATCTGCGCGGCAGCAACGTAGACGACATGCGCGAGCAGCTCAACCGGCAGATGAGCCGCTATGGCGTTAAGATTACCGGGGCTAATATTCCCGACGTGCAGTTGCCGAACCAGTACCAGCAGAATTTGTCTACCCGCGAGCGCGTGGCTAAAGAGCTGGTTGCGTATGAAAAAGAGTGGGAACTGGTGCGCAAGCGGCGTCAAGATGCCCTGCTTCTGGAAATTGAACGTGCGAAGAAGGAGCGCGATGAAAAGCGCATTGCCGTGCAGGAAGCGATTAACAAAGCCCGGGAAAGCGTGGCCCAAATGCTGCAGCAGCGCGAAGCCGAAGCGGAAAAAATTCGGTTGGAGATTGAAGCAGAAGGTCGCGCTGAGCTAAAATCGGCCGAGAATGAAGCGCGGGCGCTGCACCGATTGGGCCAATCCTACAAGGATAACCAGGCGGTGCTGCAATACGAGCTGGCTGTAAAGCGGCTAGACGTGGCAGAAGAGCTGCTGCGCAATGCACCTCGCCCAGTCATTGTGAATCAGAGCGGCGGGGAGCAAAACTCCGCGCTGGCGACCCTATTGCTGGCTCAGCTGTTGCCAGAGACAATGCGACAGGCGACCAATCAGACAGAAAACGGCGGCATATTGCCCGGGCTCGGCAACAAGCGTAAGTCAATGACCGGTAATTCGGGTGAAAACAGCGGCGTGTAAAAAAATGTTGAAACCTCCCGGAGCGTTCTGACAATGCTCACTCTGCCAGAACCTCCGGGAGATTTTTGTCAATTGCGTTTAGCGGCGGGCCGCACGCGCCCAGCCAACTCCCAGTGCAATCACAATCAGCAGAAGTACTGCAATAATTATCAGGTAAACCCCACTGATGGTGTCATTTGCTGGCGCGTTGGGCTCCACGGCCGTTTCCTGGGTCTCGGTTCGCGGCGTTCGCGTGGGCTGGGCCGGTCTGGCAGACGGTCGCGTCTGCTCTGCGTCGGGCGTGCTGGCAGCAGAGACGGCCGCACTCTCCAAGGCCAGTTCAGGGGTTGGGGTGTGGGTGGGCGGAATGATCGTTTCCTGGGCCGGAACCAGCGTGGGTTCTGGGCTGATCGGTTCGGCCGTTGGAGTAGCAATCTCTGGCAGCGGCGTAGCAATCTCGCCAGCATTATTATCCACAGCAAAGTAAACGCCGGTGTACTTGACACCTTGCTGCCGACCGGCGGGGTAGCGGCCAAACAGCTCCACTTTATAAAAGGGAAAGCCTTCAGCAATTGTTGTATCCAACAGCTCGGTTTGGGTCCAAGCACCCCCGGACGAGGTCGATTGGTCTATATCAAGCGGTACCCAAACGGCCGTCCACGGCCCATCTGCCGAGCCACCGCCGTAAATTGTGACCGTCGCTTTATCAATCCACTGCGTCACCCAGTGAATCTTAAATTTTAAGTGTGTTAAAGAGGGATCGGCGGCAACAACCTGATACAGATAGGCATCAACGCCATCCTGACCAACGCCGCCGCCCTGACCGGAACCGAATGCCAGACGAGCGGAAGTGCCCACCACCTGGTCCGGCGTGGGATTAGAACGTTTCTGGCTCAGCGACCAGATCGCGTTGTTGCCAGCGGTGTCGAGCCAGCCATCCAGACTGGGCTGGTTGCCGTTGCGGAACCAGGGATTTTGGACGAGGTTATCGTCTGGCAGGGAGTCGGCATCAGTTTGGGCAAAAACGGCCGTACTGGAGCCAAGTAGTAGAAAAATTGTCAATAAAAGAAGGGGTAAGCGAGTGCTAATTAATCGATGCATAAAGGCCTTTCCGATACGTGATGAATAGATGCAAGGTCAACGATGCCATAGGTCATGAACGAAATTTGTGGGGAAAAGTTCCCCACAATCATTCAGTGTACCAAAACAACTTAAAAGCAGAATGAAGATATGGAAAGAATAGAGGCGCCTTTAGCTACACCTATTCATAGATAGGATAGGTTCTGACGGCCGTTAGCCTGCGCCGCTGGCCCCGCCACCGGCTGCGCCCGCTCCGGCACCTCCGGCTCCGGCCGCGCTGCCGCCAGAAGAAGAAGTTGCGCTGGTCATGGCTACAAACGCCGCCATCCCTTCGGTGCTGGAGTGGCTGAGGGCATGGAAATAAGGTGGCAGCTCTGTCCAGCCTTCTTTTTGAAAGAATTTGGCCCACTGGGGCAGCAGACCGTAGCTGGCAGCATAAGGTAAGAACCGATTGAACATATCGGTGCTGTTTACCGTCGCCTTTTTGCGCGTTACGTTCTTCATGTATTCGTAGAATCTTTGCCAGCTGTCGGCCAAGACCTTGGCTTCATCTGTCAGAATAGTCATGGTGCTGCTTACGGCAATCCAGATGATGAAGAGAACAAAAAGGCTTCCGGCCACGGCAAGCGGCCAGACACCGAATCTTTCTTCCAGAAAAGCTGGCGTTGCAATCGTGACTAAAAACGCCAGCGCAAAGAAAAGGAAACTGTAGCCAATCAGCGACTTCCGCCGCGCCTTTCGCTCTTCATCTATGTAGCCAGCCGCCTTGAGCTCTGCTTCGAGCGGCTCAGCAAACTTTTTCCACTGTTTCCCCGTGACGACATTATTCAATTTGGAAAGCTTAACGGTCGTTTGCCGCCCCTCTTTGGTGTCAAAAAGTAAATCCAACAGACCTTGCTCATGTGGCCGTAAGGCATCGGGTTCCTTTTGCAGCACAATGCGAAAGTCGTGGTTTTGATACCACTTTTTATCTGCACTCTCCTCAATTTGGAGGATGCCCCTGTCAGCGAGATCGAAGAGCGTTGCCAGGGCGTTGGGCCAGCCTGGCTTGGCAGCATTGCTGTTGAGCACGCCAGCAGTAGCCGGGGGAAGATCGTTTGGCGGTTCGTAGAAGACGGCCGTTTCCTTCACAGTTTGCGGCCGGTGTGCGCGCCAAATCCACCAGATGCCTGCCGTTCCCGTTGCTAAAATCGCCAGGCTCAGGCCGAGCCAAAGTGGCGCCCACGCGCGCTGCTCCGCCTGACGCGCCTGCCAGGCGGGTGGTTCAGCGATAAGGCTGCCTTCGGCAAAGTCCATCTCAAATACCAGCGTCTGGTCGGGATTGAGGTTTTGGCCGGTAATGGTCACAACATTCCCGCTGCGCTCGACCTGGGCTTCGCCTGCGGTGACTAGCGGCGCTTCCTGTAAGCTGGCCGCATCTGGGTAGCGCACGGTGATGGTGCTGCTATCGATGCTGTATTCAAATTCATCCGGCAGGGGCTGGTAGCGCAGCAAATCCACGCCATTGGATTTTTGAACTACGCCGAAGACCTGGTATTTCAATACGAAATTGCGCGAAACGTTGGCCGTGGGTTCCAGGTGCCAGGTAACGAGAACATCGTCGCCACTTTCAATTTCAACCTGTCCGGCGTCGGTGCCTGTGGAGTAGGTACGGCCGTCTACAGACGCTTCAAGAATTTCAATGCCGTCTGTTCGTTTAGTGGGTAGTTCTCTAAAAACGAAAGTAAAGGGTTCACCGACAAAGCGAAAGACCACCGTTTCGGTGACCAATAGCGAGCCGTCAGCCTGTACCACAATATCGACATCAAATCGTTCGGCGCTATAGGACTTTTCTTGGGCCAAAGCTCCAGGCACCGCCAACAAAATAGTGCCCAAAACAATGAAGGTAAGAATCACTTTGCGCCACATAAATTACTCCTTTTTTGTGAAACCATAACCGTCTACGCATCAGGAAGGTTGCCGTTGCAAAAATTAATCGAGATCAATTTCCTCCGGCGGTTCTTCATCGCCCAGGCCGCCCTGCAGGCTACTCAGCATGTCTTCAATGGCTTCAATGACATCATCATCCAAATACGATGAGTCGCACTGCTCGCAAACCCAAATTGGCACGTCTTCTATTATAACTTCTTCACCGTTGATTTCTGTTTTATAGGTTGTGGTTTCTTGCACCATATTGCCTTTACATACGGAACATTTCATGATTGTCTATCCTTTGCTAGCAGGGAAAAAGCGCACAATGGTTCATGTAGAAAATATAATCTTGCTCGCTGTCTAAATCAAACTGAATGCCGGGGAACTGCATAATTTGGCAGTTTAATCCGAGGCGAATCGCTTCTTGCTGGTGACGCTGGAAGCTGTAACGGCCGTATTGAAAGCGAAAGTTTAGCCCGCTGGGCACAATCATAGCGTTGGTGCCCTGCTGCTGCTGGTCGCTGCACAAAAAGAGAGTAGGTGGGTTTGTGCAGCTAGCCACCAGATGCACCATGTCTTGCAGCTCGCTTTCTGCTAAAAAGGGTAAGTCTGACGGCAAAACCAGACAGTGCGTGGCTCCATTTTGGGCCGCTAAAAGAGTGCCGGTAGCCACTGCCCCATTCAGGCCGCTGTCTGGCGCTTCTGCCCAAGAGCGGCAGCCAAAGCTGGCGGCCATTTTAGCCACCACTGGGTCTTGGGTGATGACGGCCGTCTCAACAATCTGCGGCACGGCTTGCAGCAGGTGCAGCGTGCGCGTCAACAAAGTTTGGGTCAGGCTGGCTCGCTCAGTCAGCGACAAAACGTTGCTGAGGCGCGATTTAGTATGTTGCAGTGATTTAACCGGTAGAATGGTCCAGAGTTTCATCGATAAAGCAAAGGGGTGAAGAGAAAAGATGGTTTGGCGCTCGCTTGCAGCTAAGCTTTCAGGCGTTTCGTAAGG
>JBHIWP010000010.1:0-47034 GCA_041987425.1 Promineifilaceae bacterium (SeqCode) | reverse complement strand
ACCGATGAAGTAATTGAAGGGAAATAGTAAGCGGTACGGAAAAAGTTCTTAAACCTCAACAGCCGCTGATTCACGACAACCGCGAGCACCAGCGCCAAAATCGTTTGCGCGGGCACCACGCCCAGTGCAAAGTATGTTGTGTTCTTTAATGCCTTGAAAAAGTCAGCCTGCCGAATACCATCTTCAAAAAGAACCACCCGATAATTCTCAAATCCAACCAGGTTTGCTTCCCCCGGTGGACTAATACCATTCCAATCCGTAAAACTAAAGTAAACCGCAAAGACTATGGGGATAAACAAAAAGATAAAAAAGATTAGGAGCGCGGGTGTCATAAATAACCAGCCTGCCACCGCATCTTGCCTGTCCTGCTCCTTGATTCCCGTCGCCATAACTTTCCTCCCATTGCCCTCCCGAAAGAGTGCCTCTTTCGGGAGGGTTCACATTCATGGTGAGCAGTTCCTACCGAGCCAAAACCTCTTCACCTACCTCTTGCGCATTTTCCAGAACTGTTTCTGGCAATGCGGTGCCAGCAAACGCCTGCTGCAAACCATCATTAATGGTGTCCAGCACATCCTGGAAACCAGGACGGAACTGCCACGGATAAGCATGTTCAGCGCCGTCTAAGAAAGGCTGTAGGTCAGGGAATTGGGTTAGCCAACCATCCCGCAAGCTTTCGCGGGTAGGCATCGCTAGACCGAGGTCAGTCCACTCCTTCATTCCTTCAGGTCCGGTAAGGAAGTTAACCAGTTCAAAAGCCGCAGCCTGGCGATCAGCATCAATCCCTGAAGGCACGGCATAGCATACTGTGAAAGCCATTGTCCCCTCGCCACCCGGACCAGCCGGAAGCTGCGTGACGCCATAGTTCAGGTCTGGGAATTGATCGGCCAAAAACGGTACAATCCAGTTACCTTCCATGGCCATAGCCGCTCGACCCTTACCAAACGCTTCTCCATTCCAACCGCTGTCCAGTTCAGATGGCTGATTAGCCAGGCCATCATCTACCATCCCGATGTAAAACTCAAGCGCCTCAAGTGCCTCTGGGCTGTTAATCGTCATTTCGGTGAAATCTTCGTTGGTCACGCTGCCATCTGCCTGGTAAAGAAAGGCAATCCAGCGGGCAAAGTCTGGATTGATGACCATACCGTAGGTGCCTTCGTCTGGATTAGAAAGCTGTTCAGCAGCACTGCGCAGATCGTCCCAGGTCCAATCGGCCGTTGGGTAGTCTAAACCAGCAGCATCAAACATATCGGTGTTGTATTGAAGCGCCAGCGTGCTAAAATCCTTTGGTGGGCAATAAAAGGTGCCATCAATGGTAAACGCATCTCGCAGGCTATCATAGAAGTCATCGGCATTCTCCAAATGCTGTTGCGCTGGCTCTATGGCTCCTGCTGCTACCAGGTCTGGTAACTTGAAGCTGTCTACGTAAAACACGTCTGGTGGGCTGCCACCTGCCAGACTTGTTTGCAATTTTGTATCGTAATCAGGCACTAAATTTAGACTGACTTGAATATCTTCGTGTGTTTCATTAAACCCGTCGACAACAGCTTGCAAGCGGGTATTTTCGGCATCAGAACTGGCCCAGCCCATTAACTGGAGTTCAACTACATTGCCAGTTCCTTCTTCCTCTGTAGCTTCTTCCATTTCTTCTTCGGCCTCAGCCACATCTTCCTGCGCTTCTTCAGAAATCGGCGCCTCTGGTTCTGCATCAGATGATCCACCGCCGCAGGCAACCATCGCCAGAAGCAGAACAAGGAGCAGACTCATCATTAAAACCAGTTTCTTTATCATTGTTTTGTTTTCTCCTCTTGTTTGAAAAAGCCAAAAAAGATTATTCATGAAGAAAAGCTGAAAGCTGACTAATAGTTGAGCAAATCACACATGTGCTGCTATCTCAATTTTCAACCTTTTTTGGCACTTTCTTAAAATAGTGTGCGAAACGTTACTATTTATCGTGTTTGCAACGGGCTTTCCATAGAAATAGGCCTCACCTCCTTATCAAACCCTCGCTATTATCAATATCAACCGTGTGCTTTTCACTGTGGAGATAGAAGTTAAACGATAATCGTTTCCAATGTGATGGCAGGCGCGGAGCAAGCGTGTACCCGTCTTCGCTCAGGCGCAAACCAGCAAAGCCAAAAGCCAGAGCCTGCCAAAGGCCTCCAGCAGAAGCAGCGTGGATACCATCACCGGCATTGCCGCGCGGATTGCGCAAATCTGCTCTGGCCGCCAGCATAAAATGCTCGTAGGCTTCCTCTGGCAGATCCATTTCGCAGGCAGCCCAGGCATGAAAGCTGGGTCCCAAAGACGAACCGTAGACGTGATCGGTCTTAGGCATATAGGTTTTCCAGTTTGTATGCCACGTTTTTTGGTCAAACTCCTGGCGGAAGAGGCAAAGCAGCATGATAACATCAGCCTGTTTCAAAACCTGCCGCTCATTAGCCCCTTCAAT
Source organism: Promineifilaceae bacterium (SeqCode) (assembly GCA_041987425.1). Taxonomy (GTDB): domain Bacteria; phylum Chloroflexota; class Anaerolineae; order Promineifilales; family Promineifilaceae; genus Leptofilum. The sequence goes on along the minus strand of JBHIWP010000010.1, from coordinate 44,585 downwards.
ACCAAAAATGACCTGTAGCGATTTATCTGCCTGCGCAATAAACTCCGGGGGCACCTCTTCAAGATCAAAAAACCCTTCAAACTGGTCGATAAGGCCTGCGCTTTCATCGTACAAAAATACAATATTTTGAATGATGTCTTGCCAACGGCCGTAGCTCTCCTCTGTAAGCTCCAACGCAGCACTAAGCTCCTTGGCCTTCTCTGGATAGTTTGTCTCCAGCCATCCCACTAACTCCACGGCCGTCTGTAAATGCCAGCGGACAACGTAGTTGGTGTAGCTGTTGTTATCCACGTGATCATGGTATTCATCTGGCCCAATGACGTTGCGAAAGGCATATTGATGACCATTTTCTGTCTCTTCTCGTTCAGCACGACTGGCCCAAAATCGAGCTGTGTCCAGCACCATCTCCGCGCCATAATCTCGCAAAAAGGCATCGTCGCCGGTCACCCGCCAATACTGCATGATGGCGTAAGCAATATCAGCCGAAATATGAATCTGAATGTCGCCAGTCCAGATGCGCACAAGCCGCGTCGGATCTTCAAAGCTGGGAACCCAGGTAGGCGTTACCTCCTCACCGGTTAAGGCGCTCTCCCAGGCATATTGGGCACCTTCATAGCCATTTCTTGCCGCTTTTTTCCGCGCCCCGGCCAGGGTATGGTAACGATACATGAGCATGTTTTTAGCCAGTACAGGTCGGGTATAAATGAAAAATGGCAGGATAAAGATTTCGGTATCCCAAAAGACGTGTCCTCTATAGCCGAGGCCACTCAAGGTTTTGGCACCGATGCTGACGCGTTCATCGTGCTGAGGAGCCGCTACAAGAATTTGAAACAAATTGAAGCGAGTGGCCAGTTGGGCTTCATCATCTCCCTCGATGACTACATCACAATCTTGCCACACCTTTTGCCACGCTGCTCGCTGTTCGCGTCGCAGCGTGTCGTAGTCGGTAGCTTGGCAGGCAGACAAGGCACGGGTAACAACGTCGGTCCCTTCGGCTGTCTGTTCTCGGCTGCTGCTAACGGCCACAAGCTTGTCAATTTGCAGCGTATGGGCTGGCTCAAGCTGATGCGTTAATGTCAGGCGCGGATGTCCAGGACAGTTTTGGCAGGAAAGCAATGCACCAGCAGTCGTAGATAGGGTGGCGGCCATGCCGAGATCAATTTTCGTGTGCCGGGTACGGCCGTTCCACCACACCACACCATCTGCTTCTTCATCCTGAGCCAGCTGCTGCCAATGCAGCAAATTGTCATTGGAAACATGGCTGTTGATGCCGGTAGAAAGCTGTAAGAGACAGGGTTGGTTTACGGCCGTTACCAAAATTCGCAGGCCAGCCAGCTGTACGTGACTATAGCTGATAAAACGCTCAAAACTAAGATCCAGCACAATGCCGTTCGGCGCTTCCCAACGCAACTCTCGCCGCAAAATACCCTGCTTGAGATGCAAAACCCGCTGGAACTGATGTACCGTTCCCTGATCCAGACGAAATAGCTGGCCGTCTACGGCTAACTCTATGTCCAGCCAATCTGGCAGGTTTACCAGCTCAGTAAAGGAGACAGGCACATCGTCAAAAATTCCGTGCGCCAGCGTGAGCGCACTATCATCTGGATAATGCTCTTCCAGACTGCCGCGAGTGGCAAAGTTACCATTGCCAATCGTGAAGACGGTTTCCATATGGTGTTGCGTATCGGCCTCAAATTGGGTCTGGCGCACTATCCATTTTTCGTCGTGCCTGACAATTTGCTCTAAGTCAGCCAGAGTGATATCCAGCAGGTTTGCCCGGTTCTCAACACGATCAGAGAAGCCCAAAAAGTCCGCAAACCGCTCTTTGGGGCCAACCGCCAAAACTGCCATACCGGCCGTGACGGCCGCTGCGACGCCTGCCTCTGCATCCTCTACAACCAGACATTGCGCCGGTGAGACGTTTAGCCTGGCAGCAACAAAACGGAACAGATCAGGGGCAGGTTTTTGCCGGGAAACGCTGCTACCGTCGGCAATCACCTTAAAGCGAGAAGCAATTCCCAGGCGCTGGAGTACTTCAGCTGCATTTTTGCTGGCAGATGCCAGAGCATAAGGAATTTGGGCCTCATCCAAGGCATCTAGCAGGTCAAGCACTCCGGGCAAAATATCGTTGGGAGACACCTGGGTAAGCATCTGGCGATAGTAATCATTTTTGCGCTGCATCATCGCCAGAAACTTTTCTTCTTCGACCTGCTTTTCTCCCAGAATTAGCTGAAGGGACTCCCGTCGGGAAACACCACGAAGCCGCTCGTTGTCCTGACGGTCAAAGGAAATCCTTTCTTCATCCGCCAGGCGCTTCCATGCCAGATAATGGTATTCAGCCGTGTCCGTTAAGACACCATCCAGGTCAAAAATGACGGCTTCAAGCTGGGGCATAGTACCTTCCTAAACGTCAACCGGATTGACGAATAATTAGTTTGGGTTCTAGCAGTATATTTTTCTGCGGAATAGGATCGCCATTAATTTGTTGCAGCAAAAGATCGATCACGGCTTTGCCTGCTTCGTGAATAGGCTGCTTGACGGTGGTCAGCGGCGGAAACAAAAATTCTGACATCGGTACGTTGTCATACCCAGTCACGGCAACGTCTTTGCCTACCACAAGTCCCCGGGCCATTACTGCGTTCATCGCTCCGATGGCCAGCTCATCACTGACACAAGCAACGGCCGTTGGTCTATCGCTCTCTGTCAGGTCCAAAAGTTGAGACATTAATTGATAGCCTTGATTAACAGCATGTTCTCCGCGCAATATCCAATCGTTAGAAACGGTCAGCCCCGCCTGTGCCATTTGCTCAATGTAGCCGCTCTCCCGCGCGCCACCAGCCTGAGAGCCTTCGGGCCAGGTAATAAGGGCAATTTTCTGGTGCCCACGCGACTGCAAATGGGTAACGATTTGACGCATGCCAGAACGGCCGTCTACATCTACCCAACAAAAGTTCCAATCATCGTTGGTACGCCCAAAGCTAGTAAAGGGAATACCTTCATTAATAAGCGTAGCAATACGCGGATCATCTTCATTGGTGTCCGCCAAAATAAACCCTTCCACCTGCCGCCTGGCGTAGATGTCCCGATAGAGCGCCAGCGTGCTCTCCGTATCTTCTCCACTCAGGAACGCCAGCATGTGATACCCTTCGTCTTCGGCACACTGGATAGCGCTGTATAGGAATTGGTCCAGAATGGGACGTGGGGCATCATTTTCGCTGCGCTGCCAGCCATAGCCAATCAAGTTGCTGGACTGCGTGCGCAAATTACGGGCACTCACGTTAGGCCGATAGCCTAACTCACGAATGGCCTCCCAAATGCGCTCTTCAGTTTCTGCCGTCACAGAAGCCTGCTTATTGAGAACTTTGGATACTGTCTGGTAGCTAACACCTGCGCGGGCAGCCACATCTTTTAGAGTAATTCGAGTCATTAGATTGCTTCTTCCTCGCTCAAAGCGAACGTTCGGGCGAACGTTCGCTTTAGTATAGGATAAATGTTTGTTGGCTGTCAAGTAGGGAAATATCGACGCTGCTTAAACCTACCTCTTCATCACCTGCAACAAGCAAAATGAGGCATTAAAGAAGCAAGTTATTGCTGAATCAATGGAGATAAATTTCTGGAGAACTGAGCAAGTGGCACTGTGAACCAGTGGTGGGGACACCAACCACCATAGGGTGATCTGGCTGTCTAGATATTGAATTAGCCGCTTTTTACGGCCGTTTTTGTGCCGTTTGCCACGGCCAGAATAGACTCCGCGCCACCGACAGCATGTTCGCCCTGGGTGCCCAGCATGGCGGCCAACTCCTGAATGCGGCTGCCGCCCTCAAGCGTTCTGATGCGCGTGGTAGTACGGCCGTCGGCCTGGGCCTTGCTCACATGGAAATGAATATCGCCGTAGCCCGCCAGCTGGGGCAAATGGGTAACAACAATCACTTGATGATCGGCAATGGCCGTTAGACCCCACAGCTTGCGGCCAACCACATCCCCCACACGGCCGCCAATGCCCTGGTCGATCTCATCAAAAATGAGCGTGGGCGTTTTATCGACCTGAGCCAAGGCAGTTTTGAGCGCCAGCATGAGCCGGGCCGTTTCGCCGCCGCTGGCAACCTTGGCCATTGGCTTGAGCGGCTCCCCGGGATTGGTGGAGATGAGAAATTCCGCCTGATCGATGCCGGTTTTGTCGAAAGCAACGCGTTCCAGCTCCACATACAGACCGTCTGCCTGCGGGGTTGTCTCAAATTGCACCTCAAACTTTGCCCCATCCATCTGCAAATCGACTAGCTGAGTGACAACAGCCGTGGCTAACTTCTCTGCCGCTGCTTTGCGCTTTTTGGACAGGGCCAGCGCCATCTCGCCGCAGCGACGCAGGTACACCTCTTCTGCCTGAACCAGCTCCGTGGTGCGTACCTCGCTGTTTTCAATGCGCGCCAGCTCCGTTTTTGCCCGGTCGCGCAGCGCCAGAATCGTGCTGATATTTTCGCCGTACTTGCGTTTGAGCGTGTTGATTAGCTCAAGCCGCTCCTCTACAAAATCGAGCCGCTTGGGATTGTATTCCACTTCGTCCAGGTAGCTTTGCAGCTCAGAAGAGACCTCACTAAGCTGATAGATAAGCCCTTGCAGGCGCTCCAGCAGCGGACCCTGCGTTTCGTCGTAGCGAGTAAGCTGCACCAGCGACCGCTCAACCTGCCCCAGCATATCGGCCACTGCCTGAGATTCATCGTCCATGCCCGTGAGCAGGTTTACAGCTTCAGAGGCAGCACGCATGAGCTGCTCGGAGTTGGCCAGCCGGGTGCGCTCAGCGCGCAGTTCATCTTCTTCACCTTCGTCCAGACGGGCAGCATCAATTTCCTCAATCTGAAAGCGCAGCATGTCGGCACGCTGGGTCAGGATGCGCTCGTTTTGGCGCAGGTCGGCCAATTCGCGCTGAATTTCTTGCAGAGCCGCAACTTCTTTCCCCAGCGTAGCCCGCTCTGTCTGCACCCCAGCGTAGGAGTCCAGCAGCGGCAGGTGAGAACGTGGTTGCAGCAAAGAAAGATGCTCGCCCTGCCCGTGAATATCAATCAATGGCTCGGCCACATCGCGCAACACGGACAGGTTGACGGTACGGCCGTTCACCCGACAGATGTTACGGCCGTTTAGCCGCAGCTCGCGCGACAGCAGCACTTCATCGCCATGCTCTTCATCCAGACCTTCCGCCTCTAAAATAGGGGCAATTATCTGTTTTAGCGGCTCAGAAAGGGCAAAAGTAGCCTCGACGTAGGCTTCGCTAGCCCCGGCACGCACAAACGTGGTGTCGGCTCGTCCGCCCAACATCAGCGTGACTGCATCCAAAATAATGGATTTACCCGCGCCCGTTTCACCCGTCAGCACGTTAAAGCCCTTATGAAACTGCATACGCAGTTCGTCAATAATTGCAAAATTGCGAATGTAAATTTCTGTTAGCATAGGTTATTTCATATAAGAATAAAGCGCCCCACCAGCAGCGAATAAAAAGATACCCGGGGCAATAAAAACAAATATGGAAGCCAAACCACCAAATAAAACGTATGGCAGCAGCCACACGGCCGTTCCCAAGATCAGCATGCCAACCATCACTTGTGGTAAATAACGGCCACGCCGCCGGTCGATAGCCCACTTGCTAATCTGGCCTATCAGCCGCCCGACAAAACCGCCTACAAATAGCATAATAATGTAAATGAAAAAGTTGCCGCGAAGGGCAAAGGTAGTCACCAGCCAGCCAGCAATTAAACTTAGCACCAAACCAATAAGTGGAGCAACCAAGTAATCGAAAGGCCTGGCATTAAAAAATACGTCTTCTTTTTCACGGATGCAGTCCGGGCAGCTATAACCCACGGGGGTTTTAACGGCACAGCTGCTGCAAATGGGCTTGCCGCAGTTGTAACAGCGCAGGGCAGTTTGCCGTTTGGGGTGGCGGTAGCAAACAAGCTCATAATCTGTTTCCGCAGGCGCAGGAACGGCCGTCTGTGGCGGTTTCTCTACTTTGGGTGGAGTGGGCTGGAGAACGGCCGTTTCACCCTCAGCGTCTTCTTCACCGTCGTCGCTTTCTGCCCTCTCTGCCCATTCCGGAATTGGCTCGCCACGCAGTTCTGCCAGGGCCCGGGCCGCCGCACCGTAATCTGGCTTGAGCGACAGTGCCTTCTGGTAGGCTGCTTTTTGTTCGGCAGCGTCGTTGAGCACCTGCCCCAAGCCAAACCAGGCCTCCGCCACTTCGGGGCTTTCCTCCAGCAGCTGCTGATAAAGTTGTTCTGCCGCGGCCCGCTTGCCAGCCTCGGCCACCTTGTTGGCCTGCCGCAGCAGGGAGCGCACGCGGGGGTCTTGTACATCCATAACTGTATTCCTAACGAGAATAGCCCAGCCGCCCCATGAGCCGACGATAAAAGTAGCCAGAGCTCTCGACACGGGCAAACGTGCAGCTATCTTCTGATTTTGTTACCAGCACCACATCTTCATTTTCTAGCAAAATACCATCCGTTCCGTCTGGCGTCAGGTACGCTTCATGATCCATGTGCACCGTAATGGCAATTTCTGCCTGTTCATGAAAAATAATGGCGCGGTCAAAGGTGAGATGGGGGGCAACAGGCACCACGACAAAGTTTGGCAGCTGGGGCGGCAGCAGTGGCCCCCCGGCAGCCATAGAGTAAGCTGTAGAGCCTGTAGGCGTGGCCACAATAAGCGCATCGGCCGTGTAGTTGGTGACGTGGTCGCCATCTACTTGCAGCTGGTAACGCACCACGCGCGCCTGACGGCCCCGCCCTACTACCACATCATTCAGCACAGAAAAGGTATGCAAGATACGGCCGTTGCGCCGAATGCGTGCCGACAGCATGAGCCGACTTTCCGTCCAAAACTCACCGGAAAGTACGCGATCCAGCTTTTCTGGCCAGTTATCTGGCTGGGCCTCGCTTAAAAAGCCCACGCGCCCCAGGTTAATGCCAAAAATGGGCACATCAAACTTTGCCGAAAAGCTGGCAGCCCGCAGCAGTGAACCATCACCACCCAGCACCACCAGCAAATTACTGCTGCCTACCAGCTCACCCAGCCGCTTCTCATCGTAAGATGATGCCAGCCAGGTGGTAATTTGGCGCTGGGTAAGCCACGTCTCGATTTTAGCGGCTAACGGCTGTGATTCAGCAATCTTTGGATGGTAAAGAATACCTATACGGTTCATTTAATTTTGCAGTAAGGTAACAACATCAGCCAGTTTAACCAGCGTTTGCTCACCATCGTCTAACGGCCGTACCATCACCGATTCCTGTTCCAATTCAGATTCACCCAAAATGAGCACCGTTTGCACATTGTGCTTATTGGCTTCGCGCATCTGGCTCTTCATGCTGCGACGCTCGCGGGCAAAGGCTAACCGCGCCCCAATTCCCGCCGCCCGCAGCTGGAACGCCAGCTGAACGGCCGCTTGCTTGGTCGCTCCACCAAAATGGGCCACCAATACGGTTGGCTGCTCTGGTGCAGGTGGCTCCAGACCCGCTTCTTGCATGCCCAATACAATGCGCTCGATGCCGCTGCCAAAGCCAACCCCAGGCGTCGGCGGGCCGCCAATGTCTTCTGCCAGCCCATCATAACGTCCACCACCACAAACGGCCGCTTGCGCCCCAATGCCCTCAGCCCACACCTCAAACACCGTCTTTGTGTAATAATCAATACCGCGCACAAGCCGGAAATTGATGCTGTAGCTCTGGCCCAGTGCATCCAACAAGCCCCGTAAGTCGGCAAAGTGTTCTTTGCAGTCATCACAAAGGTGATCCACAATGTGCGGCGCGTCGGTCAGCAGCTCATCCATGCCCGGTTCTTTACTGTCCAACACGCGCAGCGGATTCCGTTGAATACGCTCTTTGTCAATGTCAGCTAGCTTATCTATATGTTGGGCTAAATACGCAGTAAGTTTCTCAATATAGGCTGGCTTGCACGCCGGGCAGCCAGTGCTGTTTAGCTGAAAGGTCAGCCCCTGGTAGCCCAATGCACGGTACAAATTCATGGCCAGCAGCATCACCTCTACATCGGCCGCAGGATCCGTTTCGCCCAAAATTTCGCAGTTGAACTGGCTGTGCTGGCGATAGCGCCCTGCCTGCTGCCGCTCTCGCCGGAACGCGGGTCCAACGGTGTAAAGCTTCACCGGCTGTGGCCAGCTGCTCATCCCATTTTGAATATAGGCACGCATGAATCCAGCCGTAAACTCTGGCCGCATGGTGATGGTAACGCCTTCAGATTCCTCAAGCGTGTACATCTCTTTCTGCACAAAAAAGTCAGAGCCCTCACCCACACCACGCTGGTAAAGTTCAGTGTATTCTAGAATTGGTAGATTAATGCGCTGGAAACCGTACAGATGAGCCAGCTCGACGGCTTTATCAATTATCAGGTCCCAATAGCGTCGCTCATCAGGCAGAACATCTTGCATGCCTTTGGCGCGTTGTATTATGGTCAAACTTGCCTCCCGTGCAGAAAACCACCCGCAGATTTACACCCATCAGGAGCGCAAAAGTAAATCCTAAGAGAGGTTGGCCGAACGCCAACGCCGGGTTTTCTTGAAAAATGGTTTTGTAAATGGGGCCTATTATAGCGGCATCAGAGGGATTTTGTAGTGTGCTGATTGCCCACTAACTTTTGCTGGCATTTAACCTAATCTTTGCGTGCAGGCAGAGGCCACGCCGCAGCGAGCACAGCGCTGCCAATCATTATGATCGCGATCAACTTCCGCTTCATACATATCTTCGCGCATTTCGGTGAGCAGATCCAGAAAGTCCTCGCGCAGCTCATCGGTGTAATCGACGGCAAACGCGCGGTCTTTATACTGAATAATTCCGTGAGACGGCCGTACCCCATATTCCCGCTCCACCAGCCAGCAGTAGGCCGCCAGCTGATACAGATGGCTCTCCCACGGCTCAGACGGTGCTCGCCCAGACTTTAGCTCTACGGGAATAATCGTGCCGTCACTTTCTTCTACAAGATAATCCGGCTTTCCGACCAGGCGCAAATGAGGATCGTAGAGCGGTTCATGGTTGCTCATCCAGGCGCTGCCCGCATCGGTGTAAAGGATATGGCCGTCTGGCAAGCCAGATTGCTCCGCCAACGTGACGCTGCGCCACCACAGCAGCAAAGCAACTGCCAATAGCACAAACCCGATTCCTAATGCGTAGCCGCCCCAGATCATTGCTGCCTATCCAATAATTAGCCCGTAAGTTAACAGCGCCACCACCACAAAAATAAGGGCATACGCCGTACGGCGCAGCCAAATTGATTGCTGCACCCCCTGGCCGTGCCGTTGATGGTATTGGCTGCCGTGGCTCAATTCCCGCACGTTTTGTGATACCACACCACGCTTGCGCTTTAGCCACCAGCTGCGCCGACAGTACAGATAATCGCCTATTTCACTTGCCCGAATCCATTGGTCGCTCATATGTTCTAATTTTAACGCATCGCTTTGTCCTGTCAAGCAAACATGTCGTGAACTACACGAGTTAATAAGAGGATGCGGTGTAATTATGTTAATTAAACTGCCAGGACAAAAAGCAAGGAGTGGCTATGTTTGGGGGCGCAAAAACACCTTCAATATCCCCGGCTGGTCCGCTTTTTTAAACGCTTCTAAGGCGTCTTGCAATGGATATTCAGCTACAATCATTGATTCCGTGTAGATAGCCTCTGTTTCCAGCACGTTGAGCGCCAGAGAAAATGGCCCGCATCGGGAGCCAACGACGTTTACCTCATCCACCACAAGCTTGTTTAAATCCAGCCGATTTTCTCCGGCAAAGGTGCTCTTCAGGATGATGGTGCCTAACGGCCGTACCAAACGCAGCGCCTCAACCAGTCCCGCATTATTGCCTGTGGCTTCCACAACAAAATCAAAGCTATTTTCAGGAAAATCGGTCGGAAAGCCCGTGTCCAATCCCCATGATGCTGGCAGCGCCAGTGAAGATTCTCGGCGCCCAAGAACCGTGACTTCGCTACCCGTTTGGTGCAGCACCTGGGCCACCAGCAACCCAAGTCGCCCCGGACCAATAACGGCCGTATTGGCCATGGGCCGCAAAGAAACCTGTTCTTGTATGCGAAAGGCCGCCGCCAAAGGTTCGGTAAATACTGCTCGTTCATTTGAAACAGTATCTGGCACAACGTACAAATTTCGCAGCGGCGCCGTTAGATATTCAGCAAAAGCGCCGTCCCAGTCATGAATACCAATCACCCGCCGCTCTGGACAATGTTCTGCACCGTACTTTTGGCAGATCCAGCAGCTCTGACAACCAATATTTATGCTGCTAACCACACGCTTGCCAATCCACGCCTCATCCTCTGCGGCCTCAACGACCCCAACAAATTCGTGGCCCAGCACTCCAGCAAAATCAGGAACATAGCCTCTGGCAATTTCCAGATCGGTAGAGCAAATGCCCGCCAACAAAACGCGTATCAAAGCTTCATCAGGCTTAGGAACGGGTTTGGGATGATTGTCTTGTAATGTTAGCTGGCCATTGGTACAAAGCAGGGCAAGCATAGTTGGCTCCAGTTCTCAGTTCTACCCATCGGTCGGAGTTGCAGATGGGGTTGCAACGGCAGTACCCTCTTCCGGTATTTCACCCGTGGCTCCTGGCGTTGGGGTTGCCTCCGGATCGGCCACATCTACCAATAAAATCTGATTCACCAAATCATTCAGCTCTGCCAGAACGGCGACGTCCGAACTGTTGAACCATTGGGCGTCATACACGCCCGCCGGACCCCGCACCAGCAGCACGGAGCGCGGTGCGTTGGGGGTTACGGTGGCTGTTGAGCCATCTTCGGCCGCCAAAAAGGTTGTCAGGCCCGTGCGCAGGCTGCCGCTAGCCAACAAGCTGTTTGTAAGGCTAATCACCTGGCTGCTGCTAAGCGTTGTGGTGATGGGCTGCGCGCTGTCGCTGCTGGTGGCAACGGCCGTATCGTCCATGAAGATCGTCAAATGTGCGCCATCCACCCGGCGGTAATCCAGCACGGCAGCCAGCGGAAAGGCTGCTGGTGGCCTGGGCAAAACAGAGTCGCTTGCAACCAACAGCTCATCAAAAGCTGAATCCAGCGCCACGTAAAGCGGCTGCAAGGCTGCCGTGAGCGAAAATTCCGGACAGACCAGGGCAATAAGCCGGTCATTTTCTCGACTGTCCAACAGCAATGACTCCAGCGGCGAACCTGGGCAAGGTGCAGTGTACTGCTGCGCCAGGCCCTGCGCATCGAGCAGTTCATAGGCGGCCAGCAGTTCTGGGGAAGCCGTGCCAACCGGAGCTACCTGACTTTCATTAGCCAGCCAGCGGAATAAACGGCCGTCTGGCATCACAGCCATTGAGTGGGCAGGCGCGTAGGGCGAGGCGCTGCGGCGCAGCCCGATCAGCGCCCCGCTTGGGAAGTGTGGTCCCAACGTGGTGGTGAAATAATTTTCCAGGCTGGCCAGCAAAACCGGATCGCGCAACCACCCTTCTCCCTGCGCGCTTGAAAACGGTAAGTTGAAGGCGATCTGCACACAGCTTTCGCAGTCGGCTGGAGCAGCTTCTAAAACCAGCTCAGGCAACACCCGCTGTAAATCTAGCAGCACGCCCGCCTGATTATCTCGCTGCACAGAAAAACCGTTGCTTTCATCCACCAAAATAATCTGGCTGTTAACGCCGCCTTGCAGGCGGCGGTCATATCCTATGTTGGGAATGGTAAGCCGCAGTTCCACCACATTGGCCCCAAAGGGAATGGGGGTGCTGGTTTCGGTAGTGGGCAGCGGGGCCTGCGTCACCGTCACCACCGGGATGGGGTCAAACTGGTCATCGCGCGGGGCGGGTGTAAAGGTCGGTGGAATAATGGGGGCCGTAGCCTCCGGCAGGGAAGCCAGTGGCGTTTGCTCTGCAGCGCCATCCGCACAGGCTACCGCAAAGCCAGCAGCTATCAGAATAATTATTAGCCACAAGGTACGCACAGGGTTACGCTTTCAATAAGGGAATCTCATTCTTTTCCCAGGCGACCAACAGAGGAACGGCCGTAAAAATGGAGCTATACGTGCCGCTAAGCAGACCCACAAAAAGAATAGCGATAAATGGTTTAATAGAAGCCCCCCCGAAGAGCAAGATGGCTACCATAATGAACATGGCGTTGAGCTGAGTGGCCAATGAACGGTGAACCGTTTCTAGAATAGAGCGATTGACTATGCGTTCATATTTTTCCAACGGCCGTTTGCTAATGTTTTCGCGGATGCGGTCGAACACCACAATGGTGTCTTGCAGCGAAAAACCAGCCACGGTGAGAACGGCCGTCAAAAAGAGCGCGTCCACCTCCCAACCCAAAAACATGCCGGTCAGCGCCGCCACGCCAAAAATAACAAACAGATCGTGGACCATCGCCGCCACGGCACAGGCGCCATAGCGAAACGGGTTCGGGACCTGGCGGAACACCACCATGATGTACACCAGAATAATAAGCCCCGCCACAATAACGGCAACAAACGCTGCACTGGTAACTTCATCTGCTACCGTGCCGCTCACGCTTTCCACCTGGGTGCTGCCGGGCACCAACGGCGCCACATCATTCAGCGCATTTTCAATAGCCTGTGCTTTTTCTGGGGAGAGGGTCTCTGTACGGATTTGCCAGGCATTTTGCAGATCTTCGCCTCGCAGGGCAATGATACTGGGATTTGTGATGCCTGCCTCCTCGAAGACGTTTTCAACGGCCGTTTCCGTCACTGGCTCGGTAAACTGCACCTCAATCCGACTGCCGCCCCGAAAATCAACCCCCAGCAAAAACGGTGAGCCCGTGCTAACCAAGGAGTAAATCATGGCCAAAACACCCAGGCCAATAATAATGCCAGAAAAAATAAAGTAGGTTTTTCGCCTCTCGACTAAGTTATAAAGAAACATCGTTCACCTATGCTAAAAAGCAGCCAGCGGCAATTTGCCGTTCATCTGGCCGCCTATTGTGGAAGGTCATTAAGCGCCAAGCAGCCAGCTGCTGCGATCCAGCCGATTGGCCAACTGCCCCAGCACCAGCCGGACCAGGGTTCTGGTAGCAATTACGGCCGTAAACATGCTAATCATTACCCCAATCGCCAATGTAATGGCAAACCCCTGCACCGCACTGGCCCCAAAGCTGCGGCCAAAAATTAGCAGCACGCCACAAATGACGATCGTGGCAATATTCGAATCGCGAATAGACGTCCAGGCGCGATCAAAGCCCGTAATAACGGCCTCGCGCAGGGAGCTACCAGCGCGCAGCTCTTCCTTCATGCGCTCAAACACCAAAATATTGGCGTCCACCGCCATACCCGTAGAAAGCAAAAAGCCAGTAATGGCGGGCAAAGTCAGCGTGACAGAAAAGGCCATAAACACCGCCACGTTTATAGCGGCATACAATATCAGGGCGAAATCGGCCAGCAAGCCTGGCAAGCGATAGTAGATCAGCATAAAGAGCAGCACCACCGCCACGCCGATGGTACCGGCGCGAACGCTGGCCGCTACAGAAAGCTCGCCTAACGTTGCCCCAATCTGGCGCGTGCTGTCAATTACCAGTGGAATCGGCAAGCTGCCAAAACGCAGCCGCAGTGCCAGGTTGCGCGCCTCTTCCTCTGTAAAACTACCTGTTATGGTTCCCTGCCCCTCAATAACGGCGCTAATCTGCGGGCTAGAGATCACCTGTTTATCCAGCACAATGGTTAAAAACTGCCCCTGATTTTCCCGCGTAAAGTTCGCAAACAGATCCCGATCTTCTGAGCGCAACGTGAAATCCACATAATATTGGCCGAACTCCGTACTGGCTAACTGCGCAGACTGGATGGCGGCGCCGGTCATTACCGTCTCGTAAGTGGGCGCTGAAGTAGAGACAAGGTTGCCGTCTTGCCCAAATTCACAGCGCGACGGGCCTTCATTCAGGCTGGTGCGAATACAGGTGCCCTCGGCCAGAGGGAATGTGCCGGTATCCACAAACTCTAATAGTGCAGTCTCTTGAATAAGCGCCACGGCTTCTTCAGGATTATCAATTCCGGGCAGCTCCACCAAAATGCGGCGATCCCCTTCCGTTTGCACCAGCGGCTCGGTTACACCAAAAGCATTTACGCGCTGTTCAACAATTTGGCGGGAGGTATCTAGCTGGTCGGGCTCAATTTCTCTATCTTCCGGCAGGTCAGCTTTCAGCAAAACTTGCAGCCCACCTTGCAGATCCAGCCCCTGGCGAATGGTATAGTCTGGATTTTGGATAACCCAGGCAGCCCATCCGGCTATTGCCAGAATGATGACGAACCACACATAATCTTTTCCTTCCATAATTTTATTCTGCCTATTTAATTTTTGCGGCGCTGACATTGTTCAGGCAGCCGTGTGTCGTTAACTGTTTATGCAACTGGCGGATTATAACAGCCGCATTTGCGGTCGCAACTTTATCCACAGCTCATGGGGAACTGCCAGAAGAAAGACATAGCCAAAAGTCACGCGTCAGAAGAGGGTTGCTTCGCCCTCAATTTTGAAAAGTAATGCGTGCTGGCAAGCTCATTGGTGAGGTGATCGCGGGAATCGTGCAGGTGCGTGCCCTCAAATGTAAAGCCGCAGCGGCGGGCAACGGCCGCACTCTTTTCATTTTCTGAATCACAACGAATAAGCAGACGCTGGGCTTCCAGGTGCTTAAAGGCAAATTGGCAAATGCTGTTTACTGCCTCGGTGATGTACCCCTTACCAGTGTGGGCAGTATGGAGCCAGTAACCAATCTCAAAGCTGGGCACCTGCCAGTTGGCATCGTGCAGCCCGCTGCAGCCAACAAGCGTTTGTGTTCCTTTTAAAAAGAGGAGAAGCCAAAAATCTTCACGCCCTAAATACTTAATCTGGCCTTCGCGCACGCGAATTTCATAATCTTCCGTGCTGCCCACATCAACAGCCCAGGGCATCCACGGCTTTAGCGCCTCCTGAGACTCCAAAACGGCCGTTCGCACCGTTTCTCCATCCCCTGGCAGCGGTCCGCGAATTGTCAAGCGCTCCGTATCAAACGAATAAGGTATCTCTTTCAATATTGGCTTCATAATCGTATCTCGCGCCAAACATTCACGTCTTGTTCACCTTGCCGTAAGCTAGATAGACAGTGAAGCCCGTACAATTGAGCCATATGTCTGAGTTCATCTTCCATGTTAAGCGCAGGCCAATAACGGCGGCGCTCCTTGCGACACCACTCATTATTTTTGCCTTGCTGCGCTTCGTGCCTGCGTTGGATATTCACGCCTGGAGTCTATCATGGTACACGCGCCTTATCCAATATTATTTTGGGGCGTTTGCCAGCTTTATTGCCCTGATCGCTGCCCTTTTTGCCAACAGCGCCCTGGGTGAAAAAACCACGGTTCGCTCCATCTTTCTAACGATTGGGTTTATTGCCCTCTCTGCCCTCTTTTTGTTTAGCAGCCTGACAACTCCCAATATATTAATTCAAGGGGCTACTAATCCGGCATTTATCTGGTCTATTCGGCTGAGTTTACCGATGAGCGGTCTATTTTTTGCCGCTTCTGCCATGGACTGGTCTGAGGCTACTGAAATATTGATTATAAAGTTCCGGCGGCTGCTATGGCTGGCGGGCTTTTTGCTACTAGTAGCCTTTGGCATATTAGCTTTTGTTTATCCAGAACAGTTAGGTGGCTGGCTCCAGTTAGATCCGATTTTGCCCAATGTCCTGGGGGTCATTTCGATTATTTTGTTCGTATGGACAGCGTGGCGAGCGAGGGTGCTCAACTGGTATGGTAACCGCACGATCAACGGCCGTTTAGCGGTCGTCTTTTTGCTTTTGGCGGAGGCCCAATTCAGTTTGGTGCTCGGTACAGCAGGTCAGCTTAGCTGGCTAATGTATCACCCTCTAGTCATTACCGCTCTGATAGTGGCCCTTTCTGCCATCCTGAACAGCTTCCAGACCTCACGTGACGTTCAGCTCTCTCGCTATTTTGCCGCACTGGGCAGCATCCTCATTGCCGGACTTTCTCTGGCCAGCGTAGAGATTGGCTTTCGCTGGTTAAGCACGGGCAGCGGCGTCAACCGCACCTCTCTCATACCGCTGAGCATTGCCCAGGGCACCTTAAGCTTCATCGTGCTTTACGTCATCGTTTTCTACCTGAATCGCTTGATCAATGAACGCAATTACGCGCTGCGCCGCGAACAGCATCTCCGCAGCGAACTCACACAGCTCATTGTCCATGATCTCAAAAGCCCGCTCACGGTCATCCTGAGCGGTATTAATCTTATGGGCAAAGAAAGCCTGGGCACCCTGACAGAAACACAAAAGCGGCTGTTGGTGAACCTGGAAAAGTCCGGGGAAGATATTTTGCACATGATTAGCGATTTATTGGACGTAGAGCGGCTGGAGGCTGGGGTGCTGGCGTTGCAAAAAACCATTACGAACACGACCACGCTGCTGCAAAACCAAATTGATGAAAGCAAAATTTTAGCCAGCACCAATAAGCAAAAACTAAAGTTCACTTACGAGCCAAATCTTCCTCAAATTCGGGTGGACAAAGGGCTGATCTCCCGCGTATTTGCCAACTTGCTGAGCAACGCGCTCAAGTTCACGCCAGAAGGGGGCAAAGTTAGGGTTCACATCGCCCGCCAGGAGCAAGCGCTGTGGATTACCATAGCAGATAGCGGGCCCGGTGTGCCTCTGCACGAACGAGAACGTATTTTTGAGAAGTTTGCCCAAGTGGAAGGGGGAGAACGGCGCGGGGCGGGCCTGGGCCTCACTTTTTGCAAGATGGTCACAGAGGCTCATGGCGGCACTCTAACAGTAAGCGAAAGTGATTTAGGCGGAGCCCTGTTTTGCCTTGTGCTGCCTTTTTCAGAAGAAGAGGCCAGCCTATCGACAGAAAGTTTGCTGCCTACCGCAGCCTATAGCGGCAGCGGTGAATGGGCTTTGGATACGCCCCACCATACGCCAACGCCAAATTAACCGGCTACCCACCTACAAATTTTGTCTTATAGCCCATCTTTTGCAGCACATCGGCAACTCTGTCACGATGATCGCCCTGGATTTCGATGATGCCATCTTCTTTAACCGTGCCGCCGCTGCCACAAGCCTTTTTTAGCTGCTTGCCCAAAGTGGCCAGATCTTTTGCGGTTAACTGAAAATCATACAAAACCGTGACTTGCTTGCCCCCGCGCCCTTTTTTCTCACGCTGAATTCGTATGGTCTGCTCTGAAGGAGGTGTGGAACGGGGAACGGCCGTTCGCTTCTCTGGCACCTTTACTTCAAAATCATCATCAGCTGTGGAATACACTACATTTCGTTTACGTCGTCTCATAATTTCAAATAGACCTCTTAGCGGTTAATCATAGGCAAATAAAGTGACTCAGACAACTCTATCGTGAGCACGGTGATAGGGCTGCTGCTGGCCTGGTTGTCTGCCTGGTCGCGCCCCACTGCCATGAACTGATAGCTGTGCCCCAGTTCAGACGCGTAGACAGCAGAAACGGCCGTTGTCCCCACCAACCACTCAGCAAACGCGCCGCCATCTACTGCCACCAGCACATCAAAGTCAGCCATGTTGCTGCCAATATCGCTGCCGCCCCAGCTAAGGCTAATCTGCGTGGTGGCCAAAACCGGCCCGGCAATTGAAACCACAGGCGGCAGGGTGTCCTGCTCAATTAAGATAGCAGGCCGCCCGCCAATCGGATACAGCGTTGGGTCCCAAATAGCATTTTGGTTGGTTGCCCCCGGCAAGGTAATGGTAAATTCTCCATTAACGGCCGTAAGCGATTGTACAGTGCCGTCTGGCCAGATTAGCTGGGCTGAGCCGTTGGCATTCGTTGTGGGAACAACGGCCGTTTGCGCACTGCCAAACCTGGCCCACATTCCTAAAATTCGCGATTTCGTCTCAGGCTGATAGAAAGCAATCCACTCCTGTGGGCCATTAGCCGGATCACTGTTTCCAGGCCGCTGCCGCCAAAGCGGCTCCACGTCGGTGAAGTGAGTGGTGAGCAGCTGCAAAGCCGTAAGGCCCGGCCGTGGGGTCCCGCCATTGGGATGCTCCCAGTAGCAGCCAGACACTGACGAGTTGCTAACATTACGAAACAGGCCAAAGGCATCGCCACCTGGATCGAGCAGCGGATCGCCCGTGCAGCTCATGACCGGTGTAAAGTTTGTGCCGCCAGGCTGGTTGCCACAATCGTCAAAGAGCTGAAAGAAAAATATATTGTCTGCCCCGGCATAGGTCGCGTAAAACGCGCTTTGAATGATGAAATCGGCCTGCTCACTCATCGACGCGCGAAAAGGGCTGGTTGGCTCGCAAACGGGGCCTGGATAATCATCCCACACCGGCACGCCATTTTCATTGAGCCAGATGGGCTTTTCCAGATTGCGGGCCGCCAGCGTGTTGCCAGCTCGCCACACGTGGTACCAGGAGCGCCAGGCGTAAAGATAATTGTGCGTGGCAAAAATGTCGTGATAGTAATTATTGGCGGCTGCATTGGCGTCGGCATCATAAATGGTCATGACATCATTGTAGAACGTGAGCTTTGAGCTTTCGTTGGCCAAACCGCCAAATATCACCCTGGCATTGGGGTCAGCCAGCTTAGCTGCCAGGTAGCCAACCTTTAGCAAACGGGCGTAGTCAGACGTACTGCCATCCCAAAAGGCGTTAAGGTCTGGTTCGTTCCACATCTCCCAGTGGGTAACACCCTGCCCGGCGGGCCAGCCTTTGGTCTGGGCCAACACGCCTCCAGGCTTATAGCGGGAGACGGCCGTATACACAAAACGCGCCCAGCGATTGGCTGAATTGATTTGTTTGCCCGCGCCCGGAATGTCGGTGCCATCAGAAAAAATTGGCGTATAAAGACCTTGTGGGGTGGCGGCCTGCACGCTATCGATATGCAGTGGATTTCCTGGCACCGGTCGGGGCAGCGTTCGTTTGGCACCAGTGGTGTAAAATGAGGGCGTTCCCAATAATATGGCGTTCAGCCGCAGTCCCTGGGCCAAATCATTTTCTATGGCGACATCCTGAAACGTCCAGCTAAAAGCATTGTCCGACTGCTCAATGTCATACCAGTAGAGGGGCCACCGATTCCAGGTAGCGCCGGTTGCTTTACCGCTATCATAGCGCATCTGGCTAACGGGCGTTGTGCCCTTGGCCCAGCTAATGAAGTTGACACCGTAGGCAGGCTGGCTGCTGGGAATGGCCTCTGCGACACGATAATCGGCAGCGTCGGCAGGAGCGGCCGTTACAGAAACACGCCATCCCGGCACAGCCAGCACAGCAAGGCAAACAAAAAGCAGTAGGAAAAGGAACGGCCGTTTCCCACCCATTCTTAAACTACTTTCCCAATTAGCTTAGAGGAAAAGTTTGCAGTCATTCAGCCAAGCTCAAAGGCTATCGTCCTCATCGCAATGACGCAAGCCAGCCAGCAGCAGTCGCAACCCGGCACTAATACGCTCCAGCGAGAAACCGCGCACTTCCCGCTGGTAATAAAAAATGTCTGCCTTTAAGGGGGCCAAAATCGCATCGGCCAGATAATCAATATCCAGCTTATCGGACAGTTCTCTATTCGAAACGGCCGCTTTCAGCAGGCCATTAACCGTCATGTATTGCCAAAAATGGGGCAGCTCCAGCCCGTCTGGTTCCTGCTCTTGCAGCAGCCCGGCGCGCTGCACTTCGCACAGCAGCGGCGCGTGTGCATCGGTAAAGTAGATGAGGGCATCGACGAATTGATCGAGCTGCGCCAGCCGTGGCATATTCTGCGCCGACATCTGCTGCATGCGTGCCAACATGCCGTTTTGAAAATCAATCATCTGCGTATCCATCAAGGCCAGGCACAGTTCCGCCTTGTTGGTGAAGCGACGGTACAGGGTTCCCTTGCCAACTTCGGCCGCCTGAGCAATGTCGGCCATGTTTACATTAGCAACCCCATGCTGTGCAAACAGCCTTTCGGCCGTTTCCAATATGCGTGCCCGATTGGCCGCAGCATCGCGCCTTTCCTGGCGACAGGTTGAACCAGTCTCGTCGATTGTTCCCAGTGTGATTGAAGTATTTTCCGACTGTTTCATCATATTTTCCTAACTGACGATATGCAAACCTTCCTAACAGTAAACGCTATTTTGCCGTTTTTGTAAATATAAAATTTCAGGCAATTGGCAATTAGTCTTTAAAAATAGCGTATGGGCAATGCTTGTCCATTTCTCGAGTGCTCGGCCCATCTTTTTTTTGCAAAAAAACTTGTGCCAATTACACAACAGGGCAAAGTTTGCGCCTGTTACCTGTCCAAAAGGCCAGGATTTCCACGAATTTAGCTAAAGGCCTTGACAAGCGGACCCGAGTCCGGTATATTCTAACACGTAAGCGGACCACAGTCCACTTGCGGAAAGAGACTAGCTATCAAACGATACAATTCAAAGTAAGGAGATTATACAACAATGTCTTGGCAAATTGATTCTTCACATTCGCACATTAATTTTACCGCGCGGCACATGATGATTTCGAAGGTGCGCGGCACTTTTGAAAACTTCAGCGGCACCGTAAATTTTGATGAGGACAATCCCACGAACACAACGGTCAACATCGAAGTGGACTTAACCAGCATCAACACGCGCGATGAACAGCGAGATGGACATCTGAAATCCGCAGATTTCTTTGATGTAGAAAACTATCCTACCATGACGTTCACCAGCACCCGCGTTGAGCAGATTGACGAGAACAACGGCCGTCTCTACGGCCAGCTCACCATCAAAGGCATTACCAAAGAAGTTGTGCTGAACGTAGAATATGCAGGCATCGCCAAGAGCCCCTGGGGTACCGAAAGCGCCGGTTTTTCGGCATCTGGCAGCCTCAATCGGAAAGAGTGGGGCCTCAACTGGAACCAGGCATTAGAAACAGGCGGTGTTCTTGTTGGCGATAAGATCAACATGGAAATTGACCTGGAGCTGGTGAAACAAGCCCAGGCTGAGCCAGCTTAAGGTAAACAGGCGAGTAAAAGTGATAAGTGAAAAGTAAGAGGTAGACTTCATTACTTTTCACTTTTTACTTTTCGCTTTTCACTCCCTAAATAAAGCAGTAAGATAGACAGCAATGGAAACAATAGATCCACAAACCCAAATAGGATCGGTCTCTCTGACGGTAGCGTCATTTGACCGCTCCCTGCCGTTCTATACACGAAATATTGGCCTGAAGGTGCTTAGCCAGCAGGGCAACACAGCCATTTTAGGCACGGCGGAACGGCCGCTCCTCGAACTTGTCGAACGGCCAGGCGCCATCTTGCCACGCGGCACAAGCGGGCTCTACCACTTTGCCCTGCTGGTGCCCTCCCGCTTAGAACTGGCCCGCACGTTTAAGAACCTGGTAGACAGCGAAACGTCCCTCGGAGGCTTTTCTGATCACAGCGTCAGTGAAGCTATTTATCTTTCAGATCCAGACGGCAACGGAATCGAAATTTATCGCGATCGTGAGCGCGAGGAATGGCCCATGCGGGACGGCCGTTTGCAAATGAACACGCTTCCCTTAGACCTGCAAAGTCTAATTGGCGAACTGAACGGCAAGTCACGAGAATGGCACGGACTGCACGATGGCACCAAAATGGGCCACATCCACCTGCACATACACAATGTTGACCTGGCCGAAGCATTTTATTGCGATATTTTGGGCTTTGAGCGCGTGATGCGCTATGGCCCTAGCGCCGCGTTTGTTTCCGCTGGCGGCTATCATCATCACATCGGTTTGAACACCTGGGCAGGTGTTGGCGCACCCCCTCCCCCAGCCGACGCCGCCGGGCTGCGTTACTTCCAAATTCTCTTACCTTCTCCAGACGCTTTAACGGCCGTTGCGCAAAGCCTAAAAGAGAATAATGTCACTTATAAACAGCAAAATGGTGCCCTTGCTTTGCAAGATCCTTCGAAAAACAATTTGCTCCTCGTGGTCCAATCCCCATAAATTACTCCTGTAGAAATTCTAATTTGCATTGTTTGCTCACAACCGTATACTTACCCGGGCTTAACTGAACAAATTAATTGCAGTTACAATCATTTGGCTTTGTCCAACATCACACTCTCTTTGACGCTCTTGGACACGGTGGGAAAGCCAACAATAATTCTTAGGTTGTTAGTTACAATTTTATTAAATAGCTCATTTGCAGCCTTTTTGTAGCTCTTTTATAGAGCCTTGTTTGCTGTGTATGCTACTATGGCCTAAAAATAGGCCTATTTTTGACTTGTTTTGGCCCATAGGAAAATCCTGCATGAACTGCGAGTTACTATTCAGCACATATGCATAGTCCTCAAACATCTCTTCAGTCGCCTAAGTGGTATTTATTGCCATTAACAGGCGCATCTACAACTGAACTTCAGCAAAAAACCATCGTCCTCATGCGGTATGTCCAACAATACCCTAATGTTTCACTAGGGCAGGTTGCCTCTCTTTTAGCGACGCAAGAAACGGAAAGCGGCTTTCGTCAGGCCGCGCTGATCAAAGATGCAGCGCACCTGACGGAACTGTTGGCAACTGATGAGGTAAATAGCGCCGCCACCCAGTCTCAGAGGCAAGTATCTGGCACCATCTTCATGTTTCCCGGCATTGGGGACCACTATTTACAGATGGGGCGCGGCCTTTATGAAACGATCCCTTATTTTCGCCAGCTGGTTGATGAATGCGATGCGGAATTACGGCCGTTTCTAAACCAATCGTTAACGGAGCTTTTGTACCCACCAGAAACGACCCCGCCCGCACAAACCAGCAGCGGCTCGGGCCTGGACCTGGCCGCCATGCTGGGCCGCAAAACCAGTACCGGCAATAAAAATACAGCTGAAGCCAGGCTGCAAGAAACGGCCGTGGCCCACCCGCTGGTTTTTAGCATTGAATACGCGCTGGCCCGCCTGCTTCAACATTGGGGCGTACAGCCAGACGGCCTCATTGGTTACAGCCTGGGTGAATACGTGGCGGCAACGATTGCCGGTGTTCTCACCTTAAAAGATGCGCTCATGCTGGTAGCGCGTCGTGCCCAGCTAATTCAGGCGCTCCCCCCTGGCAAAATGTTGGCCGTCCCGCTGTCCCTAGATGCGGTAAGACCCTACTTGAACCCAGAAGTTTCCCTTTCTGCCCACAACAGCGACGCCCTCACAGTTTTGGCCGGGGAAGAGGAAGCCATTCTGGCCGTACAGCAGCAGTTGCTAGAGAAGCAAATCGCCTGCCGCTTATTAGATACGACCCACGCCTTTCATTCGCACATGATGCATGGAGCAGTAGACGAATTAACCCGGCTTGCCCACTCAGTGACCTACGCAGCTCCCCAAATTCCGTACCTCTCCAACGTCACCGGCACCTGGATTACGGCCAAACAGGCCATAGACCCAGGCTACTGGGCACAACACATGTGCCAGCCCGTGCAATATTTTTCCATGCTGCAAAACTTGTTGAAGCAAGCCCCAACATATCACCTGATTGAAATTGGCCCAGGCCAATCGTTGGGCGCATTTGTGAAACAACATCCACACTGCAAACCCGAGCAATACGCTCTCATCTATCCAACAATTAGATATTCTTACGACCACCAGGATGACCACTGGTTTTTATTAGCAACGATCCGGAAATTATGGCTTTCTGGCGTAAACCTGCAATGGGAAACCGTTTTATCTGAGCACTCAGGTGTGGATATAGAGCAACCGGAATACCCACTGCAGTTCATGCCACCTCATGACAACGTCCCCCCCCGTCAGGCCATTGAACAAAAAGATCGTGGAGAAAAGCGGCGCCAAAATAGGCTGCGCCGTCGTGATAATAGCAGAAAAGCATAGAAAAACGGCCGTGGCTTGAGCACCCACTTTGGCCGTAAAAAATAAATTAAGCGCGAAGGAGTAAACAAATTGAGACTTAAACGGATCGGCGTCGTTGGCGCGGGTGTTATGGGCGTTGGTGTTGCCCAAGCCTTGGTACAAAGTCAGCATGACGTTGTGCTACTAGATATTCATGATGATATTTTGGGCCAGGCAAAGGACCAAATCTATCAGAACATTCGCTTAAGTCGTTTGTTCGGTTCCGCTAACAGTTCTGATAAATCCCCAGAAGAACTTATCTCTCAAATAAACTTCACCACAGATTACCAACAGCTGCATAACGCTGATTTTGTTGTAGAAAACAGCACGGAAAAATGGCAAATCAAAAAAGACATTTATCCACAGCTCGATGCCGTCTGCCCGGCTGAAACTGTGTTTGCCGCCAATACCTCCTGTATCTCCATTACGCGCATTGGCTCCGTAACCAGGCGGCCAGACCGCATTGTGGGCATGCACTTCATGAACCCCGTCCCCATGAAACCCACCGTTGAGGTCATTCGCGGCTATCACACCAGCGATGAAACTTTGTCCATTGCCCAGCAATTTCTGGCCGGAATGAACAAAGACTGCATTGTGGTCAATGATTCCCCGGGCTTTGTATCCAATCGCGTGCTGATGCTCACCATTAATGAAGCTGCCTTCCTGCTGCATGAAGGCGTTTCTACCGCTGAAGACGTAGACCAAATCTTTAAAAAATGTTTTGGTCACAAGATGGGGCCGCTAGAAACGGCCGATCTCATCGGCCTCGACACAATTCTCTACTCCATTGAGGTGCTGCACGAAAGCTTTGCCGACAGCAAATACCGCCCCTGCCCTCTGCTGCAAAAGATGGTAGATGCGGGTTTGTACGGCCGTAAAAGCGGCAGCGGCTTCTATTCATACTAAAAATCACACATCACCGGAGGATATAAAATGGAAACAGAAGTCAAGCAACAAATTCGCGCGTTTTTGGCCAAATACTTCAAAGGTTACGATCTACAAGACGACGAAGACATCTTCTCCCTTGGCTTTGTCACCTCGCTGTTTGCCATGCAAATTGTGCTCTTTGTAGAACAGCAAATGGGCGTCACCATTGCCAACGAAGAGCTTCAGCTAGACAACTTCCGCACCATCAACGCCATGACCAATTTCATCCTGAGCAAAAAAGAACCAGTAAGTTAGTCACTTAAAAATCAGCACCTTACACAATCCTGGGAGATTCTGCATTATGCTTGATCAAACGCATCGTGAGATGGCCGTGGCCGAAGCAAAAAAACTGAAATCGCTTAAGTGTGTGGTTTGGGACCTGGACAACACCGTTTGGCAAGGCGTGCTGCTAGAAGGCGACACGCTAAAACTGCGCCCGGAAGTAGTGCATATCATCAAAACGTTAGACGAGCGCGGCATTCTAAACGCCATCGCCAGCCGAAATGAATATGACCCGGCTTTGGCCCAGCTGAAGGAATTTGGCATAGATGACTATTTCATCTACCCTCAGATTAACTGGAACCCCAAATCGCAGTCTCTTGCCCAAATAGCCGCCGATATCAACATCGGCATAGATACGCTGGCGTTTGTCGATGACCAGCCATTTGAACGTGAAGAGGTCCAGTTCACCCATCCTGAGGTGCTCTGCTTCGATGCTCTTACCCTGGACGAAATGCTCGATCATCCCCGCCTGATGCCGCGCTTTGTTACCCCCGAATCCAGGCTGCGGCGCAAGATGTACCAGAGCGACATTCAGCGCAAGCAGGCCGAGGAAAATTACAGCGGCCATAATGAGGCCTTCCTCAAAGACCTAAACATGGTCTTCACCATCAAAAAGGCCAGAGAAGAAGATCTACAGCGCGCCGAAGAGCTGACAATGCGTACCAACCAGCTCAACACGACCGGGTACACCTATTCTTACGAAGAACTCAACAAGCTGCGGCAATCCGACGATCACCTGCTGTTTGTCTCCAGTCTGGATGATCGCTATGGCACCTACGGCACTATTGGCCTGGCCCTGGTAGAAAAAGAACCCGCGTTTTGGACGGTGAAGCTTCTGCTGATGTCTTGCCGGGTGATGTCGCGCGGGGTGGGCACCATAATGATGACCCACATCATGAACCTGGCCAAGGAAGCTGGCGTACCGCTGCGGGCGCATTTTATTCCCAACGGCCGTAACCGCATGATGTATATCACCTACAAGTTTGGCGGCTTCAGCGAAGTCGAAAACAAAGACAACCTCGTCATTTTTGAAAACAATCTGGAAGAAATTCAGCCCTTCCCAGACTACGTGGATATTCGCTTTGATTAGCCCATGAAGTGTAAGGCGTGATTCAGAGAAATCACGCTGCACGCATCAGGTAAATTTTCGCCGGTATCGGATTAAAATATGACACACCCACACTCCCATTCGTTTGCCACCCTGGTAGATATGCTGGGCCAACGAGCAGCCAGCAGCCCAGGCAAAATTTTGTATACCTTCCTGGCCGATGGAGAAACGGACGAACGGCCGTTAACCTATGCCCAGCTCGATCAGCGCGCCCGACAGATCGCTCTCCTCCTTCAGGAGCAGGGCAACATTGGCGATCGCGCCCTGCTGCTCTACCCGCCCGGCCTGGACTATATCGCCGCCTTTTTTGGCTGCCTCTACGCTGGCTGGATTGCCGTGCCCTCCTACCCGCCGCGCCGCAACCGCCACGATGCCCGCCTGCAGGCCATCATGGACGACGCCCAGGCCAAAGTTGTCCTCACCGATGACGACACCTACCAGGATCGCCAGTCGCGCATTGACCACATGCCCGACCTGGCCGCCATGCACTGGATCGCCGTGGATACGCTCGACAACGCGGCCGACGCCTGGCAAATGCCAGCCATCTCGCCCCAAAATATTGCCTTTTTGCAGTACACTTCCGGCTCCACCGGTGAACCCAAAGGCGTTATGCTGTCGCATCACAACTTGCTCAGCAATCTGGCCCTCATCTACAAAGGCTTTGAGCTAAGTGAGCGCAGCCAAGGCGTTAGCTGGCTGCCACCATACCACGACATGGGCCTCATCGGCGGCATCTTGCAGCCAATCTATTGCCATGGCTACACGGTGCTGATGTCGCCCTTTGCCTTTTTGCAAAAGCCTGTGCGCTGGCTAGAAGCCATCTCCAAGTACCAGGCCTCCATTAGCGGCGCGCCCAACTTTGCCTACCAGCTCTGCATCGACAACATCTCAGCCGAACAGCGAGAAGGGCTGGATCTAAGCCGTTGGACGCTGGCCTACAACGGTGCGGAGCCCATTCGCTACGAAACGCTCACCGCCTTTGCCGAAACGTTTGCGCCTAACGGCTTTAAGCTGTCGTCGTTTTACCCCTGCTACGGGCTGGCAGAAGCCACACTGATCGTGACCGGAAGTGAAAGAGCCAGCGAGCCGGTCCACGGCCGTTTCCAGGCCACCACCCTGGAACAAAACTACGCCCAGCCAACCGCTGACGAAGCAAACGGCCGTTTGCTCGTTAGCAGCGGCACGCTGCTGCTCGACGAACAGGAAATCCGTATTGTTGAACCCCAGGCAAACGCCCGCTGTGCCGATGGGGAAATTGGCGAAATCTGGATTCGGGGCAACAGCGTGGCTCAGGGCTACTGGCAGAATCCCGAGGCAACGACGCGAACGTTCCAGGCTACGCTGGACGGAGATGATACCCGCTACATGCGCACGGGTGATCTGGGCTTCTTGCGAGAGGGTCAGCTGTATGTCACCGGCCGCCTGAAGGAGCTGCTGATTATTCGCGGCCGTAACCATTACCCGCAGGACATCGAAAAGACGGCACAAGACAGCCACGAAGCGCTGGCCCCGGATGCTGGAGCTGCCTTCACCGTTGAAGTTGGCGGTGAGGAAAAGCTGTTCCTGGTCCAAGAAGTCAAGCGCAGCCACCGCCGCGCTGACGTCGCCGAAGTGGCGCCCGTGCTGCGTCAGGCCATCGCTGAAGCGCATGACCTTCAACTTTACGGCGTCATCCTGGTGCAGCCTCGCGCCATCCCCAAGACCTCCAGCGGCAAGATCCAGCGCGGCAAAACTCGGGAACTGTATCTGGCAGGCGATATCAAAATCATTGGTGAAGACGTGCCCGACTTCCAAACGGCCGTCTCCACGCCAGCCCTCGCCCTCCCAGAGATTTCCGCCGAAGCGGTCCGAACCTTGCCCACCCAAGACGAACAGCTTCAGCTCCTGGCGAACTATTTACAGCACCAGCTGGCGCACCTGCTGCGTCAATCCGCCCAGCAAATTGATCCGCAACGGCCGTTAGCCGCCTTTGGCGTCGACTCCTTAACGGCAATTGAGCTGAAAACGGCCGTAGAAGACGCCCTTCAAATTGAGCTGCCCCTCGCCGATCTGCTGGAAAGCCCCACCATACGGCAGTTGAGCCAACAGCTGCTCGTTTATCTGGCGGCAGACAGGCAAATTCAATCCGTGCCAGCCGCTGCGAATCCGCCACAGCGCTTCCCGCTTTCACACGGTCAGCGAGCTATCTGGTATTTGTGCCAGCTGGCGCCAGAAAGCCCGGTTTATAACATTGCCCGAGCGCTGCGGCTGAACGGCCCTATCAACCCCGAGCTTGCCCAGCAGGCGATGAACCGGCTGGTAACTCGTCATCCCGTTTTGCGCACCACCTTCCACCTGGAAAAGGGCCAACCCATCCAGCAAATCGCACCCAGCGGTACGGTCAACTTCCTTTTTGCGGACCATCACCAGCAGCCCGAAGCTGCCCATCACGCCAAGCTGCAGGCTGCGGCCAACAAGCCCTTTGACCTCGAGAAAAATCTGCTGCGCGTGCGCCTCTACCAGATTGGCCCAGAGACGTTTGACCTGCTCATCGTCGCCCACCACATCATCACAGACTTTTGGGCGCTGGTGAATCTGGTAGAGGAGTTTGCCCAAATTTACACCGCGCTGGCGCAAGGCGAGGCAGTCGAACTCCCCCCTGTAACGCATCAGTACAGCGACTACGTCGCCTGGCAAGATCAGCAGTTAGCTGGCGAAGCAGGTACTGCCCTGCGCACCTACTGGCAGTCGCAGCTCCAGGGCGAACTACCGCCACTCGCCTTACCCACAGACAGGCCGCGCCCCACGCGTCAGACCTATGCCGGGCGCACGATTTATACACAGCTACCGGCGGAATTAGGTCAAAAGATAGTGGACCTTGGCCGCGAAATGGACTGCACGCCGTTTATGACCTTTTTAGCCGCCTACCAGCTATTGCTGGCGCGGTTCAGCGGCCAGGACGAGATTCTCACGGGCACGCCCACGGCCGGGCGCGAGCAGCGAGAATTCCAAAATCTGCAGGGCTATTTTGTCAATCCGGTGGTCATTCGCACGCAGCTGCAGGATGGTCAGTTGAGCTTCCGCAGCCTGCTCCAGCGCGTAAAAGAAACGGCCGTTGGCGCATTTACGCACCAGGCCTATCCATTCCCCGCTCTGGTGGAGGCGTTGGGCCTGGCCCGCGACGTGATCCATTCGCCCGTCTTCCAAAACATGTTTGTCTGGCAAAAGGCCCACGCCGTGCATGCCGGTCTAACGGCCCTGGCCCTGGGGCAAGCGGGTGACGAAATTGAGCTGGGGGCGCTGCGTTTTACGCCGCTGGCCCTCACCCAACAGGCTGCTCAATTTGACATAACGCTGGCGATGGCGGAGGTCAACGGCGATTGGCTGGCCACCTGGGAATACAACACGGACCTGTTCAACGATACCTCTATCGAGCAAATGGCGGACCATTTTAATACCCTATTGTCCTCGATTGTGGCGCAGCCGGACACGGCCGTTTCCCAACTTCCACTCCTCACTGAAGCGCAGAAACACCATCTGCTGTTTGAGATGAACGATACGGCCGTTCCCTACAACCTTGAGCGATGTTTGCACCAGCTATTTGAAGATCAGGTTGCCCAAACCCCCGGCGCGCCCGCGCTGACTTATGCCGAACAAACCCTCACTTACGCAGAGCTCAACCAAAAAGCCAATCAGTTAGCCCACTTCCTCATCGCGCAGGGCATAGGGCCAGACATGATGGTGGGCGTCTGTATGGAACGCAGCCTGGAAATAGTCATCGCCCTCATGGGCATCCTCAAAGCAGGCGGCGCGTACGTGCCCATTGATCCCAGCTACCCTGCTGAGCGCCTGCAATTTATGCTGGAAGACTCGCAGGTTTCCGTTCTTCTCACGCAGCAGCACCTGGTGGAAGGCGGCATGTTGCAAGTTGCAGGTAAAAGTTCACAATTCACAATTATCAGCGTAGATGCCGACTGGCCCCAAATCGCCCAACACCCCCAAACCAATCCAGGCGTAACCCTCACGCCTGACCATCTCGCCTACACAATCTACACTTCCGGCTCCACCGGCAAGCCCAAGGGCGCCATGAACACGCATCGCGGCATCATTAATCGCCTGCTGTGGATGCAGGATGCCTACCGGCTCAAGTCCGACGACCACATTTTGCAAAAAACCCCGTTTAGCTTTGATGTTTCCGTTTGGGAATTTTTCTGGCCGCTTATTACGGGGGCCAAACTGGTGATGGCTAAACCGGGCGGGCATCTGGACAGCACCTATCTGGTGCAGCTTATCCAGGACGCCAACATTACCACCATGCACTTTGTGCCTTCAATGCTGCAAATCTTCCTTACCGAGCCAAACGTAGAGCGCTGCACCTCCTTGCGGCGCGTTGTTTGCAGCGGTGAGGCACTGCCCTACGACCTGACCCAGCGCTTCTTTGCCCAGCTTCCCGGCTGCGAGCTGCACAACCTGTACGGCCCCACCGAAGCGGCCATCGACGTGAGCTACTGGCAATGTTTACGCAACGATCCGCGCCAGATGGTGCCAATCGGCCGTCCCATTGCCAACATTCAGCTCTACATTTTGGACAAACATTTGCAGCCCGTACCGCAGGGTGTGGCGGGCGAACTATTTATCGGCGGTGTGGGCGTGGCCCGTGGCTACTGGAACCGGCCGGAGCTGACACAGGAACGATTCATTCCGTTGTCGGTTATCGGTAATCCGTTATCGGTAAACCGACTATCGACCACCGATTACCAATTAACGAATACTGATCCCCGTTTACCGAATACCGTTTACCGCACCGGCGATCTCGTCCGCTACCTGCCAGACGGCAACATTCAGTTCCTGGGCCGTGTCGATCATCAAATTAAGCTGCGCGGTTTCCGAATTGAGCTGGGCGAAATTGAAAACCAGCTCACCGCCCTGCCCAGCGTGCGCGAAGCGCTGGTAACGCTTCACACCTTTGGCGCTGACGACAAGCGGCTGCTGGCCTATTTGGTGCCGCAAGACGGCCGGCAAATTGATATTGCCAGAATTCGGACGCAGCTTCAGGCCACATTGCCCGACTACATGGTGCCCAACCTCTTTGTGCCGCTGGATGCTTTCCCGCTGATGCCCAACGGCAAGGTCAACCGCCGGGCACTCCCGGCACCTACCCTGCACGGTTCCGAGAAAACAACCGTACCGCCACGCAGCCAGCTGGAGCAGCGCATCGCTCAGGTGTGGCAGAAAGTTTTGGGCCTGCCCGAAGTAGGCATCCACGATAATTTCTTTGATTTAGGGGGCCATTCGCTGCTGTTGGTACAGGCTCAGCGTCAGCTACAGGAAGAATTGGGGCGCGAAATTCCGCTGGTGCAGTTCCTGGAAAAGCCAACGATTCACGGCGTGACGCAGCTATTGCTGGAAAATGAAGATGACGCTGTGGTTGTGGGCCAAACACCCGTTCGCCACCAGGACGATATCGCTATTATTGGGCTAGACGGCCGTTTCCCCGGCGCAGCCACAGTCGAACAGTTCTGGCAGAATCTGCGCGACGGCATCGAGAGCATCCAGGTATTGGATGACAACATGCTCGACCAGCTGGGTGTGCCGCAACATTTGCGGGCCGACCCCAACTTTGTGCGGGCCGAACCGCTGCTGGCCGACATCGACCACTTTGCCGCCTCGTTTTTTGGCTACGCCCCCAACCAGGCAAAATTGCTGGCCCCAGAGCAACGTTTATTTCTGGAAGTTGCCTGGCACGCGCTGGAAAATGCAGGCTATAGCAGCGAACAGTACCGGGGCCAAATCGGCGTTTTTGCCGGAATGGGCATGAGCACCTACCTGCTCTTTAACCTGCTGAACCACCCGGATATAGACCCTACCGACGACAGCTTTGCCGTCATGCTGGGCAACGACAAGGACTTTTTGGCGACGCGTGCCTCTTACCATTTGAATCTCACCGGGCCCAGTCTGGACGTGCAAACCGGCTGCTCCACTTCGTTAGTTGCCACCCACCTGGCCTGCGAAAGCCTGATGAACAGCCAATGTGACATCGCCCTGGCAGGGGGCGTGACGATAGAAGTGCCGCAGCGCGCCGGTTACGTTTACCAGGCCAGCGGCATCGCCTCACCCGACGGCCACTGCCGCCCCTTCGATGCCGCTGGTCAGGGCACGGTCTTTGGCTCTGGGGTTGGCGTCGTGGTGTTGAAGCGGCTGGCGGATGCCATTGCCGACGGCGACCACATCCAGGCGGTGATTAGGGGAACGGCCGTTAACAACGACGGCAGCCTCAAGCTCGGCTACACTGCACCCAGCATCAATGGCCAGGCAGACGTGATCGCCAAAGCGCAGGCCGCGGCCGACGTCTCGCCAGACAGCATCCAGTTCATTGAAGCCCACGGCACGGCCACGGAACTGGGCGATCCCATTGAAATTACGGCGCTGGCCAAGCTATTCAAGGGCAACGGCGAGCAAAAAACGTATATCGGCTCCGTGAAGAGCAATGTGGGACATCTGGATTCAGCCGCAGGCGTAGCCGGGCTCATCAAAACGGTTCTCAGCCTACAGCACAAGCAGATTCCGCCTACCTGCCACTTCAGTGCACCCAATCCTAAGCTGAACCTGGCCCAGACTCCGTTTGAAATTAACAATGCGCTGGTGCCCTGGCAAAACGGCCGTGGCCCGCGCCGCGCCGGTGTCAGCTCCTTTGGCATCGGTGGCACCAACGCTCACGTCATTTTGGAAGAGGCTCCTGCGCTGCCCCCGTCTGATCCGGCCGAGCCGTGGCAGCTTCTCCAGCTTTCCGCCAAATCCACCGAAGCGCTGGAAGCCATGACCCAAAATCTAGCCGATTATTTAGAGGCCCACCCGGACGCCAACCTGGCCGACGTGGCCTACACGCTGCAAACTGGCCGCCGCACCTTCACCTACCGCCGCATAGTGGTCTGCCGCGACGTGGCCGATGCCACCGCCACGCTGCGTACTGTAGACCGGGAGCGCATCATCAATCGCACCCAGGCGGAGCAAACACGGCCGCTCGTCTTCATGTTCTCCGGGCAGGGTTCGCAGTATGTAAATATGGGGCAATCGCTTTACCAGACGGAACCGCTGTTTCGCCAGACGGTAGACGACTGTGCCGAGATTTTACGGCCGTATCTCCACCTAGACCTGCGCCAGCTCATCTACCCCGAAGCGGGCAAAGAAGAGTGGGCCGCTGAACAGTTGCAGAACACCGCAATCACCCAGCCCGCTCTCTTCACCATCGAATACGCCCTGGCCAAACTGTGGCAGTCGTGGGGCCTGCAGCCCGACGCCATGATCGGCCACAGCATCGGCGAATACGTGGCCGCCACGCTGGCCGGTATTTTTTCTCTGAAAGATGCCCTGCTTACGGTGGTTAAACGAGGCGAATTGATGCAGTCTATGGCCCCAGGCAGCATGCTGGCCGTTTCTCAACCGGCGAGCGAAGTAGAGGCTCTGCTGCCAGACGCACTAACCGTAGCCGTTATCAACAGCCCGGACAGCTGTGTGGTTTCCGGGCCAGATGAAGCGATTGCTGCTCTGGCCGCACAGCTCGATGCACAAGGCATCCAGTGTCGCCCCCTGCACACCTCTCACGCCTTCCATTCACCCATGATGGATGCGGCAATCGAGCCATTCATCGCCCATCTGCAACGCGTTACGCTGAATCCGCCCAACGCGCCACTCATCTCCAACGAAACCGGCAGCTGGATGACGGCCGAACAGGCCACCGATCCCAATTATTGGGCCAGGCACCTGCGCCACACGGTCAATTTTGCCGCAGGCGTTCAAACGTTGCTTACGCTGGGTGACGCCATCTTCCTGGAAGTAGGTCCCGGCAATGCGCTGGCGACAGTCGTAAAGCAGCAGTTAGACAAGAATAGTGCGCAATTAGCTTATGCCACGCTGCGCCATCCGCGCCAAAATGAAGATGACCGGATACGGCCGTTAACCACCATCGGCCAGCTGTGGCTGGCAGGCCTGCCCGTACAGTGGGAACAGCTCTACCAGCACCAAAATCGACGGCGCCTGCCCCTCCCCGGCTACCCCTTTGAACGGCAGCGCTACTGGCTGGACCCACCTACTGAAAACCAGCCGCGCCACCTGTCAGCCCGCAAAAAAGCGCCGCTGCCGGACTGGTTCTACCTGCCCACCTGGCAGCACACCTTACCGCTTACCGCGCTGCATTTTCTGCATGAGAAACAAGCCAACTGGCTGCTCTTTACTGATGAAGCCGGATTAGGTGAGCGGCTTAACAAATTCCTCTGCACGCATAAGCAGCGCGTCATTGTGGTTACGGCCGGGGAGCAGTTTGCCCAGCAAGCTGAAGCCGTCTACACCATTAATCCAGCAGACGCGTCAGATTACGGTTTACTTTGCCGCCAACTACAGAGCGCGGAGCAATGGCCGGATCGCATTATTCATTTGTGGAATACCACGCCTGCGCCCACAGACCCAACCACCCAAACAGAAAATGCATTTTACAGTCCACTTTATCTGGCTCAGGCGCTGGACCAGGTGCGCAGCGACCAAACTACGCAGCTTCATCTACTGGCTAACAACCTTTATGCCATCACCGATGCGGAGCCAACTGCCGCCGAAAAGCGGCTGCTGTGCGGCCCGGCCAGGGTGCTGCCCCAGGAATTGGACTGGCTAAGCACGCAGCTGATCGACATACAGCTACCTGCACCTGGTTCCTGGCTCTGGGAGGAAACAGTGCGAATGCTGCTGGCCGAATTTGGGGCGCTCCAGCCTGATGCGCCCGCCCAAACAGTTGCCCATCGCGGACGCAGGCGTTGGGTGCAAGACTATGCCCCAGCGCCGCTGCAACCCAACGCGCCTTCTGAGTCTCGGCTACGGCCGTATGCCACGGTTCTCATCACTGGCGGCCTGGGTGAGCTGGCCCTGGCCACAGCCGAGATGCTTGCCCGGCAAGCCCAGGCGCGGCTGGTGCTGCTGCACCGTTCACCCTTCCCGCCGCGTGATGAATGGGAAACGTGGCTGGCGAAAAATGGTGCAGACGACCGCACCAGCCAGCGCATTCACAAGCTACTGGCGCTGGAAGCCGACGGGGCTGAGTTATTGCTCCTTCAGGCGGACGTGACGGAGCTAGAAAGCCTGACGGCGGCCGTTTCCCAGTCGGAAGCAAAATTTGGCGCGATCAACGCCGTTTTTCACGCTGCTGGTGTTCCTGGGGGCGGCCTGGTTCAGCTTAAATCCCGCGAGGCGGCCGAGGCCGTTTTGCAGCCTAAAGTTCAGGGCACGCGCAATCTGGCGGCCGTTTTTGCCACTAAGCCGCTGGACTTTATGCTTCTCTACTCCTCGCTCACGGCCGTTGCCGGGGGCATTGGCCAGATCGACTACTGCGCCGCCAACGCCTTTTTAGATGCCTTTGCCCACGAAGCTGATGGAGAACGGCCGTATCCCGTCATCAGCGTTAACTGGGGCGACTGGGCCGACGTCGGCATGGCTGCCGAAACCGAAGCGCCGGGCATTATTCAACAGTGGCGGCAGCAGCAAAGCAGCCACGCCATCTTACCCGACGAAGGCCAGACGGCGCTGCAAACCCTTTTGTACCATCTGCCCCAGCAGATTTTAGTTTCGCCTCGCTACTTGCCGGCCGTCATTGCCGACGCCGACAGGCTCACGCTGGCCTACGTGCTCAACAACCTGGCCCAGGCAGAAAAACCAGCCGCCAGCAGGGACCAGGAGTGGGATTACGTG
Organism: Promineifilaceae bacterium (SeqCode); assembly: GCA_041987425.1. Lineage (GTDB taxonomy): Bacteria > Chloroflexota > Anaerolineae > Promineifilales > Promineifilaceae > Leptofilum. The sequence continues at coordinate 8,803 of JBHIWP010000010.1, read as the reverse complement.
GCCCCACGCAACAAGGTAGAGCAGCAAATTGTGGCTATCTGGCAAGAAACGCTGGACATCAAGCAGGTTGGCGTATACGACAACTTTTTTGAGCTGGGCGGCAACTCGCTGGTGGGCATCAAGCTCATCAACCGCATCAACGAAACATTCCAGGTACATATTTCGGCCGTTAGCCTGTACGAACAGCCCACCGTCAGCAAGTTAACGGAGCTGATAACCCAAATGCAGTCAAACGACGGCGAAGTGGAAGAAGACGCCTACACCGAACAGGTTGACCGCGGTCAGCGCCGCCGCGACCGCCGCAAAAGGCAGCGTTCCACCGCCCGGCGCAAATAAACCGTAGGGGCAAGGCAGGTGCATGGAGCCCCCAACAAACAATCGGGCGCAAGTCCACCTGCCTCGCCCAGTTAGAAGTGAAAAGTAATAAGTGAAAGTGAGAGGCAAAATGCAGGGGCAAGACAGGTGCGCGAAACCCATGCCAACCAAACGGGTAATTTTCCACCTGCCTCGCCCAACATAAAGTGATAAGTTATGAGTGAAGAAACCTTCGAAGAACAATTTGATGGCACCGAAATCGCAATCGTCGGCATGGCCGGGCGCTTTCCCGGCGCGGCCAATGTGGACGAGTTTTGGCAAAACATTCGCAACGGGGTGGATTCGATACGGCCGTTAACCGATGACGAAGCCAGCGCCGCCGGTGCCACCGAGCAGCAGCTGCAAGATCCCAACTTTATCAAGGTCAATTCTGCCCTGGACGAGATGGACGGCTTCGATGCCGACTTCTTTGGCTACAATCCGCGCGACGCCGAAATCATGGACCCCCAACAGCGCGTCTTTTTGGAAAGCGCCTGGACCGCTCTGGAGCACGCTGGTTACGACCCGGCCCAATACAGCGGGCTAATTGGCGTCTTTGGCGGCAGCACCACCAGTTCTTATCTGGTGTACAACCTGGCTACGAATCCCCAGCTGCTCAAGCATACCGACCAGGGGCAAATCGACATCGGCAACGGGGCCGACTTTTTAGCTACGCGCGTCTCCTATAAATTTAACCTGCGCGGCCCCAGCTTCACCGTGCAAACCGCTTGCTCTACCTCGCTGGTAGCGGTGCACCTGGCCTGCCAGGCGCTGCTGGGAGACGAGTGCGACATGGCTCTGGCCGGTGGCGTGGCCATCCACGTCGATCATCCCAAAGGCTACCAGTTTGTCGATGGCTCTATTTTATCGCCGGACGGCCGTACCCGCACCTATGACGCCGACGCTGTTGGCACCGTCTTTAGCAGCGGCGTGGGCGTGGTGGTGCTCAAGCGGCTGGAAGATGCCTTAAACGATGGCGACCACATTCATGCGATCATTCGGGGCACGGCTATCAGCAATGACGGCGCTGACAAGGTGGGCTTCCCCGCGCCCGGCGTGGATGGGCAGGCGGCCGTTATTACTGAAGCCCTTTCTGTCTCCGGCGTGGACCCGGAAGAGATTCAGTACCTCGAAGGCCACGGCAGCGGCACCCGCCTGGGGGATCCCATTGAAATCCGCGCCATTACCAAAGCCTACCGCACCTATACCGACGCCGTCGGATTTTGCCCCATCGGCTCTGTCAAAACCAACATCGGCCACCTGACCGGCGCAGCGGGCATTGCCGGGCTGATTAAAACCGTGCTGGCAATGGAAAATCGGGAGATTCCCCCTTCCTTGAATTTCGAAACGCCCAATCCCGAAATCGACTTTGCCAACGCGCCCGTCTACCCAAATCCCACGCTGGTGCCCTGGGAAACACCCGAGGACACGCCGCGCATGGCGGGCGTCAGCTCCTTTGGCCTGGGCGGCACCAATGCCCACGCGATTTTGCAGGAAGCACCAGAAGTTTCGCCTTCGGATGAAAGCGATGCGCCGCAGCTTGTGGTGCTATCGGCCAAAACGGCTACGGCGCTGGAAGCGGCCACGGATCAACTGGCGGCCCACTTGCAGCAGCACCCCGATTTGAACATCGCCGACGTGGCCTACACCCTGCAGGTAGGGCGGCAGCCGATGGCCCATCGTCGGCTGCTGGTGGCGAACAGCACGGCCGAAGCCGCGACGCTGCTGGCACAAAAAGCGTACGCCAGCAGCACGGTTCAGCTACAAATCCCCACGGCTCTCACCTTTGTCTGCACGGGCGCTGGCGTACAAATTAACACCGCCCGCCAGCTTTATGACGAGAGCCCTGTTTTCCGGCAGCACTTAGACGACTGCCTGGAGGCGCTACGGCCGTATCTCAACCAGAATCTACGCGCCGTTCTCTACCCCGCCGACGTTCAGGCCAGCGGACCTCTCACGCCGCGCCCCATAGCCATCGCCGCCACCTTTGCCGTGGAAGTTGCCCTGGGCAAAGTGTACGAGGCATGGAGCGTCATTCCTGAATCTGTGTTGGGCATTGGCAGCGGCGAAATTACGGCTGCCGTCCTGGCTGGCGTCATCTCGTTGGCAGACGGCGCCCGACTGGCCGCCGCGGGCGACCTGCTTGCCCTGCAGGCCGATCAGGTTGAGGCCCAAACGGGCGAGCGGCCCATCTTCTCTACCCATCGGGGTAACTGGATGGGCGCCCAGGATTATACGCTGCACTACTGGAATCATTTGCTAGATGGCGAAGATAAAGCCGAGCAGATCACCACGGCGCTGGAACGCATTCAGCAGCAGCCCGGCCGCCAGCTGCTTTCGCTGGGGCAGATGCCCACGAATCTGCCCGAAGCGTTGCTTAAAGTGCCGCACATTGCCACGGTGGCTGCCAACGAAACGGTAACGGCCGTTTCCCTGCAGCAAAAGTTGGGCGAGCTGTGGCTGGTGGGCACGGCCGTTTCCTGGCAGGCGGTACACAAAGATGAGGTGCGCCACCGGGTGATTCTGCCCACCTATCCATTTGAGCGCAAGCGGTACTGGATTGAAGCCAAAAGTTTGGCTGACACGCAAGAAGATGAACCGCTGCACAAAAATGCGGATATTGGCCAATGGGGCTACCTAACAAGCTGGCAGAGTACCGCTAGACTGCCCAACTTTGCCCCGCCGGAAACGGCCGTATCCTGGCTCATTTTTAACGATGGCGAACTGGGCACGCTGCTGGCTGAGCAGCTTGAAGCGGCCGGGCAAATGGTGACGCTGGTAGAAAAAGGCGATGGCTGGCAGCAAAATGATGCGACTCACTTCACGCTCAATCCGGCAGATGAAGCACAGTATAGCCAGCTCTTGGCCGGTCTGCCCGCAGCGCCGCAGCACATACTCTTTTTGTGGGGACTGGCGCTGGAACAACCTTTTTATGCCCTGGCAAACCTGGCGAAGGCGGTAGGTGCTGGCTCCGAACCCGTGCGGCTGCACATTATCACGCAAGAAGCCTGCGCCGTCACCGACCAGGAAGCGTTGCCGCCAGCGCAGGCAGCACTCTTCGGCCTCAGCCAGACCATGCCCCAGGAATATAGCCACATCACCACCCAAGTGATCGACATTCCTGCCCTTAAAAACCAACGCAGAGACGCAGAGGCACAGAGGGAAGCAACAAAAAATCTGCGTCAATCTGCGGACTACTTCATCCAACAAATCCTGGCCGAATGCGCGGCCGACAGCCTGACGCCACAGGTCGCCTTCCGTGGGCGCAAGCGCTGGGTGCAGACGGTTTTACCTGCGCCGCTGCCGGAAAGTGGAACGGCCGTTTTCCAATCCAGCGGCACCTACCTCATCACCGGCGGCCTGTCTGACATTGGATACGACATCGCCCGCACGCTAGCTGAGAAAACCTCGGCCCACCTGCTGCTAATTGATGAGCATTTGGCTGATGCGGAGCAAATTACTGAGTTGGAGGCAGCAGGCAGCAAGGTTGTGGCAATTCAAGCTAGCTTAAACGACAAGGCTGAACTGGAAAAAGCCATCGTTCAAGGCACCGAAGCCCTTGGGCCGCTCACCGGGGTGATTCACTCGCCCACCGTGGCCGGACAGCAGGCGTTCCAGGCGATTGCGGAAATCAAGCCGACCAAGAGCGACATTTTCTTCCGCACCAAGCAGATCAGCCTGGAAGTGCTGGCTGAAATCATCGCCGACATGCCGCTGGATTTTTGCGTGGTGAGCTCTGCCCTTTCCACCGCGCTGGGTGGCGTAGGCTTTGCCGCCTTCACCGCCGCGGCCCACAGCACCAACGCGCTGGTGCGCCGCCTCAATCAGGACGGCAGCTTCCCCTGGCTGGCGCTGAATTGGGATGTCTGGGCCTTTGAGCAGGCGGAGGGCATGGCCGTGCTGGGCGAATTAAACCAGCTAGCCATGAACCGGCATGAAGGATTTACCGTATTGGAGCGGGCCGTGGCTACGGCCGTTCACGACGTCCTGCTCATCTCCACCGCCAACCTGCCCCAACGTATTGCCGAGCGCCAGAAAAAAGCCAGCGCGTCAGACAAGAATCTGTACGGCCGTCCGGACCTGTGGACCGAATATGTGGCCCCGCGCAACGAAATCGAAGAGCGCGTCGTGCTCATCTGGCAGCAGGTGCTGGGCATTGAAAAGATCGGCGTCAACGACAACTTCTTCGACCTGGGCGGGCACTCGCTGCTGGCGACGCAGCTGCGCAACCAGCTGCACAACGAGTTTGGCGTGGAGCTGGCCCTGCAGCAGCTTTTTGCCGACGCCACCGCCGCGGGTGTAGCCAAAGGCATTGCCAACGGATTAGCCAACGGGGCGGCATCTGACAAGCCTATTTTGGAGCGATTGAAAGAGGCGTTTCCAGGGGAACGGCCGTCTATAGTAGAAAGCTATCTGCGGCAGAAAATTGCCAACGGGCTGAACGTTTCCCCGGATGAAATTCCTGCCGATGGCGATCTGTCCGGCTTCGACCTGCAGCTGGCGGCCGTAGACCTGATGTGGAACCTGAAGCGCGATATGAAGGTGCAGTTCTACCCGCACGAAATTTTAGGCAATCCCAAACTGCCTGAGCTGGCCCAATTTGTCTGGCAGCAGCAGGAGCGCATGGTCAACCTGCCCGCTTACGCCACGCAAAAACCGCTATCGGCCTACAGCATCAAAGAGCATCGGGCCGACACCTACAAGCGCGCACCTTTTACCCCGCCCGCCAAGAAAAACAAGCGGATGCTGTTTGTCCTCTCCAGCCCACGCTCCGGCTCGACACTGTTTCGGGTAATGCTGGCCGGACACAAGCAGATCTTCTGCCCGCCGGAAATTTCGCTGCTGTTCTTCAAGGATATGCAGGAATGGCAGCAAAACGTAAGCTTTGGTCAGGACTTCACCTGGCCCGCCGAAGGGCTGCACTGGGCGCTGGTGGAGCTGCTCAACCTGGAACCAGACGAAGGCTGGGCCGAAATTGAGCGCATGGTGGCGGAAAACCACACCGTGCCGGACGTCTACAACCGCATTCAAACGCTGGCGGGCGACCGGCTGGTGGTGGATAAAACCCCGCCCTACGCCATGGACATGGAAACATTGCGCCGCGCCGAGATGATTTTTGACGATGCCATCTACGTACACCTGGTGCGCCATCCCTACGCCATGATGGAGTCATTTTTGCGCGTGCGTCTGGACCAGCAGTTTAGCTCCAGCCTGTTCGACGAAGCCAATCCCGACCCCTACATTGTGGCCGAGACGATTTGGGCCACGGCCAACCGCAACCTCGCCACATTCCTCCAGGATGTAGATCCAGCCCGGCAGCGCCTGGTGCGCTACGAAGATCTGGTACAGCAGCCGGAAAAGATCATGCGCGACCTGTGTACGCTCATGGACCTGCCCTACGAACCGGCGCTGATCACACCTTACGACGGCCGTCGCGAACGAATGATGGGCGGTATTGGCGACCCCAACATTTTGACACACACGGGCATTGATCCCACGCTGGCGGAAACATGGCGCGAGATTACCTTGCCGCGCCGCCTGGACCCCAGCACCAGGCAGTTGGCTAAGCAGTTTGGCTATGAACTGCCAGACAACTACAAAGCGCCCAACGGAGAACGGCCGTTCCTGCCCGCAGAAGAACCGGCCAGGGAAACGGCCGTTACTGAAATCAACGTCGATGACCTGTCTGATGATGACGTGGCTGCCATGTTGAGCCAACTCTTAGAAGCAGAGGAGCAAGGTTAAGGCTATGAGCGAGACAACAGCGCCTGCGTCATTTACTCCCAGCTACAAGCAGAACGTCTTCAATCTGCTTTGGTTTGGGCAAATGATCTCAATTATCGGCTCGGGGCTGACTGGCTTTGCCCTGCGCGTCTGGGCGTATGAGCAAACGGAATCTGTCACCCAGTTTGCCCTCATCACCTTTTTCTACGGCCTTCCCGGCGTGCTCATCTCGCCCTTTGCCGGCGTACTGGTGGACCGCTGGGACCGTCGCAAAACCATGATTCTCAGCGACATGGGGGCGGCGGCCAGCACGCTGGGCATTTTGCTGCTGGTGAACGCCGACATGCTGCAAACGTGGCACATCTATATCGCCGTCGCCATTATTTCGCTCTTCGGCGCCATTCAGGAACCGGCCAGCCAGGCCACCGTAGCCCTGCTGGTGCCCAAAGAAAAGCTGGGCAGGGCCAACGGCATGATGCAGATTGGCCCTGCCGCCAGCCGAATTGTGGCTCCTTTTCTGGCGGGTCTGCTGCTTGTCACTATTGGGCTAAAGGGAATTACCCAAATTGACCTGGCAACGTTCATGTTTGCCGTGCTCATTCTGTTTGGCATTCGTATTCCCAACCCATCCAGAGAAGCAACCGTTACCAAAGCGAAAGAAGAGAAGAAAACCTCCTATATTGAAGATGCCAAAATGGGCTGGCGCTACATCCGAGAACGGATAGGGATGTATTACCTGCTTTTGCTGTCCGTTGTGCTGAACTTTACCCAGGGCATGGTAGTCGTGCTTATTGCCCCCATTGTGCTGAGCTTTGCCGATGCCCAGACGTTGGGCTGGGTGTTTGCCGTCTCTGGCGTGGGCGCTTTGCTGGGAGCCATTGCTATGAGCGTTTGGGGCGGACCCCCGCGCAAGATGAACGGCTTTTTGATCTTTGGCTTTCTGCGCTCCATTTTGCTGCTGCTGGGCGGCTTGCAGCCAAACGCCTGGCTCATTGCCTTTGCCGCCGCCTTTTATTTGTTCTTTTCGCAAATTGCCAATGCTTCCCTGATCACCATCTGGCAAAAGAAAGTGCCGACGCAAATTCAGGGGCGCGTGTTTGCTACGCTGCGCATTGTAGCCACGCTGTTTTTCCCACTGGGGCAAATTTTGGCGGGGCCGCTTTCAGATTATGTGTTCCAACCACTGCTGGAAGTAAACGGCGTTTTGGCCAGCAGCGTGGGGCAGATCATTGGCGTGGGCAGCGGCCGTGGCGTGGGCTTTTTGCTGATTGTGACCGGGCTGGTGAATCTGGTCATTATGTTTTTTGCTGCGGCCCATCCCCGCGTTCGTTTAATTGAAGACGAAATTCCTGATGCCGTTCAAGACGAAACGGCCACAAATACGGACAACGAGCTTGAACAACAGACCATTCCAACTGATGCAAAAACGAGAGGAGAAAACATGAAAAATGGCAGACGGTGGGTGCTTGGCGTAAGCCTATTTTTAATTACGCTGATTGTGGTGTTAGCAGGTTACATCTACATCTCTTTGCGACGCGCCTTGCCGCAAACGGACGGCACGCTGGCTTTGCTTGGCCTCACCGATGAGGTGCGGATTGTGCGCGACGAGTGGGGCACGGTGCACATTTATGCCGAAAACGAGCATGACCTGTTCTTTGCCCAGGGCTTTGCCACGGCGCAGGATCGCATGTTCCAGATGGAAATATTTCGCCGTTCGCCAAGCGGCCGTATGGCCGAGATTGTGGGCGAGAAAGCGGTCTTTATCGACACGTTTAACCGCAACATGCTTATGCGCGAAACGGCCGAACTTATCTGGGAGGAGATGGACCCCGACTCCAAAGAGATTTTGCAGGCCTACACCGACGGCATCAATGCTTATCTAGTCGAGCACGAAAATGCTTTGCCCATTGAATATAAAATCCTGATGTTTGAACCGGAGCCGTGGACGCCCATTGATTCCCTGGTTTGGGGCAATGCCATCTCGCTCCAGTTGAGCAGCAACCGCCGTCTGGAGCTAATTCGCATGCAGGTATTTGAAGCCGTGGGCGAAGACGGCATGAACTTCTTGTTCCCCTACACGGCGCCAGATTCCCCCATCACCGTGCCGTCTGAAACGGCCGATGCCCTGTCTGGATTTAGCCAGGTTGACCTGACGCCGTTTGAACAGGCGGATGACATTTATGGCAGCCCACTCTCTGGCATTGGCAGCAATGGCTGGGTGGTAGACGGCTCTATGACCGAAACGGGCAGCCCCATCATTGCCAACGACATCCACATTGGCCTCACCATGCCCTCCATCTGGCACGCAGTGGGACTGCACGGCGGCCGTTTTGACGTTATCGGCTTCACCCTGCCCGGCGTGCCGGGCATCATCACCGGGCACAATGCCGATATTGCCTGGAGTATCACCAATTTTGGTTCCGACGCGCAAGATTACTACATTGAGCGCCTGGATGACACGTTAAAGCCAACCCGATACCAATACGATGGTGAATGGTACGATCTGGAGCACATCCAGCAAACGATTGAAGTGCGCGGCGGCGATCCGGTGGCGGTTGACTTTTACGTTACCCAGCACGGCCCGATCATGAACTTTGTTCTGGAAAATCCCTCCTTTGCCCACCCTATGGCTCTGCGCTGGGTGCAGCACGAGGGCAGCACGCTATTCACCTCGATCCTTGCCCTAAACACGGCTTCTAACTGGGAAGAGTTTCAGGCAGCGCTG
>JBHIWP010000009.1:0-50055 GCA_041987425.1 Promineifilaceae bacterium (SeqCode) | reverse complement strand
CGATCCACCCCAAGGCCGCCCGGGCGCTGCTGGGCGCGCGCTCGGCAGGTGGCCGGCCGCAGCTGACGGCCCGGGAGGTCGAGGTGCTGCAGCTGGTGCGCGACGGTCTGGCCAACAAGCAGATCGCGCGGCAGCTGGAGATCAGCGAGCGCACGGTGAAGTTCCACGTGAGCGCTATTTTGAGCAAGCTGAACGTAGGCAACCGCACGGAGGCTGTGACGGTCGCGGCGCAGCGGGGGCTGATTTCGCTGGACAGCCGTTGACGCATAATCTTCAGTTCACTTGAGGCCAAGGGTACCGAGAAAATCTAGAAATAGAACGCGGATGACGCGGATAACACAGATTTTCACGGATTAGGGCAGGTAAAAATCCGTCCTTATCGGTCTCATCTGCGTCATCTGTGTTGTAAATAGATCAGTCTTCAAAGTTTGCTATCAGGGCAGACATGGGGATCTGCCCCAATCCAATTTTTTATTCTTAAAATATGACAGGCCCCGTTGGGCAAATGCAAGAAAGGAATATTGACGATGAAAATGGTACAGTTGAAGAAGCTACTGGTGGCTGGGGCGATAATGTTGCTAATGAGCCTGGTATTAGCGGCCTGTGACGGAACGGCCGTTCCCACGCCCACAACCATTCCCCCCACCGAAACCCCCGACATTCCCCCCACGCTGGCCACCCAACTGCCCGACTTAGAAATTGGCAGCTATCGCGTTACGTACGACGACTGCCCCTGGGGTGGACCCGGCACGGTGGCGGTAAGCATCGACAACTTTGGCGTAGGGGATGCCGGGCCTTTTGAAGTGACAGTCAACGAGCAGACGACAAATTTAGAAGGCTTGGGATCGTTAGGAGAGGCGGAAGCGGCCGTTTCTTTTGCCGAAGGGCCTGTTGGCAGCATCAACGCAGAGGTGGATTCCGCGCAGCAAGTTGCGGAAGTGGACGAAACCAACAATACCTACATGATCGTCTTTACCCCACCGCCGCCCTGTGCTACGCCGACTCCTTAGGAACGGTTAATGGTAAATTGTAAATGGTTGATGGTTAATGATGACAGCCTAGTAACCATTAACCATTGATCCTTAACCATTAACCATTTGGTATCTTGCCTGCCTGCCGGTACGGGGCCATTTCTGCTTCGGTGAGAATTTTGCCGTTGGGATGCCGCCATTGCAGACGGCCGTTCGGGCCAACCTTTTCATACACCCAGCCCTGCAGGCTCATGCGGTTGAGCCAGATGCGGTCCTGGGAAGAATTAGTAGCGGCGCCTGTGCGCAGTAAAGCTGGCGTCTCCAAATCTGGCTCAGGCAGGTTCAGCGCGGCGTGGCCCCGGTAGCGGCGGGGCAGTGAGGCCGGTTTAGCATTGAAGTCGTGGTTGAGCACCGGGCGCATGACCTGAATCAGCGCCTGCTCCGCCATGTTCATGTCAAAATGCTGCCACTCTTGCAGGGCAAACAGCGCCTTTTGCCGCACAAATGCAGTACAATCGGCCAGGGCGTAAAAATCAACCGACCATTGGTGCGAGGCTGGGGTATTTAAGGCGATTAGCTGCCCCAGGCGGCTGGGCGCCTGGAGATGTTCCCAAAAGCGCATGATAACATCGCGACGGGACTGCCCTACATAGAAAACGAGCTTTTCGTCCCGCACTACGTAGATGAGATGTCCTAACGCGTTCGTTATCTGTTTCTTTAGAATCGCTTCGATAGTGACTGACTGCATGGACCCTATTGTAAACTAGACAAAAACTTAATGTCCATGCTAACATAGTTCTGCCTGGCGAAGAGCATATCTTTTGCAGTATGGCCCCCTCAAGAGACCCTTGATTATCAACAGGAGGCTAAATGTCCCAAAGTGGCAAAAACCCCACGTTCAATATGAAAGTTGTGGTTCAAGAAACTGGCCTCAAGCCAGAAACGGTGCGCGCCTGGGAGCGACGCTATGGGGTGCCAAATCCAGAACGAACGTCAGGCGGGCATCGGCTCTTTTCGCGGCAGGAAATTGAAATGTTGAAGTGGCTGGTAGCGCGACAGGAAGAGGGGGTTAGCATTAGCAGGGCCATTGATCTGTGGCAGCAGTTGGAAAAGAATGGTCAGAATCCACTGCAACAGGGTGAGACGGCCGTTGTCAAACCTGAAATTGAAATTATTCAGACCAAAGGCAGGCGTGTTGATGAGCTGCGTAGAGATTGGCTAGAAGCAAGCCTTGCCTACAATGAACAGAAAGCCAAACTAATTTTGGCGCGCGCCTTTGCCCTTCTGCCGTTAGAGACGGTCTGTTTTGACATTTTTACCCAGGGGCTGCATGAGGTAGGCGAGGGGTGGTATGAAGGTCGCGTATCCGTGCAGCAAGAGCACTTTATTTCTGAACTGGTAATGCGGCAGTTAGAGGCCTTGCTGTCTGCCTTACCACTACCCATTCGTTCCGAACGAATTATTGTAGCCTGTTGCCCGACTGAACAGCATACATTTTCTGCGCTTCTAATTAGCATCCTGCTGCGGCGTAAGGGGTACGACGTGATCTACCTGGGAGCCAATGTACCTCTAGAGCAAATGGAAGCTTCCGTAGTGCACATCAAGCCATCTCTGGTGATCATGTGTGCGCAAACGTTAACTGCGGCGGGACACTTGCTGTCGATGGCGCAAAAGTTAAAGGAGCTAAACGTGCTGTTTGCTTTTGGCGGCGGGGTATTCAACCAGATCGAGCAAGCCCTGGCGGCCATTCCGGGCCACTATTTAGGAAACTCGTTGGAGCAGGTCCCGCAGGCTGTAGAAAAGCTTCTGAAATCTGCACCGGCCCTTAGCGAGCCACAGGCACCAAGCATTGACTACGAAAAAGCGTACGATTATTTTGTTAAGCGGCGTACGGCCGTTGAAGCCCACCTCCATGCTTCACAGGGGCTATCCCACATGCCCACCCCCATGTTGAACAATATCAACCAGGAATTTGGCAATAACATAGAAGCTGCTTTGCGTCTTGGCGACATAGCCATGGTAGAGGCCAATCTTTTATGGGTGAAGGGGCTGCTGCTAAATAATCACGTTCTTCTGCCGGAAAAAGTATTGTCGAACTATTTGCAGCAGTATGCTGATGCGGTAAAAAGCGTTGGGGGCGAGCCTTTGGACATCTTATTAGATTGGTTGAGTAAGCAATAAACGATGGAATTTGTGTAGCCGCTTAAAAGTTAAAAGAGGCAATGGCAGAGTGTATCGTCAGAATGATATCGCGCAGATAAAATGGATACGAATAGAAGCTGCTTGATTCTGCAACGTTGAAATTTCCCCAGCTTTATAAGAAAAAGAAATGAAAATCCCCTAAATTTCAATTTTTCCTGTCATAAATATGGACAAAATATAGACGATTGTGTTAAAATTACTTTACAGTAATAACTGATGCCGATTATAAGACGAGTGACGGCGAGTTTACAAGCCGTATAGACACGATTCAGGATAAGATATGACACCTAGCAATCATGCGCCCACATTTAACATGAAAGTCGTTGTCCAAAAAACAGGACTTAAGCCGGATACGCTGCGCGCCTGGGAGCGGCGCTATGGGATTCCAAATCCAGAGCGCACGCCTGGAGGGCACCGACTCTACACCCAGCACGAGATTGATATGCTGAAGTGGCTGGTGGCGCGGCAGGAAGAGGGGATGACCATTAGCCACGCCGTGGACCTTTGGCACCAGCTGGAGGGAGAGGGGCAGAATCCGTTGCTAAATGGGCAAACGGCCGTTCCTGAACAGCCCTACATCAGTGGTGATCAGATAGACGAACTGCGCAAGGCGTGGATTGACGCTTGTTTGGAGTTCGATGAACACCAGGCCCAGCGCCTGCTGGCCCGCGCTTTTGCTCTGTTTTCCGTAGAGGCTGTTTGCTACCAGATTTTACAGCAGGGGCTAAACGAGATTGGCAAAGGCTGGTATGAAGGCTCCGTAACCGTTCAGCAAGAACATTTTGCCTCGGCGCTGGCTCTGCGACAGCTAGAAGCACTGCTGGCAGCCATGCCCGCACCAACGCGCAACGGCCGTATCATTGTGGCCTGTCCCCCTACAGAATTGCACACCTTTGCCCCCCTGATGATCAGCCTCATGCTGCGCCGTCAGGGCTGGGATGTAGTCTACTTAGGAGCCAACGTACCGCTAGATCGTTTAGAAATCTCTGTGAGGCAAATAAAGCCCGCGCTTGTAGTTCTTTCTATGCAGACGCTGACGGCCGCGGGGCAAGCCCTGCCTCTGGCCTATAAACTGCAAGAGATAAACGTGCCGTTAGCCTTTGGCGGCTCTATCTTTAACCAAATTAAGCACCTGAAAGAGATAATGCCGGGTCATTTCTTAGGGGAAACGCTGGCGGAAGTTCCCCAGACTGTAGAAACGCTCATTCGATCCGCGCCAGCTGCGAGCCAGATCGAAAAGCCCAGCAAAGCGTATCAGGCTGCCTACGAGCACTTTATCGAGCGGCGCGCGGCAATCGACGCTCACCTCCACCTTTCGTCTACTTTGATGCACATGCCCACGCCCCTGCTTACCAATGCCAATAATGAATTTAGCAACAACATTGAGGCGGGCCTGCGCCTGGGTGATTTATCAACGGTTGAAGCAAATCTGGAATGGCTCAAAGGTCTGCTGCTGCACAACTACCCTTCATTGACACATGCCAAGCTACAGCCTTATTTGCAGGAGTATTCCCAGGCGGCAAAGGCGGTAATGGATGAAGATCAGGCGGGGTTCTTGCTGGATTGGCTGGCCCAACTAGAGTAAGTTAAAAAGCTAGAGGTTACGGGTGACTCTTGCAGCTAACTTCAACTGTCGTTTACTGTTCTTCGTTTAGCCCATTATTTTGCTGAATATCGTCAACCAATGCCGCCAGTGAGCAATGTGTAGCGGTCTGGCGGGGTTTCATGAGCTGCCATTGCGTGTGGCCTTCGTTGCCACCCTTGTGCGCCAACACCTGCACACGCATTGGTGCTCCATTTACTCCATCATGCACGGCAAAGCCGACGCGCTCCAGCGCCCGCCGCGTCCATACAGCAGAAAGCCCTTCCCCCACCAAATCGATCTGCCCGGCAGGCTGCTCCACCATCTTGAATGAGCCTGTTTGCGCATCGAACCGAATGCCGTCTGCCTGAAAAGCGGCCTCAAATGAGCCGTTGAGCACCAGTTCTTCTGGCGTGCCTGTCTGAAGCGCGCCACCCATTGGCAGTAGCCAGATTTTGTCTGCATTTCGCAGCGCCAGATCCAGATCGTGTGTGGACAGCAGGATGGCGCATTTCTCACGGCGCGCCAGCTGCCGCAAAATGTGCATGATTTCCACGCGGCGCGGCAAATCCAGGTAGGCGGTCGGTTCATCCAGCAGCATTACGTCTGGTTCCTGGGCCAGGGCGCGGGCGATCATGATCTTTTGTCGCTCGCCGTCGCTCAGGGTGTTTACATGGCGTTGGGCCAGGGATGTGGCACCCACGGCCGTAATGGCCTGGTCAACGGCCGTTTCATCCACCGTCGTCAGCTTACCTGCCCAGTTCGTGTAAGGATGCCGCCCCAGTGAGACCAGATCCCAGGCGGTCAACATTCCGGCGTTGATCGGCTCGGTGAGCACCACGCTAAGGTGGCGGGCCAGCTGCCGGGCGCTGAGGTTGGAAAGGTCTTGCTGGTTGAGCAGGATACGGCCGTGTAGCAGGGGTTGCATCCCGGCCAGCGTGCGCATTAGCGTGCTTTTGCCCGCACCATTTGGCCCCAGCAGGCAGACCAGCTCCCCAGGCCGCAAACCAACGGTGATATTTTCTGAAATCACCACCGGCGCTTCCCGACGCTGCGAATAGCCAATCGTTAAATTTTCCGTTCGTAAAATTGCTAAAGACATAATCGTTTCCTACTGAGGACTGACAGTCCTGAAAAATAGCTAACCGGCAAAGGACGAGCGCAAGTTGCGCTGTCGCAATATGACCCAGGTGACGACCGGCGCGCCAATGAGCGCCGTGACGGCGTTTAGGGGCAGCGTCGTCTGGCTGCCCGGCAGTTGCGCAATAAGGTCAGCCACAAGCGCCACCACGCCTCCCATTAAAATAGTGGCAGGGATGAGCTGCCTGTGGTTTGAGGTGCCAAACAGGCTGCGGCACAGGTGCGGCACGGCCACCCCCACAAACCCAATCGGCCCACAAAACGCGGTAATGGCCCCGGCCATGAGCGAGGCGCTGACCAGCACGGCAAAACGGGCTCGGCGCACCGAAAGACCCAGGCTGTGGGCATAAGTTTCCCCCAGCAGCAGCGCGTTTAGCGGCTTGGCCGACAGCCAGGCAATGAGCAGGCCAAGCAGCACCGTGGGGGCCATCACGCGCATCTGGCTCCAGGTGACCCCGCCAAAGCTGCCAAAGGTCCAGGCAATGTAGGCCTGGATGCGCTCAGCGATGCTGAAGTAGAGCAGCACGCTCACCAGTGCGCTGGTGGCGTAACCAAACATCAGCCCCAAAATCAGCAGCGTCATCGTTTCTACGCGGCGGGCTACGCCCAGCACCAAAAAGAGCACCAGGCCTGCGCCCAGGCTGGCGGCCACCACAATGCCAAAATCGCTTAGCAGCCCCAGCCCGGCCAGCAGCACACTGCCGGTGGTGCCCACCAGCAGCACGACCACGGCCACGCCCAAACTTGCCCCCGAGTTGATGCCCAGCACAAACGGCCCGGCCAGCGGATTGCGAAACATGGTTTGCATTTGCAGCCCGCTGACGCTCAGGGCCGATCCGGCGAGAACGGCCGTTACCGCCTTGGGCAGCCGAAACTTCCACACAATGGTGGCCCACGTCTCCCGCTCCGGCGCAGCTCCCACCAGAATGCGTAAAATGTCGTCCAGGGGAATCCGCACGGAGCCCACAAACAGGCTGAGCAAAAAGACGCCTACCAACGAGAAGACAAGCAGACCAAGCGCCGCTGCCTGGCGGTTGGGATTGGATACGGCCGTTGGTGTTTCAGTAGATGCGTGTTCCATGGTGTTGAGGTAGGGGCGGGTCTGGGACCCGCACCCTACGCGAGTTCCAATTATTCTACAAGACGATAATAAACCAGCTCGTGGTCTGGCAGCAGGTCAGGATGGAAAATTTTGATCAGGTCAGCCAGCACAACATGCGGGTTGGCTGCGGCGCTCTCGAAGAAGTCGTTGCCGCCCGATTCGTTGGTGAGCAAATCATAGTTGTACACGTTGCCGTTTTGGAAGGCGGCAAAGTCGGCAAATCGCTCATCTGCTGCTTCTAAATCGGCCAGCGTGCTGACAAAACCCAGGTTAATCCAGTACTCGGCCTCTGCTGCCCGGTCAAAGACCGATTCAAAATCAAGGAACAGCGTGCCGGTTGCTTCGTCATCGCTCCAGACGTAGTTGGCTCCGGCAGCGTCTAAAAATTGCGCCGTGTAGCTTTGCCCGCCCGGCATATACCAGGTACCTTCAAACGGCGTGTTGGCAAAAACGGTGGGGCGCTCCGATACGTCGGCCGCTAACGTGGTTAGCGCCTCGTATTCAGCGGCCGTATCGTTAAACATCACATCTGCCTGGGCTTCCTCATTGTAGAAGACAGCGATGAACTTCCCCCATTCGGCGCGACCCAGCGGCGTCACGTCCAGGTAGTCGGCGTTAAGCACCACGGTAAGCCCTACTTCTTCCAGCTTGGGATGGGTATCGAAGTCAGCCGAGCCGCTGGCGGACGTCATGATGACGTCGGGGTCCAGGTCCAGAGCGCCTTCAACGTTGACTGTGGAACCGCTGCCCAGCTCTACCAGCTCCCCAGCCGCCAGCATTTCCTGCACGGTGGGGTTATAGGCAAAGGAGCCAAAATCGACGCCTACCAGGCTGTCTAGCAGGCCAAAGGCGTCCAGGTAGGGCAGGTAGGTTGTGGACATAGAGACAAAGCTGTTGATGGGTACCTCAACGGTGACAGCCTCTTCGAACCCCTCGGGGGCGGGGGTGCCGCACTGCACCAGCAGATAAGTGGCGGAATCTTCGGCACCGAGCCAGGGCGCAGCGACGGTAACAACTTTGTAGTTATTAAAATATTCGATGGTGAAGCCTTGGGCATGGGTTACGGCCGTTTTCTGCGGAAAGTAATCGACCGACTCATCATAATTTTCCACGCAGCCGTCGGTCAGGTTGCTGGTGGGGACTTCGGCCACGGGTTCTTCGGTGGGCTCTGCGGTTGGCGCTTCGGTAGGAACGGCCGTAGCTTCTGGTTCTTCTATCGTCTCTAGGGTGGGCTCAACGGCTGTTTCTGTGGGTTCAACGGCCGTTTCGGCCGTTGCCTCAGTTTGCACGGCCGGGTCGCTGGCTGGCGTATCGGCCACATCACTACTGCACCCAACCAGCCCCAGAAAAAACACGAGCAGTAAGAAGAGGGTAAATCGACGTTTCATTTGTTGTCTCCTTTTCAAAGATGCTTACGTCGCTCATAGACAAAGCGCAGCGTCAGAAACATCAATTTGCAAGTGTTTCTTTTGGGAAGAAGACAACAAAAAAGCTCACACGAAGGTGAGCCATCCATTTTGTAGTTGCAAACAAACATTTGGTGACTCGCTTACCTTTGTCCACGAAGGTTACGAGCAAAAAAACAGGCGGGTATTCGGACTTAATAATGGTTAATTGTGAATTTTAAATGGTTAATTGTTAATTGTGGGTCTATTTACCATTAACAATTAATTATTAACCATTAACCATTATTTTACCGTTGCGGGACAGTGCCGGACTTGCTGCTAAAAACAGTTCACCGGTCTTCCCCCACAGAGCAATGACTCTGCGCGCCGCGCATCCGGGCGGGGGCGCACCTGAATTTTGCCAGTAGGTTGTTAATGCCCGCTATCATACAGCGTGGGGCAGGTGGCGTCAATGAACAACGGCTGCTTTTTTCGGTCATTTGGTCAAGATTGGGTTAGAATCGGATTTCAGCACAGAGTTTTCTCTGTATATGCGTCCTTTGCGCTTTGCGGTTAGTTGTTTTAATGGCTGCAATTGAACTGGTTGTCGGAGATGGCATGTTTTTTCTGGAACTGCTCGTTTTTTTGCTCATCATATATTTCGGCATACGGCCGTTATACGCCGCCTTTATTTTTGCCCGCCCGCCACGCTTGCGCGTTTCTTACTTTACCCCCACCAATTTAGGCGTCACTTATGAAGATGTAACGCTGACCAGCCAGGATGGAGTGCGGCTGACCGGCTGGTATATTCCCTCGCGCAATAAAGCGGCCGTTATTTTGCTGCACGGGCACAGCGGCAACCGTTTGGGCGTCGTGCATCAGGCCGAAGCCCTGGTGCAGGCCGGGTACGGCGTTTTGATGTTTGATCTGCGGGCGCACGGCAGCAGCGGTGGGCGCCGCTTTGTACGCAGCCAGGCGGGGGTGGATGACGTGCTGGCGGCTGTGGCTTACCTGAGCAAGCGGCCAGATATCCATGCTGGCGGCATAGGCGTAATGGGCGTGTCGGTAGGCGGGCTGTTTGCCCTGCACGCGGCGGCGCAAACGGTAGCCATACGGGCTGTGGTGGCGGATGGTCCCAGCCCGGCTTCGCTGGACGATGTGCCGTTTCCCAACTCGCTGCTGGGGCGCTTGAACCTGTGGCAGGAGCAATATTTTCGGCGTGCCGTGCAGTGGTTTGGCGCGCACGAGCCATTACCGCCAAACAGGGAAATTATGGCCGGGCTAAAGGATCGAGCTTTGCTGTTGATTGCCACGGGCGAAGGGGTGGAGGCGGAGATGGCCCAACGGCTGGCGGATGAGGTGAAAACGGCCGTCTTGTGGCAAATTCCAGAGGCGCCCCATGCCCAGGGCTGGCATGAACGTCCGGAAGAGTATAGCCATCGACTGGTTGCCTTTTTTGATGCATCGCTGGTGCGCGATGACAAAACGCGCATCTCGCTGCCGCCGCTGCCTGTTGAGGAGAGCAGGCGGCACAAAGTTAATGTAGAGACGGCCGTTCCGGTTGAGTATGAAGCCACTGTGCCCGCGGGGCGGGCTAATCTCATGGCTTTTGCGATGTTACCGCTCGCCTTCTTACTGATCTGGGTGCCGTATCAGTTGGTCTGGAACGTTTGGCCTTTTGCCGCCTTTACAGATGGTTCATTGTCGGGAATTGTCACACTTATTTTACTCCTGGCCCTTAGTCTGGTGGCGCATGAGCTGCTGCACGCCATTGGCTTTTGGCTGGTGGGCGGGGTGCCCTTTAGCCGTATTAAGTTTGGCTTTAGCTGGCAGGCCTTTGCGCCTTATGCTCACTGTCGTGCGCCGCTGCAAGCGACTGCTTATCGCATTTCGGTGGCCTTGCCTGGTCTGATGTTGGGCGTGCTGCCGGGGGTGTTTGGTATTGTGACGCAACGGCCGATGCTGGTGATGTGGGCGACGCTGATGCTGCTGGCAGCGGGCGGGGATGCGGCCATCTTGTGGGCAGTACGCCGCGTGCCCAATACGGCTCAGGTGCTCGATCATCCTAAAAAGGTTGGCTGCCAGGTGCTGGCAAAGTAGGGGCCGTTTGCTCTGACGGCTAGGGTCTTATGACTCTTCGCTCAGCAACAGGCTTTCAGCGCGGGCAATCGCGGCTGCGGCCAGCTGCGCCACCACGTTAAGCAGCAGTAGATCTGCGTTGATAAACTCTTTATAGTTGCTTTTGTTTAGCGCCTGAATCACCCCCAAGACGCGCCCCATAAACACAATAGGAACGCACAGAAGGGAACGGGTTTTGAAATGAAATGCCTGATCGACACTTGCCGAAAAGCGGGGGTCGGTTTGTACATTGGGCACAATCACTGGTTCTGCATGTTGCGCTACCCAGCCAGCAATCCCCACGCCCAGCGGAATGCGATGACCAACCAGCTTGGTGCGCACGGCGCCATGCACAACAACAAACGAAAGCTCCTGGGTTTCTTCGTCAACCAGCAGCAGAGAGCCATCGGCAGCCTGAATACTGGAGAGCGCAGCCTGCAGAATCTGATCTAGCAGCTGTAGAATATCGGTATCGGGATTCATGGAAAGCGTGAGTTGATTTAAATTACCTAAATTGCGCAAGATTAGCCGCAGGCGCACAATCTCTTGTTGTAACTGATCATTTTCCTTTTGGAGCCGGATATTTTCTTGCTGAAGAAAGTGAGCGGTGCCGCGAATTTCCGTACTCATTGTGACCTCCGAAGTGTACGCTATAGCTGCTGACACTGGCGTGTCTTCTACTGTGTGAAGGAACGGCCGTAATCATTGTGCCATTGGTTTCAACGCTTTGACATCACCTGCTGTCACTCAATGGCAGAACGTCATAAGGTTCGGAAAAGTATAGCATGGGTGTAGGGCAAAGGTAAAGCGCCCTGACGCGTGGATTTGACCCAACTGCATGGACTGAACGGCCAGGTCAGTTAATCTTTCTGGTGGTTTGTACCTTCCCTTAGGATCAATCAGGAAAGACGACGTTTTCCTGGCCGGATAGTTTCTCCTGTATACGCTCCACCACAATATCCAGATGTTGGGGCTTGTTGACGAAATCTAAGTCCTGGCTGGGGATCACAAGCACGGGAGACACATCATAAGAGCGCAGCCAGTCATTATAGAACGAATCCAGCAGGCTGAGATATTCGGCCGTAATGCCGCTTTCCATTGCCCGGCCTCGCTGGCGAATGCGCTCTACCAGCACCGGCACAGGGGCTTTGAGGTATAGCAGCAAATCAGGCTTAGGCAGGCCGCTTACAACCAGATCAAAGGCCCGGCGATACGCCTGGTAATCACGTTCACTCAGGTTGCCCATATGATGTAAGGCGCGGGCAAAAATGAAGGCATCTTCGTAGATGCTGCGGTCTGCAATGGCGGACTCTGGGCTGCGGGCAAGCTGCAAATATTGTTCGGCGCGGTGTCCAATATAAAACACCTGCAAATGAAACGACCATTGCCGCATATCGCTGTAAAAATCGGCCAGGTAGGGGTTATCGATCACAGATTCGTAAGCCGTGCGCCAGCCCAGGCGATCACCAATGCGCTCGGTGAGCGAGGTTTTTCCCGCACCAATATTGCCCGCCACCACGATAAGATGCTTGCTCATAGGTTCTCCAGTTATTGGGTTGGTGCTCTGTAAAAAATGAGGCAGTGTGCCAGCCAGTTACCGATTCGCTTTTACCCAGGCATCGAACTCCTTGAGGAGCCGGGTCTTTACCTCTTCTTCCACCCCTGCGGCCAGGAACGCGTTTCGGGCGACGCGAGTAAGGCCCGACAGATCATAGCCAAAGTGGCAGGCAAGCACCTCATATTCCTGCACCAGAGAAGTGTTGAACAGCGGCGGATCATCGCTGTTGACGGTAACCAGCAGGCCGCGCTCATCAAGCTGCCGGAATGGATGAGCCTCAATTGAGGGGAAGACATTGAGGCAGATATTGCTGGTGGGATTTATTTCCAGGGGAATCTGGCGTACTTTGAGAGTGGCCAGCAGGCTGGGATCTTCAATGGCGCGAACACCGTGCCCAATGCGGTCGGCCTGTAGGGCCTTTAAGCTGCCCCAGATGCTTTCTGGCCCCATTGTTTCACCGGCGTGGGGTACGCTGAGTAGGCCGCTGGCTTTGGCTTTGTCAAAGGCGTGGGCGAATGGTTCCGGGGGGCAGCCTACCTCATGCCCGCCCAGCCCGAAGCCAACAACGCCCGAATCTTTGGCTTCCAGGGCATAGGCCAGGGTCTTGTTGGCAATGGTGGGGTCGTAACGGCCGTTTCCATTGAAACAGAAATTGCGCGGTACATCAAATACCCAGCGGATCTCCACGCCGAAATCTTTTTTTGCCTGGGCCCGCCCCTCTTCCAGCCCGCGCATTAGCACATCGAACGTCACCCCTTTGTCCTGGTAGTCGGTATGCGTGTAGGGTGTTACCGTAATCTCGCGGTAGCGAATATTTTGGGCAGCCATATCGGCGCCGTTTTCATGTACCAGCAGGGCAAAATCATCGGCCGTACGGATTAAGTCCTGAATGGTTAAATAAACTTCAATGAAATGATTAAAATCGGTAAATTTAAACCAGCGCTGCAGGCCCTTAACGGTTTGGCTTGGCAGACTGTCCAACCGCTTGTGCCGTTTTGCCAGCTTCAACACAGTCTCTGGCTGAATGGCACCTTCCAGGTGAATGTGTAATTCTGCCTTTGGCATATTTTGAATATAGTTAAGGGTGGTCTCGGGTAATGTGGTCATAACTTTTTATAGATGTTTATCCATTCGGATAGGGTTAACGTTTCGGCGCGACGACGGCCGTCCACACCAGCCGCGTCGAGAATGCCTGAGATTTCTGACGGATTATATCCCAATTGGCGCAAATTGTTTTTTAATTGCTTTCGCTTTTGGCTAAATCCAGCCTTTACCAGGGTAAAAAACTTTTCTTCCTCGGCAAAAGGAAGCAATGGTTCAGGAAATAGCGTCAGTCGGATAACGGCCGAATCCA
The DNA here is from genome assembly GCA_041987425.1 of Promineifilaceae bacterium (SeqCode). Taxonomy (GTDB): domain Bacteria; phylum Chloroflexota; class Anaerolineae; order Promineifilales; family Promineifilaceae; genus Leptofilum. The sequence continues at coordinate 36,643 of JBHIWP010000009.1, read as the reverse complement.
CATCGGGGCGCGGCCAAAAGGCACCTGCCTTGATAGTGGTGATGATTTCAGCATCACCATACAGTTGGGTACTAACGGCTAGCAGGCTCATTTTTGGTGGAACGGCCGTTATTCGCTCCGCTACCTCTTTTTGCACCGTCATGACCAGGCAGGTTGGCTTCTGCTGGGCAGAGAGCAAATGACGCAAAATGGCGCCTGTAATGTAGTAAGGCACGTTGGCCACCACTTTGTAGGGCTGGCTAAACAGCGCATCCAAATCCTGCGCCAAAATATCCCCGTGAATCAGCCGTACATTGTCAAAATAGGCCAGCTCTGTTTGCAGGATGGAAAGGAAGCGATTGTCTAGCTCAACGGCCGTTACCAGGGCGTTGGTCTGTGCCAAGAGCCGCGTCAGGCTGCCCAGGCCCGGACCAATTTCCAGCACCGGTTCCAACGGCCGTAACTCGGCCGCCTCCACAATCCGCCCCAACACATTCTCATCAAACAGAAAGTTCTGGCCCAGGCTTTTTTTCGGTTCAATTTGGTAGTGTGTGAGCAGTTGCTTGGGGTGCATGATTGGAAATTGGGTAATTTGGCAATTGAGTAATTGAGTCGTTGGGCTGGTCAAAACCAGAAAATTACCCAATTACCTAACTGCTCAATTACAATCTTACGGCAGCGCCGTCGGCAGCAAATAATTAATATCTTCCGGCGCTGGCACGGGCGTCAAATAGTAAACGTCTACGTAGCCAGACCAGCTAACGTATTCGTCTTCGTCATAACCCAGGTCAATCCAACGGCCGCGCACGCCGCCACCTGTATCCCCGGCAAACGCTTTGCCATAGCCCGGCACATACACGTACGAACGGAATGGAACCACGCTGCGGTCAATCGCCACAACGCCGGTTCCAGCAGGCACGCCGCTGGCCGTAATGCCGTAGTTGGGGTGATCTGGCGCTTTGCCGGAGCTGGCGGCCGTGTAGGCCGTCACGCGCATGCGCACCACGCGCCAATATTCCAGCGGCCCTTCTGGCGTGTCAATCGTGCGCACGTTGATACGTGTGCCGTAGCCAATGACCTGGTTCACGGGCTGCTGCGCCACCCATTCACCGTCGACCGTCTGGCTTACTTCTACGCCGTTTTCATAGCGCACCCGAATGCGCTGCCGCTTGATGCCTGGCTGCCCGGCGCTGATCACCGCTGTTGTGTCCAGGTCTAGCTCGGCTGAGGCTTGCCACAGTGTCTGGAATGGAATTGGCTCATCGGCCAGTCGAAAATCTTCCGTTACCCGGATCACCTGGATGGTATCATTGGCCTTAACCAGTGTGTCTGCGCCTGGAATAGTGTAATCATAGCCCACCAGACCGATGCCTGCTTCTGCCAGCACGTCCAGCACGTTGCTGTGATGGCTGCGGATCTGGACGATACGGCCGTCTACCGCAATCGTCAGGGGAACAGAAGGCTGAACCTGAATCGTCATGTTAGGTTGAAGCCAGGTGCCCAGCGGCGGCTCGACGCCATCGGTGCCATAGACCTCTATGCCTGCCTCCGCCAACGCTGCGCCCACCGTTTGTGTGGCCGTGCGCACCGTTTGCTGCTGTCCACCCGCCAAAATAGTAACCGTTACAAAACGGCCGATTTCCAACGTTTGGGGCAGGGGGGTCTGGTCCAGGGAAGCAAAAGAAACGGGCACGCCGTCGGCTACGATCTGGTCGGTACGCTGGGGCAGCAGGCCCCGCTCCGCCAGGAAGCCAGCGATGGCGGGCTGGCGCGACCAATAGGTTCGGGTGCCCGCCTCGGAGCGGACGGTAACGGCCTGGGCACGAATAATCTGGATGCCGGTGTGGGAAACGGCCGTTTCCGCCAGGGCAGGCACCACCAAATCTTCTGCACGGGTTTCGATACCTGCCGCCGCCAGCACCTCGGCCACCGTCCCAAAGCTGCCCGTTACCGTTTGCGGCGGTTCATTATCGACGTAAATCGTGTAACTTTCCTGGGCTACAGCATAGCCCGCTGCGATTACACCGCTAAGCGCCAGCAGGAAAACTACCCCTGCGATGATTCGTTTGCCGCTGTTTAGTAGGGTCATAAATAAAAATAGAGATTGGAGATTTTCTTTCGGTGAATCTCCAATCTCCATATTACTTCAGCACGCTTTGTTGGCACACTTGTGTACATGGAACCGATGGCCACCAGGTAATCCTGGGCACCCGAAAGGTTTGCCTTAGCGCTGCTTCCTTCCGGACCTGACGCGGTTCGACAGCTTTCGCCGCCAGGGACCCAGTGCCCACCGGTCTCATGCGCAAAAATGCGCCCACAAAATTGTAAACATTACAGCCGAGATCGTAACAAAGTTGTTAGGGAAGGGCAAATTGCCCCGCACAGTAACCAGTGTTCAGTGAAACAGTATTCAGCAAGCTATTATTTTGATACGGATTACTGATCTACAGACAACCGATTACAGGAATCAGTTCCACATCCCCAATACCTCTGGGCCTCGATCAAGCTCCCACGGGTAGATAACGTACGCATCCGTGACGGCCGCATAATATGTCGGGGTAAATCCCGGATACAGCGACGAGGCTGGCTTATAGTGCAGTACGCAGATGTCGGGCGTACCACCGGCCGCATCAATGCGATTAGCAACCGTTACAGAGTTGCGCCCTTTGGTCCACACGTCATCTACGACCAGAATGCGTCGTCCGGACAGCAGACTGTCTGCCGGAAACTGAATAAACTCAGGAATGGCAAACTTTTCTTGCCCAGGGGTTTGCAGGCCAGGGAAATCGGCCGGGAACCGGACAGACGCCGTCAGGATGTAGGTGATATTCAACGCTTCGGCCAGCATACCGCCCGGTACGATGCCGCCGCGTGTAATGATGAGCATGGAATCATAGCGCCCCTGAATCTGCGGCACCAGATAATCAATTAGCTTGTCTACGTCGGACCACGTAAGAACCTCGCGACGCATTTGGAACTCCTTGAACGTAATGGGATCAGGCAATACAGATCTTCCCGCTTCGGTATCTGCCCGTGACCCGCAATCCTACACGTTAGCCTGCGGCATGTCAACTGAAACAGGATTTTAGTCTCATAGAAGACTTGACTTTACTTCTTGCGCGATGGAAAGCGCGACAGAATTGTGGCTCCGTCGGGCATGGGCAGCCGGGCACCAGGATTAACGCTGTCCGGCACGCGAATGGGGCGCTGACCACCACCGAGCTGGTAGATAAACACGGCCGTATCCGGTTCACTCATGCTTACCGGCACCACCGCCTGGCCCAGCAGATAGCCTTCACTATCAATGGCACAGCTTGTTACCGTGCCCACGACCTTGCCGCGTTTGTCCAATACCGGGTCGCCGCCATCGGGACGGCGCACGCCCTTCTCGTTCATGCGGAAGCGCACCACCACCTGGTCGCGGTTTTGCTCATGGGCAATAAAGGCCGCCCGGCCCACAAAGAATGGCTTCCACAACTTGGCGTAGCTGCCAAAGCCTGCATCGCCGGGATTCAGGTTCAGCTCCCCGGCCAGCTCATGTCCGTACAGCGGTAAGCCCGCCTCGGTGCGGGTGCTGTCTCGGGCAGCCAGGCCGCACGGTTTCAGCCCTAGTGGTTCACCTACTTCCAGCAGCGCGGCCCACAGCTCGGGCGCTTTGTCCGGGTGCACAAATAGCTCATAGGCTACGCGCTCGCCCGTGTAGCCCGTGCGAGAAATGATGAGGTCGAAGCCGCCCAGCGTTCCCTGGGTTAATCCTGCCCAGGGCAGCCCCTTAATGCGCCTGCCCAAGGCGGCATCGTCACACAGCGTCAGCAGGATATCGGTGGCCCGTGGACCTTGCAGGGGCATGTCCACGCGGCATTCGTCGCCATATTGCCGGTCGCGCAGGTCGCGCAACTGCACGGGATGCTGAACTTTGGCATACGGCCGTTCCGCATCAATCATCACCTCGCCGTTGTTAACCGCATTGAGCCAGGCCCAATCCTTGTCGTTGTTTGAGGCGTTTACCACCAGCATAAAGCGGTCCTCAGCCAGCCGGTAAACGAGCAGGTCATCTATGACCGAGCCATCGGGCAGCAGCAGGTAAGTATAGTGGGACTGGCCTACGTTCAGCGTCGAAACGTCGTTTGTCAACACGGTATTTAGAAACGCGACAACGTGCTCGCCGCTGGCGTCGAAGACGCCCATGTGGGTGGCGTCGAACAGACCGGCGGCTTCGCGCACGGCCATGTGCTCCTCTACCACGGAGGTTTCGTAGCGCACGGGCATTTCGTAGCCGCCAAAGGGCACCATGCGCCCGCCCAGGGCCACGTGGCTGTCGTAGAGAGTGGTGCGCTTCATCGGCGCATCTTGCGGTTCGGTCCAGCTAAAGGTGGGCAGCGGTTCGCCACCGCTTACCTGCTCGCGGCCAATGAAAAATGGCTTGCTGGGGACAACGGCCGTATCCGTCTCAACCGGCTCTGGCACGTCTACCTGGGGCTGGATGGCCTGCACCACGACGGCACCCGGCAGCTTGGCATACAGGTCGCCAAAATCCACGTAGCCATCGGACAAATCAGACAGCCAGGTGACGGCCTGTTGTGCCGCCGCCGCATCCGCCAGGCGCAAGTGGTAGCGGGTCTCCGAAAGTCGTTTGAGCGTGGCTGGCATCAGCGGCTGGTTGTTGATGCTTAGACTGGTTGGCTGCGTGTCGCCATCGGCCAGGGCCAGCACGTCGCTGCTGAGCGCGTCGTTCAGGAAGCTGGTAGCCACTTCGCCACGAATCTCGACGGTGTGGGAAACGGCCGTTGGCGCGGACACCTTGCGCAACTGGCGCACAATCTCGCGGGCGCGCTGCAAAGCAGCAAAATTCACCTTGGTGCGCAGCAGCTCCTTTCCGCCCAGTCCGGTATAGGTGAACGGTTTGCAGCCGTTCAGCGCCGTGGCAATGGCTTCCGCCAGCAAATCAATCTCCGCTTCGCCAAAGCCCAGCTGGCTAATCCAGACCGTGCCAATGCGCAGTCCGGTGGGATTCAGCGCGCCCACGTCGCCCGGAATTGTGTTGCGGTTAACCACAATGTTGGCCACATCCAGCACGCGCGCTGCCATGTCGCCGGACAAATGTACGCCGTTGTGCGTCACGCTTTTGGTATCCACCAGCAGTAAATGCGTATCTGAGCCGTCGCTGATGGTGCGCAGGCCATGCTGGGCTAATTTTTCGGCCAGCCGTCGGGCATTGTCCACAATACGCTGCTGCAGCGTGCGGAATTGTTCCGTGTTTGCCAGCTTTAGGGCCAGGGCCAGGGCCGCCATGGTGTTTAGATGGGGGCCGCCCTGCTCACCTGGGAAGACAGCGCGGTCAATCTTGCGGAATAAATCGCGCCGATGGGTCAAAATCATTGCGCCACGCGGGCCGCACAGGCTTTTGTGCGTGGTGGTCATGACCACATCGGCAATGCCAATGGGGCTGGGATGGACGCCCGCGCCCACCAGTCCGGAGATGTGCGAAATGTCGGCCAGCAGGTAGGCGCCCACTTTGTCGGCAATGGTGCGGAAGCGCTGCCAGTCAATAATGCGCGGATAGGCAGAAAAACCGGCCACAATGATCTGCGGCTGGGCTTCTATGGCGCGCCGTTCAATGTCGTCGTAATTTAGCAGTTCGGTCGTTTCATCCACGAAATAAGTGGCCCCGTTGTAATGCTTGCCAGAGCGGTTAATTTTGGTGCCGTGAGAGAGATGGCCGCCATCATTGAGGTTAAGCCCCAAAATGGTGTCATTGGGCTGGAGCAGGGCGGTGTACACGGCACTGTTTGCCGGAGCGCCGCTTAGCGGCTGGACATTGACATAAAGTTGATTAGCGGTGATGCCGTTGGCGGCAAATAGCTCGGCGGCCCGGCGGCGGGTAAGGGCTTCCAAAATGTCGGCATATTCCACGCCTTTGTAGTAGCGGGGGTCGGAATAGCGGCGGTAGTGGGCCAGCTCTTTATCCATATCAAGAATTTCTTCTTCGGTCTGGCGGCGGCTTTCTTCACGTGGGTAGCCTTCGGCGTAGATATTGGCAAAGTTGCTGCTCATTGCTTCGCGCACGGCTTCGGGCGAGGCGCTTTCAGAAGCGATGAGGATGATGGTGCTGTCTTGCCGCTGGTCTTCGCGCTGAAGCAGTTGGGAAAGGTCGGGGTCGAGTTCAGCAAGTGACCCGTGAAAGATGAAGTCGTCTGACATGAAACACTCCTGTTTAAGGTTCGAGATGTGGCGGTATAAACGTGGGAAATTGTGAAGGGTCAGGGCGCGTATCTGGTTATTGGGGGATACGGCCGTATATGTTACTGCGCCCCGATTTTAGCAGGATTTGGCGTGCCTGCTACTTGAAATTAACCTCAAGGCACGCGTAAATAGCGGCGAATGCGCTGAATAAAGGCGTCACGGCCGTTTTCCATCTCGCGCCGCCGCATGGCCGAATCTTGCTGCAAACTCTGGCTTATGCCCTTCTGCCGCCGCTCCAGCGCTGCCAGGAAGCGGTCCAAGATGGTGGGGTCCTGCGTAAGCACGTTGCTAAACGCCTCTTTGTCGATGGTGATGACCTCGGTTTCTTCGTCGGCACGGATAGAGGCGGAGCGGGCTTCCCCCGTGAGCAGGCTCATCTCACCAAAGAAATCCCCGGCGTTCAGCTTGTTGGCGTAGACAGAACGGCCGTCTTCCGAGCGCACATAAACAGAAACCGAGCCCGATTTAATGAGAAACAGTGAGTCCCCGGGGTCCCCTTGCCGGACGAGATGCTCGCCGCTGGTGTAGGTGGAAACGGCCGCGCGATTGGCCAGCTGCTGCAGTTGCAACTCATTTAACGCGTTCAGCCAATCCAACGAGCGCATGGCGGCAAACAGGCGCTCTTGCTGCTGCTGTTTGCTGCGCTCCTGAGCGTCTTCGGCAATCATGTTCAGCTTAAAGTTGCCGGTTGGGTCCGGAATGTGAATACCGGCCCGGTGCAGCACAAACCAGACCCGTGACAATACCTTGTCTCGGGCAATAATCTTGTCGCTGTAATCATCCAGCCAATAGCTCAGCCCGTAGGTTACGCAGCCGTCCTGCATTGAGACGACGTGCGAGCGCAGCCGTGGGTGCAGCTTGACGTCTTCCAGCCCATTCACCGCTTCGATCAAGGTGTTTTTCACGAAATTTGGCGAATACGTCTCGCTAAGCGTGAGGTAAACCGTTTGGATCTGCCGGTTGGTAGGGCGCGAATAGTTGATGATTTTGCTTTCGGCTACGGTGCTGTTGGTCAGCATAACCCGGTGATCTTCGCGCGTCAGCAGGGTGAGCGTGCGCCAGTTTTGCCGCACAATAATGCCTTCTACGCCATCGATTTCTACCCAATCGTCCACGGAAAACGGCGCTTCGATTTGCAGCGATATGCCAGAAATGAGGTTGCCCAGCGTGTCTTGCAGCGCCAGACCAATGATGGCCGAGGCCACTGTTGACGTGACCAGTAGCCCGGTTAGCTCCAGCCCGAACACCAATCGAATCGTCAGCAAGATGACGATTAGCATGATGAACCATTCAAAGATGTCGAGCAGAAACGGTGGAATTTTTAAGCTGCGCCGGTTGACCAAAAGCTCCATTAGCGTCCATTTAATGGCGCGCAGGATAGTGCTGAGGCCGAGCAAAAAGGTCACTGCCAGCCACACGTTGCGCTGGGTATTTGTGAGCGCGGGCAGCGTGTCGCTGCTCAGCCAGAAAAGCAGCCCCTGGCTAACCAGCAGCGTGAGGGTCATTGAACCAATGAGGCCAAAGGGGAGACGGGTTTTAAGCAGGCGGGAAAGCAAAATAACAAGAATAACGACGGCCAGGGCAATCCAGACGACGTTTAACATCCAGGCAAAGGGCATACAGTACGCTCCAACAACTTTTTCTTAACAATACTGAGGAAGCGACGCATCTTTTCAATGGAAAAGACGTGAAATCCAATTTTTAACAAGCCTGCGGAATTGTAGCGCAGTTGCCTGACGCTGTGTCTTAATCGCCAACTGAGGGGGCAAACGTGGGCAACGGCCGATGCCGCCCGCCAAACAGCCACCATTCCAGCGCTGTAGCCAGCAGGTAAAAGACAGCCACCATGCCGAAAATTGGCACAAAGCCGAACTCGCCAAAGCGCACCTGGAGCCAGCCGCTTACCTGTGGCATGATAAACCAGCCAAACTGAAATGAAAGCGAGTTCAAGCTCATGGCCAGGGCCTGAACATCTGTCGGCACGTGTTCCAACACAAATGTCTGATAGACAGGATTGCTCAGGTTCATCAGCGCCAGGCGGAAAATATAGGCGATGCCGGCCACAAAAAACCATAGGCTGGCGTTGGCCAATCCACCGGGCACCAGCCAGGCACCCAGACCCAACAAGAGAAGAAACGGTACCGAGAAAATTTGGGTCAGGATGACCGTGTTGATTTTGCCGTATTTATCGGCCAGGGGCGGGCCGAGGAACTGGGCAATAGCCATAGCCAGACCGCCAATAGCAAATACCATTGAAATAGGCGGGTCGGGCTTTTCATAGACGTTGCGAAAGTAGATGTTCATAAAGGGCTGCATCAGCCCTGCCCCCAGACCGATGATGAGCTGCGGCAGCAGAAACTGGCTCAGGCTCCAGCCGTAGCGGCGCAGCTGTACCCAGGGCAGCTCCACGCGTTTTTGGCGGTCCATAGGGGGCATGATGATGCGGGTGAGCGGGCCAATCGACAAAATGGTAACGAGCATCATGCTGCCGAGGGCAAGCTGGTAGGAGAGAGTGTCGGTGGGGGCAGCGTCGAACCAGTGGCCCAGCCAGGTGGGCAGCCAGCCGCCCAGCAGGTTGCCAAAAAAGCCAGAAACGGTCATCAGGCCAAAGTTGAAGCTGAAGACCCACTGCCTTTCGTTTTCTGAGGTGTTAGCCATGAGGAAAGGGGCCATCGCTACCTGGCGCATACTCATGCTGACCCCGGCGACCATGTTGAAGAGAATGAGCAGCGCACGAAAGGGAAACAGCACCAGGCCAATGATAGCCAGACTGCTAACAAGCGCGGTGCTGATCATGATCTTCTTTTGTGAGTAGCGCTCGGCCAGGTAGGCAGCGGGCAGCGCCATGAGAATGGAGGCAAAAGAGGCTGCGGTTTGCAGGGAACCGACGAAGGCTTCATCGTAGGCATCCCCCAGGCTGAGGACGTAAAAGTTAAAGAGAAACCGGAAAACGCCAAAGGCCAGACCGGTGAAAGCACTGTAGATGAGGACCAGACGGGCGTTTGGGCTGAATTGTTTGGTTTTTTCGATGTAGGTGGCAAAGCCACCGCTATTTTGAGACATAATTTACACTCTGATTAGATGTTAGATGATTATCTAATCGGGAGAGTAGCACAATTTTTACGGCCGTCACCTGATCTTTGGTACATGTAGGAATGACTTTTGTCGGGGGAAACGAAAAGCTTTAGAACGCAGATGAACGCTGATGACGCTGATTTTTATTATTGGTTCACATCAGCGCCCGCTCAAAGTTCCTGGTCTGCCGCAGATTCTTCCACAGCTATGTATAAATGCAGAGTTTGTCAGGCGATTTATTTAGCTCTCATGTCCGAGACGTTGTTTCAGCTCTTGCAGCACTTTTTGCGCTGCGACGGGGATGACCGTGCCGGGGCCAAAGATGGCGGCTGCACCATGAGCGGTTAGGAACTGGTAATCCTGGGCCGGGATGACGCCGCCGATGACGACCATGATGTCGGAACGGCCGTATCCATCCAACGCTTCCACCAACGGCGGCAGCAATGTCTTGTGCCCCGCCGCCAGCGAGCTAATCCCCACCACGTGCACATCATTTTCGATGGCCTGCTTGGCCACTTCGGCCGGGGTTTGGAAGAGTGGGCCAATATCCACATCGAAGCCCAGGTCGGCGAAGGCGGTGGCGACGACTTTTGCGCCGCGATCGTGGCCGTCCTGGCCAATTTTGGCCACCATGATGCGTGGGCGGCGACCCTCTTGCTGCTCGAATTCGTCGGCCATGCGCCGTACGGTTTCAATCTCCATCTTCTCTCCAAATTCGCTGCTGTAGACGCCGCCGATGGAGCGGATGGTCGCTTTGTGGCGGCCCCACACCTGCTCCAGCGCGCCGGAAATCTCCCCCAGGCTGGCGCGGGCGCGTGCGGCGCTGACCGCCAGCTCCAGCAAATTACCTTCGCCAGATTCGGCGGCGATGGCGAGGGCTTTGAGGTCTTTTTCCACTGTTGCGATATCCCGGTTCGCGCGTAGCTCTTCCAGGCGGGTGATTTGGGATTGGCGAACGGCCGTATTGTCCACCTCCAAAATGTCAATCTCATCTTCCGTATCGAGCCGGTACTTATTCACGCCCACAATCGTTTCCTGGCCGGAGTCGATGAGCGCCTGGCGGCGCGCGGCCGCTTCCTCGATGCGCATTTTAGGCAAGCCCGTTTCCAGCGCCTTAGCCATGCCGCCCAGGTCTTCTACTTCCCGGATGTGGTTCCAGGCGCGGTGGGCCAGCTCGTGGGTAAGCGTTTCGACAAGGTACGATCCGGCCCACGGATCGACGGTGCGGGTGATGCCGGTTTCGTGCTGCAAATAGAGCTGCGTGTTGCGGGCAATGCGGGCAGAGAAGTCGGTGGGTAAGGCGATGGCTTCGTCCAGGGCGTTGGTGTGCAGCGACTGCGTACCGCCAAAGGCGGCGGCCATCGCCTCCAGGCAGGTTCGGGCAACGTTGTTGAACGGGTCCTGCTCTGTCAGGCTCCAGCCGGAGGTCTGGCAGTGGGTGCGCAGGGCCATCGACCTGTCATTTTGTGGATTAAACTGCCTGACGATTTTGGCCCACAGCAGCCGCGCGGCACGCATTTTGGCAATTTCCATGAACACGTTCATGCCAATGGCCCAGAAGAAGGAGATGCGCGGCGCAAAGTCGTCAATGTTCATTCCCGCAGCAATCCCGGCCCGCAAATATTCCAGCCCGTCGGCCAGGGTGTAGGCCAGCTCGATATCGGCCGTGGCCCCGGCCTCCTGCATGTGGTAGCCGGAGACGCTGATGGCGTTGAATTTGGGCATCTCGCGGGCGGTGTAGGCGAAGATGTCGCCCACAATGCGCATAGAGGGGACGGGCGGATAGATGTAGGTGTTGCGCACCATGTACTCTTTGAGGATGTCGTTTTGGATAGTGCCGGTGAGCTGTTCGTGGGGCACGCCCTGCTCCTCGGCAGCGACGATGTAGAAGGCCATGATGGGCAGGACTGCGCCGTTCATCGTCATGGAGACGGACATTTTGTCCAGCGGAATGCCGTCGAACAGGATGCGCATGTCCAGGATGGAGTCGATGGCCACGCCCGCCTTGCCCACGTCGCCGACGACGCGCTCATGGTCGGAGTCGTAGCCACGGTGGGTGGCCAGATCAAAGGCGATGGAAAGGCCGCGCTGCCCGGCGGCGAGGTTGCGCCGATAGAAGGCATTGCTCTCTTCGGCGGTACTGTACCCGGCATATTGGCGCACCGTCCACGGCCGTACGGCATACATGGCAGGGTACGGACCGCGCAAAAAGGGAGGAATCCCAGCGGCAAAGTCGAGGTGTTCTATGTTTTGCAAATCGTGCGGGGTGTAAAACGGCCGTACGTCAATTTGCTCTAGCGTTTGCCAGGCCTGGGTGGATGTGGGAACGGCCGTATTTGCCGCAGATTTACTTGGTGATTTGTAATCAATTTTGGTGAAATCTGGTTGCTTCATGTTAGAAACTCCAAAGAAATAGGACGCTGATTAACGCAGATGACGCGGATTTTTGTTTTCTGAGAGGTTTGGTTTGTTGTGATTGCTGAACGCTTTACGTTTGTAGCTGGGTTGAGGTCCGAAATTTACAAGTAAACCTACCTCATAAGGAGTGGCTTTCAGATAGTTTAGCAGTTGAGCTTCATATGCTTTAACTAATGCTCTAGTTGCTTTAATTTCAATGATTATGACATTGTTGACCAGGATGTCAGCAAAATATTCGCCGATAACTTGATCGCGAAATTGAATGGAAATAGGTTTCTGTTGTTCAACCTGGAAGCCCCGAAGACCAAGTTCAATGGCAAATGCATTTTCATATACTTTTTCAAGAAAACCATAACCGAGCATATTGTAGACATCATAGAATGTCCCAATAATTTCTTTTGTCAGTTCAAAATGCTGATACTCACTCATTTTTTATCCGCGTCATCTGCGTTAATCTGCGTCCCATTTTTTAAACGAATAGAGGTTGCATGTCGATAGCGTGCATTTTTGCAGCGACGGTGGCCTGGGGTACGGCCGTATCCACCCTCGCCGCCGCATCCAATACCATTGGCAGTAAAGTCGTATCTCCTACCGTATTCAGGAAAACGCCAGGACGGCTGAGCACCCACTGCACGGCCAAATCAATTTCTGCCTGGGTGCTGAACGGTTCATACCAGGTAGTGTGTGTTTTTGGCTTGTCGCCCCACGGACCTTTGGCCACTGCCTTGATGGTTTGCACGGCCACGTTTTTCTGTTGGCAAACGGTCATGAGCTGCTCAAAGTCGGCAGCATATTGTGGATTTTGCATCATGGTCGGGTTATAAGGCAGCAGCACGGAGTCAAAGTCAAAGCGTCCCAGGCTTTTCAGGTGCATCTGGGCCACGGTGACGCCGTGCCCGGTAACGCCCAGAAAACGCGTCAACCCTTGCTCGCGGGCTTCGATGAAGGCTTCGAGCGCGCCACCCGGCCCCATAGCCGTTTCCCACTCATATGGCTCTACGAGGAGGTGCATTTGCCACAAATCCACGTGATCGGTTTCGAGGAGTTCCAGCGAGCGGTGCAGCTCTTCTTTGGCTGCCTGGTAGGTGCGCTTTTCGGTTTTGGTGGCCAGGAAGAATTCATCGCGGTACTGCTTTAGCCACGGACCCAGCCTAAGTTCTGCATCGCCGTAAGAAGCGGCCGTATCGATATGATTCACGCCATATTCCAGCAATAAATCCAGGGTTTTGTTGGCTTCTGCCTGCGGGGTGCCCCAAAATGCGGCCGCGCCAAACACAGCGCGCGTGCTGTTGTGTCCGGTTCGTCCAAAAGGAATTTTTTCAATCATGATTTTCTCCAATTGTGGAGATTGGTTCAATCTCGCAGATTGAACCAATCTTGACGCTACTTAAATTTTGTTTGCAGCCACTGGTTTGTTGCCAGGCAGTCTGCGCCGAGGTGGATGAAGGCGTTGATGCCGGCGGCTTTGTGTGCTTCGATCTGCTCTTTGGGGTAGCCAGCTAGGATGACAATGGCGCCTGGCTGCTGTGTTTTGATGCCCTGCACCAGAGGCGATACGAGTTCCGGGTAAGTCTCATCCGTTGAGCAGATGACGACCGCTTTGGCCTCAGATTTCAGGGCAGCGTTAGCCGCAGTCTCTGGCGAATCAAACCCGCCTTCATCAATCATCTCAAAACCACCCACCGCAAAAAAGCCGCGCGTGAAGTCGGCGCGGGCCTTGTACTGTCGCAGCGGACCCATATTGGCCAAAAAGATTTGCGGGCGACGGCCGTTTTCCATCTCATAACGGCTCGCCCAGTTACGTAAGGCTTCAAATGGTTCTGACAAGCGGATAGGCGAGATTGCAGATTGGAGACTGGAGACATGAGACTGTTTGCTGCTTTCTGAAGTCTGTTTGCCGCTTACCGAATACCGCTCACCGCTCACCGATAACCGTTCCCCAACATCCGCATACTGATTCACCCCCACCATCACCTCCTTCCGTTTGGCCAGTTTGGCGGCGCGGGCCGCGGCCGTTTCTGCGACCCATTGCTGCGGCAATTCAGCCTGAAGAGCCGCCAGCATGCCGCCCGCTGCTTCAATCTCCTGGAATAGCGACCAGGCGCGCTTGGCCAATTGGTCGGTGAGCCATTCGGCATAGTAGGCGCCACCCACCGGGTCTATAAACCGGGTCAGGTGGACCTCTTCCTGCAAAATCAGCTGCTGGTTACGGGCGATGCGCCGGGCAAATTCGTCTGGCTCATCGCTCAAGGGCTGGTTGAATGGCACCGTGAGCAAGCTGTCTACGCCGCCAACGGCCGCAGCGAATGCCTCCGTCGTCGTGCGCAGCATGTTTACATAAGGATCAAGACGGCTCTTGTTGCGCACGGCCGTTTCCCCGTGAATTTTCATTTTTTGCGCCTGGGCCTCCCCTCCAAACCCTTCAATCACTTGAGCCCAGAGCGCCCGCGCCGCGCGCAGCTTGGCGATCTCCATGAAGAAGTCGCCGCCAATGGCAAATACAAAGCGCAGCTGGCTGGCAATCTGGCTTATTGCCAGGCCAAGCGCCTGCAGCTGGCGAATGTGGTAAACGCCCGTGGCCAGGGCAAAAGCCAGCTCTTGCACAGCGTGGGCTCCACCTTCGTGGTAAACGGCCGTATCCACCGCCAACGTCGTAAATTCGGGCGCGTGATCACCAGCCCAGCGAACCCAGTCGGCCACTTCCTCATACCGTACTTCCAGGAGAGCCCTGCCCTGGTTTGCCAGCTCAGCCAGGGGATCGTAGAGCAGCCCGCCCTGCAGGTCGGCCGGGGACTGATTGGTTTGTTCTAGGAGTTGGGCGAGAAGCGAGAACACGGCGGGCTGCCCAACCAGAAATACAGGCGCGGCAGCCAAAACAACGCCTTGCAGCGCCGCATTCAGATCGGCTAAAGTTTCTACGGTGGGCTGACGGGTGTCCAGGTAAACGGCCGTTTGCCCGCGCCGCAAATCGGCCAGCAGCGCCTGGTTAAACTGCTCCGGTGTGGCGCAGGGCAGCCGTTGGGCAATCAGCCACGGTGGGTTCAAGGTGCCTGCGTCTTGGGCACCCCGCCGGTAGGGCGGCTGGCCAGGACTGGGCGCATGGGCAGGCGCGTCGGCGGCCGTGTAAAATGGCCGTATGACAATCCCCTCTTCCGTCTGGCTGACGAGCGACTCAAACGGCCGTCCCTTGAGCGATTTGACCGTGGCCGCGACCCACGCTTCATAGCTGGGCAGGCTAAATTCGGCAAATAGTGGTTGAGTTTGTTCAGACATTGCGCTTCCTCTTGCTAAAAGATTATTATGATTGTAGCGGAGGAAGGTCAGTTGTCACTATTTAACGCGCGCGTCATCGTGGGGGCGGCTCAATTTTTCGCGACCTGAGGTTGGCATAAAAGCGGGCTGTGCGTATCATAAACTGCCACTTGCCCGGGCTGAAGGTGTTTTCTATGGCAAACGCTTCGTATGCTTCCCAATTATTGGCACAGGATTGGCTCCAGCGGCTAGAACCTGAGGTCTTGCAAGCCTTAAAAGCCGCCTGGGAGACGGTTGAGCTTGCTCAGGACGCAATTCTCCTACGGGAGGGTGATCCGGGAGATGCGCTCTATATTCTGCAAGAAGGCGCCCTGGCCGTGACGCGCAAAAATACAGCGGGTACCCAACTGGTGCTTGAAGAGCACCGCACGCCGGGGCAGGTGATTGGGGAAATAGCCCTCATTACAAATTTGCCGCGCAACGCCACGATCCATGCGCTTCAGCCCTCTACATTATGGCGGCTAACCAAAGATACTTTTGACGCGTTGAGCGTAAGGCATCCGGCGCTTCGGCAGGCATTTTCGGCCTGGTTGGCTCCACGCCTGCAGCGCGGGCAGCTCGTTGGCATATTGAATGATATCTTCGGACCGCTGGAGGTAGATGCATTTATGGCGATTCAGAGCCAGCTAGAATGGCTCAGTTTAGCCAGCGGTGATCTGCTTTTCCGCGAAGGGGATCCGGGGGACGCCATGTATTTTGTGGTAAGCGGCCGTTTAAAAGTCATTACCCGGCTGCCCGACGGTACAGAAAAATTTGTTGGCGAGGTTGGCAGCGGTGAAATTGTAGGTGAATTTGCCCTGCTGACCGGGGAAAATCGCAATGCTACCGTTTACGCCGTGCGGGACAGCAACTTGGCCCGGTTGACAACGGCCGTTTTCAAACAGCTGTTAGCCCAATATCCGCAGGCCGTGATGCAAATCATGCAAATAATTATCAAACGCAGCCAGGCCATGACCCGCTCGGCAGCCTTTGCCACAACAAATAGAGCACTGAGCTTTGTCCTTGTACCGGCTGACGCCGTCGAGGCGGCGCTGATGCACCAAATTGCCCAAAAGTTGCACAAAATTCTGTCCCACTTTGGCGCAACACTGTACCTCGACAGCCAGCAGTTCGACGAGCGATATGGCAAAGCGGGGGCGGCGCAAACGACGTTGGACGATGTAACCAGCCTGACGTTTACAGAATGGCTCAACCGCCAGGAGCAGAATTATCAATACATTGTCTATCAGATAGACGCGGCTTGGACAACCTGGACCCGGCGCTGCCTGCGCTTTGCCGACCGCATCCTTCTGGTGGGGCGTTCCGGCAGCCAGCCTCAGCCGACTGAGTTAGAGAAGCAGATTGCGCAATATGTTCCGCAGGCTCGGCTGGAGCTGCTTCTGGTTCATAAGGATAGGACTGAGCGGCCGCGGGGAACGGCCGTTTGGCTGCAGGCGCGCAACGTGCATACGCATCACCACGTGCGGTTGGGCAATGAAAAAGATTGGCAGCGGCTGGGGCGCAGACTGGTGGGCAAGGCGATTGGGCTGGTCTGCAGCGGCGGGGGCGTGCGCTCTTACAATCAGCTGGGCGCCATACGCGCCCTGGAAAAGGCTGGCATTCCCATTGACATTGTTGGCGGCGTTAGCATGGGGTCACTTGTAGCCGGTGCCTTAGCCGTGGGCATGACGGATGCACAACGCTATGAGAC
The DNA here is from genome assembly GCA_041987425.1 of Promineifilaceae bacterium (SeqCode). Classification (GTDB taxonomy): domain Bacteria; phylum Chloroflexota; class Anaerolineae; order Promineifilales; family Promineifilaceae; genus Leptofilum. The sequence continues at coordinate 19,926 of JBHIWP010000009.1, read as the reverse complement.
GTTTCGGCCGTTTTCCAAACGCGGCCAACTGCTCGACTGGACCTTGCCGCTAGTTTCTCTAATCGCCTCTAAAAAAGTGACCGCTCTGCTCAAAGAGCAGGCAGACGGCGCCGATGTGGCAGATACGTGGCTACCTTTCTTTGCTGTTTCCACCAATACAACTAAAGCCAGGCCGGTTATTCACCAAACTGGTCCGCTGTGGTTGGCGCTTCGCGCCAGCATTTCTGTGCCCTTTGTCTTTTTGCCGGTGGCCCATGAAGGAGACTTACTGGTCGACGGCGGCTTGATGAACAACTTGCCAATTGATGTGATGAAAGAGCAGATGGAGGCCGGTTTTATCATTGCCGTAAACAACATCAATTTCGGCGAATCGTGGCAGCACTATGATTTTGCACCAGGGTTATCGGGATGGGAAGTATTGTGGCGTCGCTTAAATCCCTTTCGGGAAGCCATTGCGGTGCCGAATTTGTTGGGCCATCACGTACGCTGCCTGTCGGTCAACTTTGCCTATCACAGCCAATCTATTGTTGATCAAGCCGATATACTTATTTCGCCTGATCTCGGCCGTTTTAATCTGTTTGACTTTTCGGCGCTGGACGACGTGATTCAGGTGGGGTATGAGACGACAAGAGAAAGGCTAAGAACATGGCGCGAGGCTGGCGGCCAACTGCCCAAAGGTGCACTTTTTGAGGAAACGCATGCTTAAACCAATTTCCCCGCTTCCTTTCCCCTTTTGGCTGGTAAACCAGGCTGAAAGCGTCATCCGGTTTGCCTTGCCCCGGCTGGGAGACCTGGAAGAAGAAACAGTGCACCGGGCGGCAATGACCAAAACCGGCCTGCATGATTTTGGTAATCCCGACTATCTTGAAGGCTTGCGGCGTCTGCTAATTTCGGCAAAAACGGATGCCAATCTTCATTTTGTCGGCCGGATTGGCATGCATCGCGCCATCGTGGGTTCACTGGCCAATCGCTTGCGTCTGGTCAATAAACGCAAACAAGAGCCTGGCATATTTGAAAAACCTTTGCAGCCACCGCTCATCGTGATGGGAATGCCACGTTCCGGGACAACATTTTTACATCGCTTGCTGACCCTGGATCCAGCCTGCAGAGGCGTGCCCCTGTGGGAAATGTCTCGCCCAATTGGCGACCGGCCGGGAGACGAAGACCAGCGGCGCCGGGAGATTAAAAAAGAGATCAACTTGCGCCATAGAATTAATCGCGATCTTGATCGCAAGCATTACATCCGTTTTGATACGCCTGAAGAATGCTTCTGGGCTTTAGGGCTTACGTTTGTTAGCCGCATGTACTGGATTATGGCGCCTGTTTTCAGCTATACCGACTGGTATTTTGAACAACCGCGAGATCGAAAGTATCAGGAATATCGTTGGATACTGCAGGTGTTACAGGCAGCGGCACCTGAGCACCGCCTGGCGCTTAAGGCGCCAGCCCACACCGGGGCATTGGCCGAACTGATAAGGCATGTACCGGAAGCGCTTATTGTGCAGACCCATCGCGATATGGTGTCTGTTGTCAACAGTCTAAACAGCACCTTCTACACCACGCACAGCATGATGGCTAAAGCTATCGATGTGCCCCGCATGGTGGACTCAAACATTCGGTTTCTGGAAAACGAACTCCAGCGCAATGTGGCAGCGCGCCGCCAGTACGCCGACAGAGTTTGTGATGTTCAATACCAACAGTTGGTGGCCGATCCCATTGGGACCGTGCGCGGCATCTATGCTCACTATGACTTGCCCTGGCCTGAAACGTACACAAGCATTTTAAAAGAATATATTGAGAATAACCCGAAAGGCAAACATGGCTCACATCGCTACCGTTCCGAGGATTTTGGCTATACAGATGGCGCGATTTTGGAGCGGTTTGCTGAATATGACCTGGAAAAGTAGCGAAATTAGACGGCTTTGGTACGGGCGTGTACGGCGCGGTTTAGCACCACGTCTGCCGCGGCTTCGTAACCGCCAGCCTCTCGAAATGATTGCCCAATGCGTTCGGCGTTTAGGCGAAAACGGCCGTTTGTCAGCACGTCATCCAGCGCCTGGCGTAAATCTGTAGCGTGGACACGGCCGTACGGCGGTCGATCGCCCAGCACAACGGCCGCACCCACTTTGGCCGATTGTCGGCCATTCAGGGTCTGTTCCATCTGCTGCGGCACCACCACCAGCGGCACACCGTAGTAAAGCGCCTCGTTGATGCTGTTCATGCCGCCATGGGTAATAAATGCGTCCACGCGCGGCAGCAGCTCCAGCTGTGGTACATGGTTGCGCACAATAAAATTGTCGGGGATGGGACCAAGGGCAGCGATGTCGGTCATGCGTCCGGCGGACAGCACAAACTGGCCGGGATGCTCGGCAAACGCGGCAAACGCCATCTGGTAAAAGTCGGCTTTATTGTGGTAGATGGTGCCCAGCGAGAGATAGATGAGTGGACGGCCGTCTTGCAGCAGGTGCCAGGGAAAATCGGCTGCTTCTCGTGCGGCCGTGTTAATTGAGGGACCCACAAAATGAAACGAGTCATCGATAAACTTTGTTTCCGGCTGAAACTCCCGCGAGGTGTACACGATGTTGCTGTCGCTGATGCAGGGGAAGATGTGCGCGTAAGGAAACGCGCCAGACCCGAAGGCACGCACCAGCTGGCGACGCCGCCAGAGAAGCCTGGGCAGCCCCGGCAGCGCCTGCCGCACCAGCGCCAGCCCATCGCGCAGCGATATCATGCCCTTCACGCCTTCCTGCACAAAGGTGCTGATGGAAGCCACCGATGGCACATCCAGCAGATGGGCCGCCTGCATTCCCCAGAGACAAATAGAGTCAAACACGACCAGATCCGGCCGTTCGCGGCGCAGTTCCGGCAGCAGCCAGGGCAGCAGCCGCTGGCTCTGGCCAAGCAGCCAAACGGTGACGGAGGGCAGGCTGTTGGCCTTTTCGGCAAGATTTGCGGCCGTTGGCTGTGGCTCTGGATACGGCCGAAATTCGGCCCCGGATTTTATGATCTGCGGCTCGAAATCCATTGTGTTGTAGTAAATAACGCGGTGGCCTCGCTGCTTTAATTCTGCGACCAGCGCCAGTGTGGGATTAACGTGCCCGTAGCCTGGAACATTTAGAAAAATGATCTTCATCCTAATTTCCTACCGATTGAAGCGGAAGTCGCAGTGCGTGCAGCCCTGGGCAATGGTGCCGGTGCGGCTGAGTTCGATGCCCATTGCCGGAAAAAGCAAGAAGTCGATACGGCACATGTACGGTGTCAGTTCAGAAGCGCCCTGCTGAGCAAAAAATTTAACGATAGCGCATTCCAGGTAGTTAACGCCACGTAGCCTTGTTGAATTACCGGCAGGTACCAGTTCGAATACGAAATCGCCCGGGTATTGGCGCTGTTGGGAGACGGCCGCTTTCTTACGCAGGCGCCGCACATTCCACCGCGAAAGATAAAACCTGCCAACGAGATGGCGCAGCCATTTGGGAAAAGCATTGACTCTGGCTTGGGCCATTTCATAAAAGAGCTCGCCAATTTCGGCCACCGGTTTGCCCTTTTGCTTCAAAACGCGGTAGAGCGCCAGCAGGCTGGTCAGCTGCACCACCGTGTCTGTCATGCTGTTGGCGGCACCACCGATGTAGGGAATGTGGGGCAGAAGATTTTCAAATTCGGTCGCCGATTGGGCAACGGCCGTTTCCGCCAATTCCCGGCCATATCTCGCAGCCAGCAACGGTTTGCCCAGCCGCATCATCTTTTGGTGGTTTTTCAGCAGCTTGCGTCGCTGTTTTGCGTAGTAGGGGTGTGCCTGGCTCATGATTGGGGTGAACGGCCGTAGGTGAGGGCGCCAATAAACAGGCTGGGCAAGATGGCCAACGGCAGTGCAGGCAGCGCTGTCTTTAGATGAAAGGCATAATCATCATAGCCCGCTGCCCCCTCCGTACCTGGCAGGACAATGCCTTTGGGCTTTAGCGTTACGAAAATAAGCCAATCCATAATGACCAGATCAAACAGCCAGAAGTAGAGAATTTGGCCATATGTATTGAGAAACGCCATTTTGAAGGGCAGCACGCCGCCGTTTTCCTTTTTGAGTACCAGGTTAGAGCGGATGATGAGCCCGATCAAGAGCAGAAAAAAGGGAATGGCGGCCAGCCTGGTTTGGCGCTGCGCCTTGGCACTTTTGGGGCCAAACTTTTCTTGTATGTCTGGCGGGTAATCATGAACCCAAATTTCTGGATTGATATAAAACGTGATTGAAACGAGTGCAGCCAGGCTCAGGCTCAATATGCCGCCGTCTTTTAGGACTTGCTCTCGGAGTTTTTGGTAGGACATTGCGAAAACGCTCCTCGAAAATTTAGATATGTCTAAATTATAATTAAGGCAAGACAAATGTCAATTGCGAGATGCTGTTTTTATGAATGGGCTGTGAACATAACGGCCGTCCCGCTAGATTTTTACTTTGTGATGCGCTACATTTTTGCTGCTACTACGTATACCAGCTTATACGAGTGGAAGAAGCATCCAACCTTCATTTGGCCCCTTACAAATACCTCACAGCGAGCAAGTTTTGCCTGATTTGTAATAAATTTGGTTGCATCTGCCACTATTGTTTATGCAGCAACGTTTCTATTTTGCTAACCTTCAGGAGTGATAGAATGAAACAATTACCAATTATGTACCGCTTTGGCCTGGCTATTTCGGCCGTTCTGATGCTGGCAGCCTGCAATAGCCAAGACCCCACACCGACGCCAGAACCGGCATCCGTTGCCGACACCACCGAAACAGTGGATGAACCAACGTCAACAACAGAACCGACAGCAACGGCCGTTCCCCCCACCAATACCCCAGAACCCACTGCTACCACTGCACCTACGGCAACGCCTTCGCCCACATCAGAACCAGAACCAGACTATGAAGTAAACTTTGAAACGGCCGATTGTGAATTCACCGTTCCAGGTGGCCGAGAAGTAGAATGTGGCTTTTTAACCGTGCCGGAAAATAGAGGCGATGTGGCAAACGGCCGTACCGTTCGCCTGCACGTAGCCATCTTTACCAGCGAAAGCGAGAATCCTGCGCCAGACCCCATCATCTACCTGGAAGGCGGCCCGGGTGGCGATGCGCTGGAGACGGTGCCGTTGATTTTTGAAGACCGATTTGCGCCCTTCCTGGCGAACCATACCTTCATCATGTTCGATCAGCGCGGTACGGGTTACTCAGAACCGTCGCTGGCTTGCCCAGAAGTGACGGAATTAACCTTTGATACGCTGGACGATGATTTGACCATTGAAGAAGGCCAGGCGCTGCAGTTAGAGGCGCTAACCGGATGCCGCGAGCGGCTGGTGGCCGAAGGGGTGGATCTCACCGCCTACAACAGCGCCGAGAATGCGGCCGATGTGGCCGACCTGCGGCGCGCTCTGGGCTACGACCAATGGAACGTATTTGGCATTTCTTACGGCACGCGCCTGGCCCAAACGTTGGTGCGCGATTATCCACAGGGGATTCGCAGCGTGATTTTAGATTCGGCTTACCCGCTGGCGGCCGATTTGCAGGCAGAAACTGTCTTTAATGTAGACCGGGCATTTGACGTCTTTTTTGCTGGCTGTGCCGCCGACGAAGCGTGTGCTGAGGCATACCCAGATCTGGCACCGGTGTTTGCCGACCTGGTAGACCAGTTAAATGCCGAGCCGATTACGCTACAGGTGTTCAACCTGGTGGATGGACAGCAGTATGATGCGCTTATCAACGGCGATGTCATGGTGAGCGTACTGTTTCAGGCGCTCTACAGCGTGGAGATTACGCCATTAATGCCTAAGCTGATCTACGATGTGCGCGACGGCCGTTACACCGACCTCACAACCATCCTTTCTAGCTTGCTGGCTCAACAAGAGTTCTTTAGCCAGGGAATGCAGCTTTCAGTACAGTGTAATGAGGAAATCAGCTTTGGCACCCCCGGCGAAGTCATCTCCGCTCCTAATTTCCCTTATCTGGACCCGGTTTTTGAAGCCAGCATAATGACAGGACAATTCGGCTTTGCCGTCTGCGACATGTGGCAGGCAGGCCAGGCGGATGCCGTTGAAAATGAGCCGGTGAGTAGTGATTTGCCCACGCTGATTTTAGCTGGCGAATATGATCCCATAACCCCACCAAGCTGGGGAGAAGATGTGGGAGAACGGTTTAGCAACAGCTACTATTTTGAGTTCCCCGGCATTGGACACGGGGCCAGCGTTTCGGGTGACTGCCCGCTAAGCGTTACGCTAGACTTTCTGGCAGATCCCACACAGCAGCCGGACGCCGCCTGTATTGCGGGCATGGAAGCGCCTGACTTTATTGTGCCTGGGGATAGTCTTACAACAACCGTTGAGCTGGAGCCCTACAGTAACGATACGTTTGGCATTTCTGGCCTGAAGCCGGTGGACTGGGAGGAGCTGGCTCCGGGCACGTTTGCTCGTGGCGCATCGGCGCTGGACCAGACGGTACTCATTCAGCAGGCAGCACCGCCAGGATTAGGTGTTGATGGATTGTTGGGTGTTTTAACCAGCCAGCTTGGCCTGGAGGAAACCCCGGTGCAAAGTGGCGAATATGAGGATGCAAACGGCCGTACCTGGGCCTTGTTCGGCTCTGAGTTCCAGGGCTTTCCCATTAATATGGGCTTCCACGAGGATGATAGCGGTCTGTTCATAATTATCCTGATCAGCGAAGGCGACCAGGCAGAACTGCTGTATGATGCCGTCTTCGTTCCAGCGATGGACGCAATCACCCGCGACTAGTACAGTCCGGCGGGAGTTCGCACAAAGTTATTATGTCGCGATCGCTGGACTGTTTAAGTATTGCGCCGCCGGTCAAAACCTGATGCGAATTTCTAAGGCGCAATACTAGAAAACAAAAAGGCCCTGACAGAAACGTTCTGTCAGGGCCACTTCAATTACTCAATTACCCAATTGCTAATTACTCAAAACCGGCAGGCTGGGGAACGTCGCGCTGTTGCTGACGTAGCTGGCGTTCATCCAGCCAACGGTGCCGCTGGGCAGACGCATCTTGAGCCAGGTGGTGCTGCCGTTGCGGCCGATGAGCGTAACGGTAGTTCCAGCAGGAACGGCCGTTATCACCGGGAAGCCTACACCTGCTCCACTGCGCAGATTGACATAATAAGCATTGTAAATCGTGCCGGTGCCGGTGGTGGGGGGTGCTGGCGCACCGGGTACGCTTCCCTGCCACACGGGCATGTTGGCAATGTTTACATTGGTTTGCAGATAATATGACTTACCGCTGACCCATGCCTTGGTGCCGTTAGACATATTAATTTGTACCCAGTTGGCATCCGCACTGCGGTAGCCGCTCAGGCTCACCGTCTGGTTCTTCGACAGGGTCGTGATAATGCTGTATTGGATACCGGGACCCGTGCGGACGTTTAGTAAGGCACTTACAACTGTGCCTGTACCGGCCGTAGGCGCGGGTGGAGGTGTCGTTGGCGGCGTTGTGGGCGTAGATGAAACCGGCGTCCAGCTAACCTGCACTTGCGCGCCGCCTACCGATTCATAATATTCCACCACGAGCGGCACAGAGCCATTGGGCAGATCGATCTCACCGCTAAAGGTCTGCGGCTGATGGTCGTTCCAGCCGTTGATGACTAGCTGGCCATTCACCCACATGCGTACGCCGTCGTCGGACGTAGCTGTGAAACGGTAGCGTCCGGCTACAAAGTTCAGTGAGCGCGTCCAGCGGGCCGAGAAGTTGTCGCTGCTAACGGCCGTTGCAGGTGAGCCCTGACCCCAGTTAAAGTTAATCTGGCTGTCGTTGCGGGTGAGCACGGGCGAGCCGCTCAGGGTTTTGTTGTTAAAGAATTGGGCACTCCAGTCGCCACTGCCGCTGAGTTTAATCCAGCTTAGCTGCGCCCTTGCGCCACCAATATTTTCAAAATATTCCATTTGCATGGGTATATTGCCGCCGGGCAGATCAATTTCGGCCGAATAACCGCTATTGCCATTCACCCACTGGTTAATAATGAGCTGGTTGTTCACCCACAGGCGCACACCGTCATCAGCCTGAACCGTGAAGCGATATTTACCGGCGTCAAAGTTTTGTGAACGCGTCCAACGGGCCGAGAAGTTGTCTCCAGCGATATTGGCGCCAGGGGAGCCTACACCCCAGTCAAAGTTGATGCTGGCGTCATCGCGCACCAGCACGGGGTTCCCAGACAGAGTTGTGTTGCTGAAATATTCGCCCTTCCAGTTGGCAATCGGTACAGGGGCATTGCCGCCCACAGGCACCCAGGACAGTTTGGCGACGGCTTTACCGCCTGCTTCATAATACTCCACCTTCACGTTGTGGTCGCCCGCGTTCAGGTATACGTCAGCAGACAGAGAGTGCACCTGGCTATCCCACCAGGAGTCGATGATGAGCACGTTGTTTACGTAAACCCGCATGCCATCATCGGTGGTGGCGGTAAAGCGATAGGCCCCGGACGTGGGGAAGTTAATGCTGCGCGTCCAGCGGGCCGAGAACAGATCCTTGTCGAGTATAGGGTCCGGCGTGCCGTCGCCCCAATCTTTGTTCAGGTCTGCTTCGCTGCGCTGTATGACAGGCGTACCGCTCAACGTTTTGTTGTTCCAATAAGAGGCCTGCCAGCTAGCATCTGCTGCCAGCAGCGGGTTGGCCGGAACAAAGGCCAACAGGCTGCCCAACAGCATAGCGGCGGCCAGAAAAGACAGAATTAATCGTTGCTTTTTCATGATCCACCTCATTTTGCCCAAACAGTCTTGGTGTTCGGGTCCTAATAGTCATCTAAGATGTCGCTTTTTAATTCAATTTTGTAACAAGCAATTTTTGAAGCCATTTGTTGGGGGAAGGGATTGCCAAAGAATGTATCGATTTCCTCAGCCAAATGTAAAGAAATTATGAACTAAATTCTGCCTGATTGCCTGACGGAAGGTGTACGAAACGGCCGTATATTTCTACGCTTTTTCTTGCCAAAAACAACTCTCTATCACTCTTTGACTATGTAGGAAAACAGTCCTCTTTCTTTGAAATGTCATAAATACTGACAGAAGATTTACCTAATGTTGAGCATAGGGGGGACGTACCATCCCCGGTTGAAGTCCGCTATTTCAAAAAACGAGAAGAAGGATTAATCATGACCTTATTACTTGCTGCCCTTATTTTTCTTGCTGTCTCCTTGTTGCTACTCTTTGTGAACCCGTGGCATTGGCAGCCCTCAACCATTAAACGTTTGGGTGTGCTTGGTGTCATGCTATTCATCGGCATTACATTTGCAGCGACCACAACTAATTTGGTAAATGCACAAGCTACTCCTGTGCTTGAAATCGCCAAAGATTTTGGTGGTAGCAAGGCGCGCGAAGTGGAATCTGGTAGAGAGTTTACCTACTATATTGCCTACCGCTGTGCCAGCATTACCAATGACTGTACCAATACCACTATAGTGGATCCGCTGCCGCCAGATGTTGTATTCATTGAGGGCAGGGGGCCGATTGGTGACATTGCCAGCATAGACTACGATAGCGGAAGCCACACGGTTACCGTCGACTTTGTGGACCCTTTAGGGGCAGGTTCGACAGGTATTTTAGAAATTGCCGTTAAATTCCCGCCGGGAACACTGCCAGGTACTATGGCCATCAACCAGGCTTCAAGCTCTACCGACGGAGGGATCGTCAACAGCGGTATTGTCACCGCCACGGCGACCGGCGAGTTTGAAATGTACATTGAGAAAACTCTGGCCAACGACTTTGACGATCGCGTTATCAGCGGCGACTTTATTACCAATTACGCACTTAATGTTTGTAACCCCGATGAATATGGCGGGGTGAATTTAACCAACACCACCATTACGGATACGCTGCCTGCTGAGGCAACATTCGTTAGCGCCAGCCACGGCGGCGTTTATGATCCTGTGGAGCACATGCTAACCTGGACGTATGCCTCTAATGGCGGAGGGTTACCGGATCTGATTCCGGTGACGAGTGCTTGTTCTTTAAGCCTGGATGTAGAAGTACGGTTTGATCCCAATGGGCCAGATGGCATAAATGGCACAAGTGACGATCCGCTTGCTGGCAATGTTATTACCAACACGATGTATATCTTGGGTACTCCAGAAGATCTTACGCTGGATTTTGTAGAAACTGGTCCGGTTGGCCTGACACTGCGCGATCCCTACTTTGACGATGGTAACGGCAAAAGTGCGGGCAGCCCCTCCAGCTACATCAATCGGCCTATTGAGGAACTACCGGGCGGGGTCGTTAATTATGCCGTTGGTTACACTGTTTCCGGCACCATTACGGCGACAAACGTGACCGTTGTGGATGATTTGCCCAATCAGGTACGCGTGCAATCAGTAGGCGTTGCGCCTAATGTGGCTGTGGACACCACGGTCATTCCTATGGACGCATTTTATGAAACAAATGATGATCCTGGCGTCTGGAATCCCTTCCCGCAAAACAGTTACAACATTACTACGACGGTGCCGGTGACAACGGCCGTTACCGCCAACCCCAACGATATCGAGATATCCCCAGGAGACTTCCTTACCCGCATTCGCTGGGATTTGGGGGATATTCCGCCCAAAACACCTACCTGGTCGGTGCCAATCTCTACAATTGTTGATCCGGCAGTTGCCGCAAATGAGACGTTTGCCAACTGTATGACGAGTGAAGCCGACTACATTGAAGGAGGCTCTGCTTACACATCAACCCTCGCTAACTGTCAAAATGTCACCACCATAAATGCCCGCGCTATCCCTCGCGTGCGCAAAGCTGCTACTTTCGATAGCCTTTTGCCCGGCGAAGTAACGCTGTTCACGCTGGAAGTTTACAATCCCAGCCAGGCCCATAACAATGTTGTAGCCCCGCTGACGCTGGCCGATCTGCTGCCAGAGCGGCTGGACGTGGTCGTGTTTGACCTCAGCGAGCAGAGCGGCTACCGTCTACCGACCCCTCAGGAAATCAGCGACGGCGACTGGTATTCGTTTTCCGCCACAGACGGCGCGCCCGCGCCCACCCATATCTTCACCCCCACCTTCAACGCCCAAAACGACACGCTGCTCCGCTGGCAGTGGGATGCACCTTACGAGATGGCTCCGGGAGAATCAATTTCGGTTCGGTTTTTTGCACGCGTGCAGGATTACACCAGGCCGCAAGACCTGAGTAACGAAGGAATATTGTTGTGGGACGATGCGGCAACCAGCAATTCCCTGGCCTGTGACGGCAGTGATGGTGTGAGTGTCTACGACGATACACTGGACATCGATGAGGACGGCGATGCGGCGGAAGAAGGCTGTATGGTAACGTTCCCCGTGACGGTAGAAGCTTTTCTGGCCCTGGATTCGCAGAAATTCGTCGATGGCACCCTCGACGTAAATCCAGGCTGGTCTGATTACGATTACACGGTCACTGGCGGCGACGTCGATTACCGTATGCTAATTACGAACACCAGTAACGTCACCGCTACCAATATTGTGGCTTACGACATTTTCCCCCACGTTGGGGACACCGGCGCGGTGGACCTTTCCGACCGTGGTAGCGAGTGGCGGCCCCACCTTATCTCACCCATCACTGATACCATGGGTTTACCCCTCACCATCTATTACAGCGAATACGAGAATCCGTGCCGCCCTGAAATTGTCCCCAGTGGCCCCAAGAACTGTATTGATGATTGGTCCACTGACCCCCCCGATGATATCACCACGGTTCAGGCCGTGCGTTTTGAATTTTGCGATCTTAGCGGCTGCCTGGAACTGCCGCCCGATGATGGCGCTGGCGGCGGCACGCTGGAATTTAGCTGGCACATGGTGGCTCCAAACGGCGTGGCCGACGGCGAAGTGGCCTGGAACTCCTTTGGCTTTACGGCCGAAGGAAGTGGCCTAAAGCTGCTGCCTGCCGAACCCATTAAAGTGGGTATTGAACTGGCGCCCAACACCCTGCCTGGTTACTCTATTGGCGATTATGTCTGGCTAGATTTGCTCGGTCACCAGGACGACGGCATCCAGCAGCCGGAAGAATTGGGCTTGAGTGGCGTGCGTGTGGAGCTGTGGGATGCAGACACCAACACGCTGCTGGATTTCCATACCACCGGTCCAGATGCCTTTGGCGACCCTGGCTACTACGAATTTAACAACGTAGCCAACGGAAACTACTTCATTCGCTTTTTCCAGCCTCAGAATGGGCTGGACTTTACCTTTAGCCCGGGCGAGCAGGGGGCGGATACGGCCGTTGACTCCAACGGCACCATTCCTGGCAACGACCCCACTTTTGGCGATTACATGCAGACGGCCGATTTCACCATTAACGATGCCGATGACTACACCATCGACCAGGGCATGTGGATAGATGCGGACTATGGCGATGCTCCGGCCACCTATCCGGTTGAAGCCGCCTCGCAGGCCAACCCGGCCGACGCCGCGCGACACATCATCCTGCCCAACTTTCATCTGGGCAGCAGCGTCGACGCCGAAACCGATGGCCAGCCCGGCATCACTGCCTGGGGCGATGATCAGCTCACCAGCGACGACGAAAATGGCGTGAGCTTTGCCTCGTACATCGGCACGACCGCTTTGCCGTCTGGCCTGCTGCGCATTAATCAAGGCAACTTTCTAAACGTAAACGTCACCGTACCTATCACCATGACCGCTTATCTCAACGCCTGGCTCGATTTCAACGCCGACGGCGATTGGGATGACGCGGGCGAGCAGATTGTCACCAATCTGGTGGTAACCGACGGCAATGTGCCCCTAAACGTGATTGTTCCCCCAACGGCCGTAGCCGGCACGACATACGCTCGTTTCCGTTTGAGCAGCCAGGACGACTTAACGCCGTCAGGAATGGCTGTTGACGGTGAGGTAGAAGATTACAGAGTTCAGTTGATGCAGCTGCCCTTCAAGAGCATCGTGGATTCGTCTGAAGCCCACACCACGCCCCACGCCAATGCGGCCGTAGGCGAAATTGTGCGTTACCGGCTGGCAGTGCCCGTACCCGAGGGTAGCGCCACAAACTTTGTCATCACCGACACCCTGCCCGCGCGGCTGCAATACCTGGACGATGGCACCGCCAGCATTAGCTTTACTGCCGACACCAGCGTTACCTGGAGCCAGTTTACCGTCAGTGGCGGCCCCTTCAACAGCGGCACCGATCCAGTTTTTACCCTGGGCACGGTCACCAACAACGACACCGATGTTGGCATGGAATATGTGCTGGTGGAGTTCAACGCCCTCGTCTTGAACGCATCTGGCAACCAGCACAACACAACGCGCAACAACAATTTCACCGTTACCTATGATACGTTTAGCTACACCACGTCCAGTGTAACGGTGCGCGTTGTAGAACCAGACGTTAGCCTGACAAAAGCAATAACCACGACGCCTACAGACGCCGGAGATACGATTGTTTATCAGCTTACGGCGACCAACAGCAATGCATCGCTCATCGAGACTGCCTTCGATTTGCTTATCACCGACACGCTCAACAGTAATTTGACCCTGCAAACGGTCAATGTCGCCGCGCCTGGCTACGCCACGCCCACTGATAACAGCAATATTCCCGGTAATCAGGTAGACGTTGCGCTGGATCGGCTTGATCCGGGCGATACGATGACGGTGACGATAACCGCCGTTGTCAACAACAACGCCCCCGTGGGCGAAACCATCCCTAACACAGCCTTCCTCACCTACTCCAGCCTGCCCGGCAGCGGCACCACCGGCAACAGCACCGGCTCCGACACGCCCGGCGCGTCTGGCGATCCCGACGGTGAACGGAACGGCAATGGGGGCGTTAACGACCACGCAGATACCGACAGTGCGCCCGTCAATCTAGATACCCCGGCAATCGACAAACAGATCTCGCCCACCACCTACACCATCGGCGACACGCTCACCTACGACATTTTGGTCACGCTGCCTGAAGGTGTGGCCGAGGATTTGGTTTTGGTCGATGATTTGCCTGTTGGACTGGACTACCAGAGCCACCAGATCATTGAAACGGCCGCAGCCAGCGGCGGGCTGCTGAGTAATGACTTTAATGGCACCCTGTCCCCCCCCACCGTCACTGCCCCCGGCGGCAGCGGCGTCAATATGACCCTCGACTTTGGCAATGCCACCGTCACTGCCGATAACGACGCCAACAACAACACGTTCCTGGTGCGGGTAACGGTCGTTGTCCTCAACGAAATGGGCAACCAAAACGGCGACAGCCTCACCAATACCGCTGAACTGAGCTACACGCGCAACGGCAGCACCACCAGCCTCGATGACAGCGTAGACATCGATCTGGTAGAACCCGTTCTGCAAATCACCAAGCAGTTGCTAACGCCCCTGCCCGATCCGCTGGACGCGGGCAGCGATATCACCTACGAAATCGTGCTGCGACACGACAACAGCACCGCCGCCGATGCCTATGACGTGGTCATCACCGACACGCTGCCCAACACCCTCACGGGCGTCACGGTAGATAGCGTCGCCGTCAGCGGCATTGCCGATCCCGGCTATGATCTCACCGGAAATGCAATTCGCGTACCGGCCGCGGGCAGCTTCGACTTTCCGCAGGGGAGCGTGATCACGCTAACCGTTTCGGCCACCATCGACGGATCGGCCGTTCCTGGTCAGGCCATTACCAACGCCGCCGGAGCCACCTGGAGCACCCTCGACGGCACGCCGCCGGAAGAGCGAGACGGCGGCGGCGACCCCGACGGCAGCGATCTGCTGGACGGCGGTGCGCTGGATGATTACGAAGTAGAAGACACGGCCACGCTCACCGTCGACGGAACGGCTACCGTAAAGGCGCTTGTCGGCACCTCGGCAGCCCACACCAGCGGCAGCAGCGTCACGATTGGCGAGGTCATCACCTACAGCCTCGCGGTGCTTGTGCCAGAAGGCACGATCCCTTCGCTGGAAATTGTGGACAACCTGCCTGCCGGGCTGGAATACGTGCCGGGAACGGCCGTCGTCGATGACACTGGCTTCAACGGCACATTGCCCAGCCCCACCATTACCGCCCCCGGCGGCAGCGGCGGCGATGTCACTTTCACCTTTGGCAGCTTCACGGTGCCAGACGATAACGATCCCAGCAACAACGGCTTCACCGTGCGCCTGCAGGCGGTTGTGCTGGACGTGCCCGGTAACGACGGCGTCAATCCCGGCCAGACCACGCTGACCAACAACGCCACTGTGCAAATTGGCAGCGGCACGCCGGAAAACGTGACGCCCGTTGACGTGACTGTGGTAGAACCGCAGATGCAAATCGTGAAAAGCTTTAGCACCAGCGAAGCCTCGCCGAACGATACCATCACCGTCACGCTCACCGTGAGTAACACTGGTACCTCCACCGCTTTCGATATCATCATTGAGGATCCCATCGACAACGGCGAGTTCCACAGCATCACCGAGGACAGTACGGCCGCAGGCTTTACCTTCAGCTCCGTGCCCTCCGGCGGCGACACGATTGTGCGCTACACGGGCGGCAGCATTGCCGCAGGCGGCAGCGCCACCTTCACCTTCCAGATGACGCTGGACAGCGGCCTGCCCCCCAGCCCGCCGGACCTGATCAACGTGGCTACCGTGACTCAGGCCACCACTCTGGATAGCACTGCCAATGACGGCGACGACAACGAAGAGCGGGACGAGCCGGACGTCGATGACAGCGATGACCTCACCGTCATCGTGCCGGACATCGTGCTAACTAAAACAGACGGCATTACGGTGGTTGATCCAGGCGAGCAAATCACTTATACACTGACGATTTCTAACGTGGGAACGGCCGTTGCCACTGGCGTCACCATCACAGAAACTGTGCCAGCCAACACCACCTTCGCCGGTACGGCTGGCTGGACCTGCCTGCCAGACGCCAGTGCGGGCAGCACCTGCACCTACAGCCTGGGCACTTTGGCCGATGGTGCGTCAACCGCGGTAGACTTTTCGGTCATTGTTGACGCGACCCGGCCGCCCGTAGCCAGCAGCATCGTGAATACGGCCGTTGCCCACGACGATAACACCCACGGCGACGACCCCACGCCCGACAACAACGACGACACGGACACCGACGACGTTTCCGCTTCAATTGGCGACTACGTCTGGGAAGATGTGAACGGCAACGGCCAGCAGGATGACGGCGCGACCGGCATTGCGGGCGTCACCGTCACGCTCTACGACGCTGGCGACAATGTCATTAGCACGACCACGACGCTGGCCGATGGCTCTTACTCATTCATAAACCTGGACCCCGGCGACTACTATGTGGAATTCACGCCGCCCTTGGGCTACATCATCACCCAGCAAGACCAGGGCGGCGATGATACGGCCGATTCGGACATCGATCCTTTAACAGGCCAGACCATCGTCACCACGCTTGATCCGGCCGAGCACGACCCCACCTGGGATGCCGGGCTCTACCAGCCCGCCAGCATCGGCGACTTTGTCTGGTACGATCTCAACAATGACGGCATTCAGGATGGCGGCAGCGAAGTTGGCCTCTACAACGTCACCGTTAATCTGTACGACGGCAGCGACAACTTTATTACGACGACCACGACGCTGGCCGACGGCAGCTACAGCTTCACCGATCTGCCGCCGGGTGACTATTACATCGAGGTTGTGCCACCCACCAACTACACGATCAGCCCGCAAGATCAGGGCGGTGACGACACGGCCGATTCCGACATCGACGCCACAACCGGCCAGACGGCCACAACCAGTCTAATCTCTGGCGAAGATGATCCCACCTGGGATGGTGGCCTCAACGCCCTGCCCGCCAGTATCGGTAACTTTGTCTGGCTGGATGCGAATCAGAACGGCCGTCAGGATGCAGGCGAGTTCGGTCTTCCCGACGTCACCGTCAACCTCTACGACTACGACGATAACCTGCGCGGCACCACCACCACCGCCTTCGATGGCAGCTACAGCTTCACCAATCTACCGCCGGGCGACTACTACGTGGAAGTCTTGCCTCCGGCCGGTTACACAGTCACGGGGCAAGACCTGGGCGGCGACGACGCAGTGGACAGTGACATTGATACGACCACTGGTCAGACCATCGCGACCACGCTTGATCCGGGCGAGAACGATCCCACCTGGGATGCTGGCCTGCACATCGACCCCGCCAGCATCGGCGACCTTGTTTGGCTGGATGCCAACCAGGATGGCGTGCAAGATAATGGCGAGTACGGCGTGCCCGGCGCCACGGTCGAGCTGTATGACAGCAGCGACAATCTGATCGACACGACGACAACCGCCTTTGACGGCAGCTATAGCTTCACCAACCTGCCGCCGGGCGACTACTATGTCACCGTCACACCGCCCCTGGGCTACACGATCACGCTGCAAAACCAGGGCAGCGACAGCGCCCTCGACAGCGACATTGACCCCACCACGGGTGAAACGATTACCACCACGCTTACCTCCGGCGAAAACGACACGACCTGGGACGGCGGGCTGCACATCGATCCGGCCAGCATTGGCGACTTTGTCTGGCTGGACGCCAACCAGGACGGCGTGCAGGACAGCGGCGAACTGGGCATCGGCGGCGTGACGGTGGCGCTGTACGACAGCAGCGACAACCTTGTTGGCACCACCAGCACGCTGGGCGATGGCAGCTATGGCTTCAGCAACCTGCCTCCCGGCGACTACTACATCGTGGTAACGCCGCCCGCTGGCTACAGCATCAGCCCTCAAGACCAGACCGGCGATACGGCCGATTCCGACATCAACGGCAGCGGCCAAACCGCCACCACCACCCTGACCGCCGCTGAAGATGATCCCACCTGGGATGCTGGGCTCTACATCCTGCCCGCCAGCCTGGGCGATCTCGTCTGGCTGGATGCAAATCAAGATGGCGTGCAGGACCCTGGCGAATACGGCGTGCCCGGCGTCACGGTGAACCTGTACGACAGCAGCGATACCTTCATTGCCACCACCAGCGCCGACGCCTACGGTAACTACGCCTTCACCAACCTGGCCCCGGCCGACTATCACATCGAGGTGGTGCCGCCCGCGGGCTACATCATCACCGGGCAAGACCAGGGCGGTGACGATGCGCTGGACAGCGACGTTAACACGTCTACTGGTCAAAGCATCGACACCACGCTCGCTTCTGGCGAGAACGATCCAACATGGGACGCCGGTCTTTACATCGCTCCCGCCAGCATCGGCGACTATGTCTGGCTAGACGTTGACCAGGACGGCATTCAAGATGGCAATGAATACGGCATCAGTGGCGTGACCGTGGAGCTGTACGACAGCAGCGACAATTTGCTGGACACAACCACCACCGACGGCAACGGCGGCTACAGCTTCACTAATCTGCCACCGGGCGACTACTACATCGTGGTGACACCGCCCGCTGGCTATACCATTGTGCCTCAGGACCAGGGTGGAGACGATTTGGCCGATTCCGACATCGACAGCGGCGGCCAGACCATCGTTACCACATTGACCTCTGGCGAAAACGACCCCACCTGGGACGGCGGCCTCTACACGCAGCCTGCCAGCCTGGGCGACACCGTCTGGCTGGACGCCGACCAAGACGGCATCCAAGACGGCGATGAGTTTGGCGTGCCTGGCGTCACCGTGAATCTGTACGACAGCGCCGACACCTTCATCGACACAACCACCACCGACGCCTTCGGCCAGTACGGCTTCACCAATTTGCCGCCCGGCGACTATTACGTGGAAGTGGTGCCGCCTGCCGGTTACACCATCACGCTGCAAGATCAGGGCAGTGATAATGCTATCGACAGCGACATTGATCCGGGCAGCGGGCAAACGGCCGTAACCAACCTCGTCGCGGGCGAAAACGATCCCACCTGGGACGGCGGCCTGCACATCATTCCCGCCAGCCTGGGCGACACCGTCTGGCTGGATGCCAACCAGGATGGCCTGCAAGACGCCAGCGAGTTTGGCGTACCCAACGTTACCGTCAACCTGTATGACGCCAGCGACAACCTGCTGGACACCACCACCACCGACGCCTATGGCAACTACAGCTTCACCAATCTGGTTCCTGGCGATTACTATGTGGAAGTTATTCCGCCTGCTGGCTATACGGTCACTACCCAGGACCAGGGCAGCGACGACGCGCTGGACAGCGATATCGATCCGGTAACCGGGCAAACAGTTGTGACCAATCTGACCTCCGGCGAAAATGACCTTACCTGGGATGGTGGCCTCTATACGCCGCCTGCCAGTCTGGGGGACTACGTTTGGCTGGATGCCAACCTCAACGGCACGCAGGACTTCAACGAAAATGGCGTGATTGCCGTGACGGTAAGCCTGTACAACGGCAGCGGCAGCTTGCTGGACAGCACTGCGACCAATGCCAGCGGCGGCTACAGCTTCACCAACCTGCCGCCCGGTGATTACTACGTGGAAGTGGCCTTACCCAACGGCTACGCCTTCACCACGCAAGACGGCAGCGGCAACGATGCCACAGATTCCGATGTGGACACCACAACTGGACAAACCATCGTTACGACTTTGGTGGCGGGCGAAAATGACCCCACCTGGGATGCGGGTTTGGTTCCGGCAATTGCCAGTCTGGGCGATTACGTCTGGGAAGATCTGAATAATGACGGTGTGCAAAACGTCAGTGAGCCAGGCGTAGCGGGCGTGGAAGTTCGCCTGTACGATGTGAGCAACACCCAGATCATGACCACAACGACCGAGGTAAATGGCCGTTACCAATTCCTCGATCTCACCCCCGGCACCTACCACGTGGAATTCGTCCTGCCCGCAGGCTATGATTTCACCCAACAGGATCAGGGCACAGACGACGCGGCTGACTCCGACGCCGATACAACCACCGGGCTGACCGTGCCCACCAACCTGACCCCCGGTGAGAATGACGTCACCTGGGACGCCGGTCTGGTGCAGCCGCTCAACCCGGCGCTGGCGGCCATCGGCAACTACGTCTGGGAAGACCTGGACAGCGACGGTCGGCAAGATGCGGGCGAGCC